>JAHXHR010000036.1:16698-30881 GCA_025656505.1 Candidatus Thiodiazotropha sp. (ex Epidulcina cf. delphinae) | reverse complement strand
CGTCTACCAGATCCTTGAGAATACGCCTGGCTCCGTATGTTCCACGACTCTTCTCGTGGCTCTCCTTCACTTTCTCACTCAAGCGCCTGTTTTCAAGGCTGCGGGCGCTCTCAGGACGTTTCAGCCAGTCATAGTAGGCGCTCTGGGAGACAGCCATCGGTTACACATCCGGGTCACGGTAAATGTCTCATGATGGCGTTCAATAAATGCGTACTTCACGAGCTTTCCTTCGCAAAGTACGCTGTCGCCTTTTTTAATATATCGCGCTCCTCTGTTAAGCATTTGTTTTCCTTGCGTAATCCCTTCAGTTCATCGTAGAGATGCTCCTCCGCTACCGGGCCTGCCTTCTGGAACTGATGTCCACGGTATTTGTTGATCCAGGTATGCAGGGTATGCTTATTGACGCCCAGTTCCTCTGCTGTCACGGATACAGGTTGATCGCTCTCTATTGCCAGTTTGACCGCTGACTCTTTAAACTCTGATGTATAGTGGTTCTGTTTCTTCTGATTACTCATCGGTACACACTCTCCGGTTAGGTCTCAAGATTACTTGAGGTTGTGTGTCCGGGATAGTCTAGCCAGATCAATAGCCCGCAGGTCACGTTGTGCGGCTACGTGACATCATCATTAAGTCAGGTAGCCGCTCCGCGCCAACCTGACCTACGACTGTAAGTGCTCAGGAGCTTGGCTCCCTCCGCCCAAAGCGAATCAGAGCCGCTTTTCCGGGAAATCTGCGACGAACCAAAAAAACCCGCGTCGGATGATGCGGGCTTTCGATATAGCGTCGAACAGGACTGGATGGAGGATCCGGTTACTCTTCGGCTTTCACCTCAGTCTCTTCATCCGATTCCGATATCGGACGATCCACCAGCTCGACATAGGCCATTGGCGCCTGATCACCGTGCCGATGGCCGCATTTCAAGATGCGCAGGTAACCACCCGGCCTGGATTCGTAGCGCGGTCCCAGTTCAGCAAATAATTTGCCGACAGCAGTACTGTCGCGCAGACGCGCGAACGCCAAGCGGCGTTTTGCCACATTGTCTGTCTTGGACAGAGTGATCAGCGGCTCGGCAACGCGGCGCAACTCCTTCGCCTTGGGTAACGTCGTCTTGATCATCTCATGATTGATCAACGAAACAGCCATGTTCCTGAACATGGCGTTTCGATGACTGCTGTTTCTGTTCAACTGTCGGCCTGATTTACGATGGCGCATGGATCGACTTCCACAAATTCAAAATAGGTTAAAAGAGTTCGAAACAGCCGCTTCAATGAGCCATCTGCTCTTCGATATTGTCCGGTGGCCAGTGCTCAAGACGCATGCCGAGCGACAATCCACGACGGGCAAGCACGTCCTTTATCTCAGTCAGAGACTTCTTGCCTAGATTGGGCGTCTTTAGCAGCTCCACTTCGGTACGCTGAATCAGGTCGCCGATCAAGAATATATTCTCTGCCTTTAAGCAGTTGGCGGATCGAACGGTAAGCTCTAGGTCATCAACGGGGCGCAGCAGAATGGGATCCACCGCCGGCTCTTCAGGCTCGCTAACGGATTCAGCGGCCTCGGCTTCAAGATCAACAAATACGGATAACTGATCGCGCAAGATGCCGGCCGATCGCCTGATCGCCTCTTCCGGATCAATCGTGCCGTTGGTCTCCAACTCGATCACAAGCCGGTCGAGACTGGTATTCTGCTCCACACGAGCGGCTTCGACACTGTAGGCCACCTCTCTGATAGGGCTGAAAGAAGCATCCACCTGCAGCATACCGATCGGACGCTCATCCCCTGCCGATCCCTGCCTTGCCGCTGCGGGATGGTAACCGCGCCCTCGGCGCACATTCAAGGTCATGTTGATCTCGCCGGACTTGGTCAAAGTCGCTATCACATGATCGGGATTGGCAATCTCCACATCATGATCCAGGGCAATGTCGCTGGCATAGACTTGTCCCGGACCTTTTTTCTGCAACGTCAATGTCGCTTCGTCACGCGCATGCATGACGATTGCAACCTGCTTGAGGTTGAGCAGCACATCCAGCACATCCTCCTGCACTCCCTCCATGGTGGTGTACTCATGCAGCACGTCTGCGATTTCCACCTCTGTGATGGCGCTTCCGGGCATCGATGAAAGGAGGATACGCCTCAGCGCATTCCCCAAGGTATGCCCAAAACCTCTTTCTAGCGGCTCCAGCGTCACCTTTGCGCGTGTGGTAGTGACTGGCTGAACATTAACGATGCGAGGTTTAAGAAATTCCGTAACGCTTTCTGTCATGTATATTTCCTCGTCAAGACTTACTTGGAGTAGAGCTCGACGACCAGTTGCTCATTAATCTCGGCCGACAGATCAGAACGATCAGGTATACGCTTTACCTTACCCTTCATTGCCTTGGGATCAACCTCGATCCAATCGACAAAACCGAACTGTCCTTGCAGTTCAAGCGCGCCCTGCACTCTGAACTGCTTCTTCGCTTTTTCCCGCACTGAGACTTCGTCTTCAGTGGTGACCTTGAATGAAGGTACGTTGACAATCTTACCGTTGACTTCAATGGCCTTATGACTGACCAACTGACGGGCTTCCGCACGGGTGGCGCCAAAACCCATTCGATAGACAATGTTGTCCAAACGCGTCTCCAGCAATTGCAGCAGATTCTCACCGGTAGCCCCTTTGCTTTGGGCGGCCGCTTTGTAATAGTTACGAAACTGCTTCTCCATAACGCCGTAGATGCGACGCACTTTCTGCTTTTCCCGCAACTGCACACCGTAATCGGACACTCGACGACGCCGATCACCCGCCTGACCCGGCACTTTTTCCATATTGCACTTGGTATCAAGTGAGCGTACGCGACTCTTGAGGAACAGGTCAGTGCCTTCTCTACGACTCAACTTGCACTTCGGTCCGATGTACCTAGCCATGATTTATGTAACTCCAGTAGTTAGACGCGGCGCTTTTTAGGAGGACGGCAGCCATTGTGGGGTATCGGCGTTACGTCGGAGATGCTGGTGATCTTAAAGCCTGCATTATTCAGGGAACGAACAGCGGATTCACGTCCCGGACCAGGTCCTTTGATATCGACATCAAGGTTCTTGACGCCGTACTCCTTGACCATTTGCCCCACCCTATCCGCGGCAACCTGGGCTGCATAGGGGGTGCTTTTCCTTGATCCGCGGAATCCCGATCCACCAGACGTCGCCCATGCCAGTACATTGCCCTGACGGTCGCTAATCGTGATGATGGTGTTGTTGAAAGAGGCATGAATATGCGCGACGCCGTCGGTCACGCTCTTCTTTACCTTCTTCTTGGCACGGCTACTGGGTTTTGCCATCTCTTGTACCTACAGATTCAAAAGCAGTTTATAAAGTTAACGTTTGATCGGCCGGCGAGGGCCTTTCCTTGTTCTCGCATTTGTACGTGTGCGTTGTCCACGAAGCGGTAAACCGCGGCGATGACGGATCCCTCGATTGCAGCCCAGGTCCATCAGGCGCTTGATACTCATCGAGACCTCACGACGCAGATCACCCTCTACCGTGAAACGGGAGACAATGCCGCGAACGGACTCGATCTGATCCTCGCTCAGTTCCTGTATTCGGATGTGGGGCTCGATACCGGCTTCCTTACAGATATCGCCTGCACGCGAACGGCCGATGCCGAAAATCGACGTCAGCGCGATAACCGCATGCTTGCGATCCGGAATATTGACCCCTGCAATTCGAGCCATTTCTCTATTCTCCTGGTGAACCCCTCTGCTATTTAACCGAAGGGAAACGGCCAATATTACCCCAGACAACCGCTCTTATCAAGCAGTTGCCGGATAAACATTCGCTTTGATTAACCTTGACGCTGCTTATGGCGCCCTTCTTTACAGATTACCCTGACCACGCCGTTCCGGCGCACAATCTTGCAATTGCGGCAGATTTTCTTTACCGATGCACGCACTTTCATGATCTAAACTCCAAAATTGTTTCATTACCGATCGGATCAGCGCAAAAGACCCGCACCGCTACCCTTCAGATTAGCCTTTTTCATTAACCCGTCGTATTGGTGTGACATCAGGTGCGCCTGCACCTGCGCCATGAAATCCATAACCACGACAACAATGATCAACAGTGATGTTCCGCCAAAGTAGAACGGAACATTCCAACCGACGATCAGAAATTCCGGCAACAGACAGACAAGCGTTATATAGATCGCACCGGCCATGGTCAGTCTCGACATAACGCCATCGATATATTTCGCTGTTTGCTCGCCGGGCCTTATACCCGGAATAAACGCCCCTGAACGTTTCAAGTTATCGGCCGTCTCCCGTGAATTGAATACCAGCGCGGTATAGAAGAAACAGAAAAAGATGATTGCGGCGGCATAAGCCATAACGTAGACCGGCTCACCGGGCGACAGCTTGGAAAAGATATCCTGAATCCAACGCGTACCTTCTGTGTTTCCGAACCACTGCCCCAGCGTCGCAGGGAAAAGAATGATACTGGAAGCGAATATAGGCGGAATCACTCCGGCCATATTCAGCTTGAGCGGTAAATGGGTGCTTTGAGCAGCAAGCATTCTTCTACCTTGCTGCCGTTTTGCATAGTTTATGGTTATCCGGCGTTGCCCACGTTCCACGAAGACGACAAAGGCGGTAACCGCCACTGCAAGCACAAATAGAAACAGAATCGTCAGCGCATTCAACTCCCCGGTGCGCGCAAGCTCGAGGGTTCCACCGATAGCGGCGGGCAGACCGGCGACGATACCGGCAAAAATGATCATCGAAATGCCGTTACCAATACCTCGTTCAGTAATCTGTTCGCCAAGCCACATCAGAAACATGGTACCGGTAACCAGAGAGACCGCGGCAGTGACCACAAACCCTATACCCTGATGAATAACGATCGTTTCACCACCGACCATCTGACTCTGTAAGGCTATCGAGATGCCGACCGCCTGAAAAGTTGCTAAAACCACGGTTCCGTAACGGGTATATTGAGTGATTTTCCTGCGCCCCGACTCACCCTCTTTCTTGAGCTGCTCCAAGGTTGGAACAACCGCCGACATCAACTGCATGATGATTGATGCGGATATGTAAGGCATGATGCCGAGCGCAAACAGACTGGCGCGCTCCAGCGCGCCACCGGAAAACATGTTGAACATGTCCAGAATCGAGCCCTGAGCCTGCTCAAAAAGCGCAGCCAAGGCCACTGGGTTGACACCCGGAACCGGAATAAATGTACCAATCCTGAACACCAGCAGAGCCCCGGCAACGAACAGGAGTCGCTTACGCAGTTCCGTCAGACGACCCATGTTACCCAGAGCCCCCATCATCGGCACACCTTGCTTGGCCATGACTTACTCGACCTTGCCGCCAGCCGCTTCAATAGCTGTTTTCGCACCTTTTGTCACTGCCGGCCCCTTTACAGTAAGCGCCCGATCGATTGTGCCTGAGGCGAATATCTTCACTTTTTTTATCGATCGAGTGATGAGCCCCGCCCTCTTCAAGGCATCTAAATCCACGATTTCGCCTTCAACTTTCGCCAACTCATCAAGGCGCACTTGAGCGGCCGACAGGGAGACGCGGGATTTGAAGCCGATTTTCGGAAGGCGGCGTTGGAGGGGCATCTGCCCGCCTTCAAATCCGACCTTATGGTAACCGCCGGAGCGCGACTTCTGGCCCTTGTGTCCGCGGCCGCAGGTCTTTCCCAGCCCGGTTCCAATACCTCGGCCGACACGTTTGCGATCCGACTTGCTGCCTGGAGCGGGCTGTAGTGTGTTCAAACGCATTTTATGACTCCACAACCTTAACCATGTAATTGACTTTATTGACCATACCGCGCGTGCAAGGCGTATCCTCAACTTTGACAATCTGATGCATACGCCGCAGACCAAGCCCTCTGACACATGCCTTATGACCGGCCAAACGGCCGTTCATGCTACGTACGAGGGTGACTAGCATCATTTTCTTATCTGCCATGACTTACCCCAGAATATCTTCGATGCTCTTGCCGCGCTTGAGGGCGACGGACTCCGCATCGGTCATCTCATTCAAACCATTGATAGTGGCGCGAACGACGTTCATGGGATTGTTTGTCCCGATACATTTGGCCAGCACATTCTGCACCCCGAGCACCTCGAAAACAGCGCGCATCGCGCCTCCGGCGATGATGCCGGTGCCTTCGGATGCGGGTTGCATGAATACCTTGGCGGCTCCGTGCCTACCGATAACCGGGTACTGGAGGGTGGCGCTGTTGAGCTTGATTGAGACCATATTCTTGCGCGCAGTCTCCATCGCTTTCTGGATGGCGATGGGGACTTCTCGCGCCTTACCGGTGCCGAAGCCGACACGCCCTTTACCATCGCCCACGACCGTCAGGGCCGAGAAGCCGAACTGTCGACCGCCTTTTACCACTTTCGCTACCCGATTAACATTGATAAGCTTTTCAAGAAGCTCATCACCCTCAGGCTTTGCATTGAAATTCGCCATAATCCTGAACCTTTAAAATTGGAGACCGGCGTCACGAGCCGCATCGGCAAGCGCCTTGACACGTCCATGGTATCGAAAACCCGAACGGTCGAACGCCACACGATCGATACCGGCGGACTTGGTCCTCTCCGCGATAGCCTTACCCACCACTGAGGCAGCGCTGACATTCCCGCCGGCTCCAGCGATTTCACTACGCACGACCTTGTCGAGTGTTGAGGCGCTTGCCAGAACACTCGCACCATCCGGACTGATCACCTGTGCATAGATATGACGGGGTGTACGATGTATCGACAGACGATAAGCGCCAAGCTCACGAATCTTGGCTCGGGTGCGACGCCCGCGACGTATACGTGATTCTTTCTTTTCCATCGTTCTACCCTATTTCTTCTTGGCTTCTTTGCGCACTACGTGTTCATCGTAGTAACGGACACCTTTACCCTTGTAGGGCTCCGGCGGGCGGAATGCTCGAATCTCCGCCGCTACCTGGCCCACACGCTGTTTATCGCTGCCACTGACCACTATCTCGGTTGCGGAAGGCGTTGTTATACTGACCCCCTCCGGCACCGGAAAATCAATCGGATGAGAAAAGCCGAGGTTGAGATTCAGCACCTTGCCACCTGCCTGCGCCCGATATCCAACGCCAACCAATTGCAATTTCTTTTCAAACCCTTGACTGACGCCGGTCACCATATTGTTGGCCAACGCACGCATCGTGCCGGTCATGGCCCAAGAGGACTTGTCTTTGGTCCTTGGCGACAGATTCAGGAAATCACCTCCCTCGATAACATCCACCCCTGGGTGAACGCTCATACTCATTTCACCCTTGGGACCCTTAACAATAAGGGACTGGCCGCTCGCTTTTACCGTGACGCCGTTCGGAATCGGGATCGGACTCTTTGCTATGCGTGACATTTCGATACCTCCTTACGCAACAAAGGCGATGACTTCTCCGCCCTGACCGATCTCTCGGGCAGCCCGGTCTGTCATCATCCCTTTCGAGGTGGAGATAATCGCCACACCCAGGCCGCCACGCACCTTCGGCAATTCATCCCTGCCCTTATAAACCCGCAACCCCGGGCGGCTGATGCGTTTAATGACGTCGATAACGGGACGACCTTGAAAATAGCGTAATTCCAAAACCAGCGTCGGCTTCGATGAATCGCTTTTAAGTGTGGCGTCTTGTATAAAGCCTTCTTTTTTCAAAAGGTTAGCAATCGCAAGCTTCTGCTTTGAAGAGGGTAGTTCCACTGCCGTTTTTTTGGCAGCCTGGCCATTGCGAATGCGTGTGAGCATATCCGCGATGGGATCCGACATACTCATAAGTAAGCTCCTGAGGTCAGTCCGCCTTCGTGGCGCGATACCCAACTATTGAAACAACCGAGCCGGGATCCGACTCGCATAAAGGCGCGCAATTATACTGTTACCAACTCGCTTTAACAAGTCCAGGCACGTCACCCCGCATTGCGGCCTCACGCAGCTTGTTTCTGCAGAGTCCGAACTTGCGATACACGCCATGCGGCCTTCCCGTCACCTGACAGCGACTCCGCTTACGAGATGGACTGGCATCCCTGGGCAATTTCTGTAACTTCAGGGTTGCCTGCTCTATCTCGTCGAAACTGCTGTTCGGGTTCTTGATTACGGCTTTTAATGCATTCCGTTTGGATGCGTATTTTGAAACCGTCTGCGCGCGTTTGACCTCGCGTGCGATCATGCTCTTTTTAGCCATAATTAAACTCGGTTCTTAAAGGGAAACTTGAAGGCTTCCAATAACGCACGACCTTCTTCATCAGTGCGCGCCGTGGTGGTGATGGTGATATCCAACCCACGCAGGGCGTCGATCTTATCGTAATCGATTTCCAGAAACATTATCTGTTCCTTGACGCCCATGGAATAGTTACCACGTCCATCGAAGGACTTTCCATTCAGCCCGCGAAAGTCACGAATACGTGGTATCGCCACATTGATCAGGCGATCAAGAAATTCATACATACGTTCGCTGCGCAATGTGACCTTACACCCAATCGGCCACCCTTCACGAACCTTGAAGCCCGCTATAGATTTGCGCGCGTGCGTGATGACTGCCTTTTGACCGGCAATTTTCTCCATATCACCGACGGCATGCTCTAGGATTTTCTTATCACCAATCGCCTCGCCCACACCCATATTCAGGGTGACTTTGGTGATCTTAGGCACCTGCATGATGCTGCTGAACTGAAACTTGCCCATCAGATCCTGGACCACAGTCTCTTTATAGTGTTGCTGTAACCTTACCATGTCTGATCACGCCTCAGATATCGATGACTTCTCGGCTCGATTTGAATATCCGAACCTTGCTGCCATCTTCGAGAATTTTAAATCCAACACGATCGCCCTTACCGGTTTCCGGGTTGTACAGAGCAACGTTTGAGATATTCATAGGCATTTCCTTATCAAGGATGCCACCCGGTTCGCCCTTGTTCTGATCCGGTTTGGTGTGCCTCTTCGCCATATTGACGTTTTCAACCACCAATCGCTCATTCTGCAGAATCTTCACTACAGTGCCGCGCTTACCTTTGTCCTTCCCGGCGACGACGATCACCTCGTCACCTTTTTTTATCTTGCTTGCCATTGCTGATGCCTCACAAAACTTCCGGAGCAAGCGATATGATTTTCATAAATCGCTCGTTCCTTAATTCACGGGTGACGGGGCCGAAAATGCGGGTTCCAATCGGTTGCAGCGCATTATTCAACAGCACCGCAGCATTGGAGTCGAATCGGATCACCGAACCATCAGGACGACGCACGCCTTTCTTGGTACGCACGACAACCGCATTGTAGACATCGCCTTTCTTCACTTTACCTCGTGGTATCGCATCTTTGACACTGACTTTCACAATGTCGCCGATTCCGGCATAACGGCGATGTGAACCGCCAAGCACCTTTATGCACTGAACCCGCTTGGCGCCGCTGTTATCAGCGACACTGAGGTTTGTCTGCATCTGAATCATGGTATTGCCCTAATTCCAAATAGTTTCGATTGCACGCCTGACGAGTCGCTTACTCAGCCGGCACGCTCCAGCACTTTAACCAAACGCCATGTTTTGGTCTTCGACAGGGGACGGCACTGCTCTAGCATCACCGTGTCTCCCGTCTGACACTCATTCGCCTCGTCATGAGCATGCACTTTGGTTGAGCGACGCATGTATTTACCATAAACCGGATGCTTCACACGACGCTCCACAGACACGGTTATGGACTTATCCATTGCGTTACTCACGACCTGTCCAACCAGCGTGCGGTTACTTGCCTGCTGCTCACTCATGATGCATTACCCAACATTTGTTCGTTCATAAGGGTCTTAACACGCGCAATATCCTTGCGAACTTCCTTGACGCGGGAAGGACGGGGCATTTGACCCGTACCTTGCTGCATTCGCAGATTGAATTGCTCTTTTAGAAGTTCATCCAATGCGGTTGTCAGCTCTTGCTGCGACTTTGCTCTTAGTTCAGATGCTTTCATTACATTACCGTCCGCTTCACGAATGCAGTGGAAACAGGTAACTTGGCGGAAGCAAGGGCAAATGCCTGACGGGCCAATTCCTCTGAGATACCTTCGATCTCATACAGCATGCGGCCCGGCTGAATCTGCGCAACCCAGTACTCAACATTACCCTTACCTTTACCCTGGCGCACTTCCAGAGGCTTTTTTGTGATCGGTTTATCCGGAAAGACACGAATCCAGATTTTGCCGCCACGCTTGACATGTCTTGTGATGGCGCGGCGGGCCGATTCGATCTGCCTTGCCGTAAGGCGACCTCTTCCGGTCGATTTCAAGCCGAATTCACCAAAGGAAACATTGCTGCCCGCGATAGCCATACCACGATTGCGTCCTTTGTGTTGCTTGCGAAATTTCGTCCGTTTTGGTTGTAGCATGACTTACGACCTCTTAGTCGTTGAGGTAGTCTTCACTTCCGCTTCCTCACGATCACCGTAGACTTCACCCTTGAAGATCCACACTTTGACACCGATGATGCCGTAGGTGGTGTTGGCTTCAGCAAATCCGTAATCGATGTCCGCACGCAGGGTGTGCAGAGGTACGCGTCCTTCCAGGTACCATTCGGAACGGGCGATCTCCGCACCGTTCAAACGCCCGCTGATATGTACCTTGACGCCTTCCGCGCCAAGACGCATGGCATTTTGAACCGCCCGCTTCATCGCCCGACGAAACATCACTCGACGCTCGAGCTGCTGCGCGATACTCTCACCTACCAATTGCGCATCCAGTTCGGGCTTACGGATCTCTTCAATGCTCATATGCACCGGGATACCCATCATGCCGGATACTTCCGATCTCAATGCATCAATATCTTCACCCTTTTTACCGATAACGAGTCCGGGGCGAGCCGTATGCACGGTTATGTGCGCATTGTTAGCCGGACGATCTATCTGGATGCGGCTCACAGATGCCTGCGAGAGGCGTTTCTTCAGGAACTCGCGGACTTCAAGATCGTTGTTAAGCAGACTTGCGTAGTGTTTGGAATCCGCATACCACTTGGAGGTCCAATCTTTGACTATGCCAAGACGTATTCCGGTTGGATGTACTTTCTGACCCATTTCGGCCTCTCTTGCCTGTTACTTTTCTGCGACAGTCACATTGATGTGACTGGTTCGCTTGAGAATCTTGGACGCACGACCCTTGGCGCGGGCGCGAATGCGTTTCATGGTCGGGCCTTCATCGACACTGACCGACGAGACCTTCAGTTCATCAATATCAGCACCGTCATTGTGATCCGCATTCGCGATCGCCGATTCAAGCACTTTCCTTACCAGCATCGCGCCATTTTTTTTGCTGAAAGATAGGATATTGAGTGCCTGCTCTACCGGCAGTCCGCGGATCTGGTCGGCGACCAGACGGCCCTTTTGAGCCGAGATACGGGCGTGACGCAATTTAGCTGTTGTCTGCATCATCATATCCTCTACTTAGACTTTCTATCTGCGGTATGACCGCGATAGGTTCTGGTCAGAGCAAACTCACCCAGCTTGTGCCCAACCATATTTTCGGACACCAGCACCGGTACGTGCTGCCTCCCGTTGTGTACGGCGATGGTCAGTCCAACCATTTCCGGGGTCACGATTGATCTCCGCGACCAGGTCTTGATAGGACGTTTGTTGTTCTGGGCTACCGCTTTGTCCACCTTCTTCGCCAGATGGTGGTCAATGAATGGGCCTTTTCTGATTGAACGTGGCACGACTCTATAACCCCTAATCAATTATTTACGGTTTCTACGGCGCACGATCATCTTATTCGTACGTTTGTTGGTGCGGGTCTTGTGGCCCTTGGTGGGAATTCCCCACGGCGACACGGGATGGCGGCCGCCTGAAGTGCGGCCTTCTCCTCCGCCGTGCGGGTGATCAACCGGATTCATGGCTACACCGCGCACAGTCGGTCGAAAACCCTTCCAGCGCTTCGCGCCTGCTTTACCCAGCGAGCGAAGCGTATGCTCAGAGTTTGAAACCTCACCGATCACGGCACGGCAATCCGCCGGCACCTTGCGCATCTCACCGGAGCGCAAGCGCAAAGTGGCGTAGTCACCTTCACGGGCGACCAACTGCACGGATGCACCGGCAGAACGAGCTATCTGCGCGCCTTTACCGGGCTTCATCTCCACGCAGTGCATAACCGAACCGAGTGGGATATTCCTAAGCGGCAAGCAGTTCCCAGTCTTAATAGGCACATCTGATCCCGATTCAACCTTATCGCCGAGACGGAGATTATTCGGTGCGATGATATAGGCGCGCTCACCGTCCGCGTAGCGGATCAAGGCTATTCGCGCCGTACGGTTCGGGTCATACTCCAGACGCTCAACCGTTGCGGGCACCCCTTCCTTTTTGCGCTTGAAGTCGATGATGCGGTAGCGCTGCTTGTGGCCACCGCCACGGTGGCGAGTAGTTATACGCCCGTTATTGTTGCGGCCGCCACTCTTGTTTTTTTTCGCCAGCAAAGGTTCATAGGGATCACCCTTATGAAGCTCTGCATTGACAACCTTGACCACAAATCTGCGGCCTGCCGAGGTCGGTTTTGATTTAACGACTGCCATTATCCCAATCCTGTTTTTACTTGCTCATGCACCAGCGGCGAAGTCTATATCGCTGCCTGGCTTGAGACGAACATACGCCTTTTTCCAGTCTGAACGCCTGCCGCTCACGTTACCGAAACGCTTCTGTTTGCCTTTGACGTTAACAACCTGGACCCGCTCGACTTCAACCTCGAATAATTTCTCAACCGCTCTGGCGATTTCACGCTTGGTTGCATCGGTAGTGACACGAAAGGTGTATTGCCGGTTTGAATCCGCAGCGAGACTGCTCTTCTCGGATACTACCGGACTCAGAAGAACCTTCATCAGACGCTCGTTGTTCATGCAAGCCGCTCCTCAA
The DNA here is from genome assembly GCA_025656505.1 of Candidatus Thiodiazotropha sp. (ex Epidulcina cf. delphinae). GTDB lineage: Bacteria > Pseudomonadota > Gammaproteobacteria > Chromatiales > Chromatiaceae > Thiodiazotropha. Next base: position 18,013 of record JAHXHR010000036.1, on the reverse strand, counting down.
GTTTTTTTACCGCACCCTCGGTGACCAGCACTTTCTCATAGGCAACGAGGCTGACCGGATCAATCTCGCCAACGTCACGCACATCCACACCGTAGAGATTTCGAGCGGCCAGATAGAGGTTCTCGTCGGGGTTGACCGATATCACCAACACATCGCTCAGATCCATCTCTTTCAGTTTATTGACCAACTCCTTGGTCTTAGGCTGGGATACGCTGATCTCATCGACTACTATCAACCGATCCTGACGATTCAGCTCAGAGAGAATCGAACGTACGGCGCCACGGTACATCTTACGATTGACCTTTTGCGCATAGCTGCGCGGTGCGGCGGCAAAGTTCACACCGCCACTACGCCAGATCGGGCTCCGACTGGTGCCTGCGCGCGCGCGTCCCGTACCTTTCTGTCTAAAGGGCTTGGCGCCACCCCCTCTTACGGCGGCGCGGTTCTTTTGCGCCTTGGTGCCGGCGCGGGCGCCTGCCATATAGGCGGAGACCACCTGATGTATCAGGGACTGCTTGAACTCGGCGCCGAATATTTCATCCGAAACCTGAAGAGTTTGCGCGCCTACCGCTGTTTGCACATTGAGATCCATCGCCGTCACCCTTTATTCTTCATCTTCACAGCAGGCGTGACGATCACATCGCCACCTCTGGAGCCCGGTACCGAACCTCTTACCAACAGTAGATTGCGCTCAGTATCGACTCGCACCACTTCGAGATTTTGCTGGCAGCGCTGTACCGCACCCATCTGACCCGCCATTTTCTTACCTTTGAACACCCGTCCCGGCGTCTGACACTGCCCAATTGAACCCGGCGCGCGATGAGACAGGGAGTTGCCATGAGTCGCGTCCTGCATGTGAAAGTTGTGGCGTTTCACTCCCCCCTGGAACCCCTTACCCTGGGATCTGCCACGGACATCGACAATCTCTCCTGGCTCGAAGAGGTCAGCCTTGATTTCGCTGCCCACTTCGAGGCCTTCCATGTCGGACTCCTGAGCGCGGAACTCCCAGACACTCCGACCGGCTTCAACACCGGCTTTTGCAAAGTGGCCCGCAGCGGGCTTTTTCACACGGGAGGCCTTGCGCGAACCAGTTGTCACCTGAACCGCCAGATAGCCTTCCGTATCTTCACTCTTCAGCTGAGTCACGCGGTTGGGTTCAACCTCGATCACTGTCACAGGGATGGATTCGCCCCGTTCGGTGAATACCCGGGTCATTCCAGCCTTGCGGCCGACAATTCCAATCGCCATCGTTCTTAACCTCAGTTCAGTTTGATCTGCACGTCGACACCGGCAGCCAAATCGAGCTTCATCAACG
>JAHXHR010000036.1:0-16510 GCA_025656505.1 Candidatus Thiodiazotropha sp. (ex Epidulcina cf. delphinae) | reverse complement strand
TATCTCTTACTCGATAATCTTGGATACCACACCGGCACCCACGGTACGCCCGCCCTCGCGGATCGCAAAACGCAGCCCCTCTTCCATCGCTATCGGCGCTATCAGGTTCACCACCATCTTCACATTATCTCCCGGCATCACCATCTCCACCCCTTCCGGCAGGTCGCAGGCCCCTGTCACGTCGGTGGTGCGGAAGTAAAACTGCGGCCGGTAGTTGCTGAAGAACGGCGTGTGGCGGCCTCCTTCGTCTTTGCTCAACACATACACTTCACCCTCAAAATGGGTGTGCGGGGTGATCGAGCCGGGGTGCGCCAGCACTTGCCCTCGCTCTACCTCGTCTCGCTTGGTGCCGCGCAGCAGAACGCCTACGTTGTCGCCCGCCTCTCCCTGATCCAGCAGTTTGCGGAACATCTCTACCCCGGTGCAGGTGGTCTTGGTCGTCTCTTTGATGCCGACGATCTCGACCTCTTCTCCAACCTTCACCACGCCTCGCTCGACACGGCCCGTTACCACGGTGCCACGCCCCGATATGGAGAAAACGTCTTCGATCGGCATCAGGAACGCGCCGTCCACTGCGCGCTCGGGCTCAGGAATATAGGTATCCAACGCTTCTATCAGCTTGTCGATCGACTGGCTGCCTATCTCGGAGGTGTCACCTTCCAGCGCCTTTAGCGCGGATCCGACGATGACCGGGGTGTCGTCTCCGGGAAATTCGTAGCTGTCGAGCAGTTCCCGCACTTCCATTTCGACCAGCTCCAACAACTCTTCGTCGTCAACCATGTCGGCCTTGTTCAGGTAGACCACAATGTATGGAACACCGACCTGGCGCGACAGCAGAATGTGCTCGCGGGTCTGCGGCATCGGACCGTCCGCCGCTGATACCACCAGGATCGCACCATCCATCTGCGCCGCTCCCGTGATCATGTTCTTCACATAGTCGGCATGCCCAGGGCAGTCCACGTGCGCGTAATGGCGCGCCTCTGATTCGTACTCCACGTGCGAGGTGGCGATGGTGATGCCGCGCTCCCGCTCTTCCGGAGCGTTGTCGATTTGATCAAATGCACGCTCCTCGCCGCCGAACTTGGCCGCTTGGACCGTGGTGATGGCCGCCGTCAGCGTGGTCTTACCATGGTCTACGTGACCGATCGTGCCCACATTGACATGCGGCTTTGTGCGTTCGAATTTTTCCTTGGACACAGTGCTACCCCTATACCCGTTTACTGTTTCTTGACTACGGCGTCGGCAATGCTGGCCGGCACCTCTGCGTATTTGGCGAACTCCATGCTGTAATTGGCCCGACCCTGGGTGGCGGAGCGAAGATCGGTCGCGTAACCGAACATTTCCGACAGCGGAACTTCTGCCTTGATCTGCCTGCCGGCCGGCGTGTCGTCCATACCCTGCACGATGCCGCGGCGACTGTTGAGATCTCCCATCACATCACCCATATATTCTTCGGGGGTGATGACCTCTACCTTCATTATCGGCTCGAGCATCACCGGCTTGGCTTTCGCCGCACCCTGTTTGAAGCACATCGAGCCGGCGATCTTGAAGGACATTTCGCTGGAGTCGACATCATGGTAGGAGCCGTCATAGAGCGTGACCTTGACGTCAACCATGGGGTAGCCGGCAATAACACCGTTCCCCATCGCCTCTTGGACACCCTTGTCAACGGCTGGAATGTATTCACGCGGCACCGCGCCGCCAACAATCTCGTTGACGAATTCATAACCGTCGCCAGGCTGTTGCGGCTCGATCCGCAAATAGACATGGCCGAACTGGCCGCGACCACCTGACTGACGCACAAACTTCCCCTCCTGCTCAATGGAGGAGCGAATGGTCTCGCGGTAGGCTACCTGCGGCGCACCGACACTGGCCTCCACCTTGAACTCACGACGCATCCGATCAACGATAATATCGAGATGCAACTCACCCATACCGGAGATGATGGTCTGTCCCGACTCCTCATCGGAACGGACACGAAAAGAGGGGTCTTCCTGAGCCAGCTTGGAGAGCGCAATGCCCATTTTTTCCTGATCGCCCTTGGTTTTCGGCTCGACCGCAACAGCAATGACCGGTTCAGGAAACTCCATCCGCTCGAGGGTGATACGCTTATCGAGTGCGCAGAGGGTATCACCGGTGGCGACATCCTTCAGCCCGACCGCAGCAGCAATATCACCGGCGAACACCTCTTTTATCTCCTCACGGGAGTTCGAGTGCATTTGTAAAATACGGCCGATGCGCTCTTTTTTGCTTTTCACCGGGTTATACACGGAGTCGCCGGACTTCAGTGATCCGGAGTAGGCACGGAAAAACGTCAGGGTACCGACGTAAGGGTCAGTGGCAATCTTGAATGCGAGCGCGGCAAAGGGCTCGGCATCATCAGAGAGGCGCCTCTCTTCCGTACCTTCCGTGTCGTCGAGGATCCCTGTAATCGCAGGCACATCGACCGGTGAGGGCATCACCTCGACAATCTTGTCAAGTACCGCCTGTACACCTTTGTTCTTAAACGCGGAACCGCAGGTTACCGGTACGATCTCTAGGCGAAGGGTTCGTGCGCGCAGACCGGCGATTATCTCATCCTCCGAGAGATCACCCTCTTCCAGATATTTCTCCATCAGTTCATCCGAACCCTCGGCAGCCGCCTCGACCATGTGCTCATGCCACTCGTCGCAGACAACCTGAAGATCGGCGGGAATTTCGGCATACTCGAATTGAGTACCCATATTCTCCTCGCTCCAGACGATGGACTTCATTTTCACCAGATCGATAACGCCTTTGAAACCCTCTTCCGCACCAACCGGCACCTGAATCGGCACGGCATCAGCACCCAGGCGGTCTTTCAGTTGACCTACGACCCGGAAGAAGTCGGCGCCCATACGGTCCATCTTGTTGACGAACGCCATACGGGGCACGCTGTATTTATTGGCCTGACGCCAGACCGTCTCCGATTGGGGCTCGACGCCACCGACTGCGCAAAGTACGAAAATCGCACCGTCAAGGACACGCAGGGAACGCTCCACCTCGATAGTGAAGTCCACATGACCGGGAGTGTCGATGATATTGAAGCGATGCTCAGGAAACTGCTGCGCCATACCGCTCCAGAAACAGGTCGTGGCCGCTGAAGTGATGGTAATGCCTCGCTCTTGCTCCTGCTCCATCCAATCCATGGTGGCGGCGCCGTCATGCACCTCGCCAATCTTGTGAGACACGCCGGTGTAATAGAGCACGCGCTCAGTCGTTGTTGTTTTACCAGCATCGATGTGCGCCATAATACCGATATTCCGATAGCGCTCGATAAGAGTTTTCCGTGCCACGTTACAAACCTGTTTTTCAAAGAGCTAAGTTAGGGGTATGAGATCGCTTACCAGCGATAGTGCGAGAACGCCTTATTCGCCTCTGCCATCCGGTGCGTATCGTCTTTCTTCTTGACCGCCGAACCTTTGTTTTCGGCGGCATCCATCAGTTCGCCGGCCAGACGGTATGCCATCGATTTTTCACTGCGCTTGCGCGAAGCGTCGATCAACCAGCGCATCGCCAGTGAGTTTCGCCGGTTGGGACGCACTTCGACGGGCACCTGATAAGTGGCGCCGCCGACACGGCGAGACTTGACCTCTACCAGCGGACGCACATTCTCGAGGGCGGTCTCCAGCAACTCAAGAGGCTCACCGCCACGCTTCTCCATCGCAGAGTCCAAGGCTCCGTAGAGAATCTTTTCCGCGACCGACTTCTTCCCGTCCTGCATAACCATGTTGATGAATTTGGCCAACAACTGGCTTCCATACTTGGGATCGGGCAGGGTTCCACGCCGTGATGCAATTCGTCTTCTTGGCATTGCTCTATCTCAAACCTTTTAAATGATATCTGACCAGCGGACCATTAGACCATTAACCCTTCGGACGCTTCGCGCCGTACTTGGATCGACCCTGACGCCGCTTCTCAACACCGGAGGTATCAAGGCTACCGCGTACCACATGATAGCGAACACCCGGCAAGTCCTTCACACGGCCACCGCGAATCAGCACCACCGAGTGCTCCTGCAGATTGTGTCCCTCGCCACCGATATAGCTCGAAACCTCATAACCGTTGGTCAACCTGACACGGGCGACTTTCCGCAGCGCCGAGTTGGGCTTTTTCGGTGTCGTGGTATAGACACGGGTGCATACGCCACGCCGTTGCGGGCAGGACTCCAGTGCAGGCACATTGCTCTTTTGGACTTTTCGCTTCCTGGGCTTGCGCACCAGTTGGTTGATTGTCGCCATCTATTCCGTCTCCAGGGACGTAATGCTTGCTATTCGCACAAAAAAACCGGAGGAGCCGACCTCCTCTTGCCGCATCGCACAACGCAACAAGGGAGTACATTTTCTCTGGCTAAAATCACCTTGCTCAACAGCGCTTTAGGTAGCGAATCGAGTGTCAGAAACGACAGGCCGACATGGGCTGGCCTGTCCAAGGAGCGCGCATTCTATGCTTGCTCCAAGCCCTTGTCAAGGGGATGTGACCATATCGCTTGCGATAAAGCTCACTCGGTTTCCGGCGTATTGAGCGCTTCCTTGAAAGCCTGCTCCACCTCTTCCACCACCAGTTCGGGTTTTCTCTCAGGCTTCATCAGCTCTTCATGACGCCTGCGCCTGCGCTCGTTGTGATAGGAAAGACCGGTGCCCGACGGAATCAGCCGCCCGACAATCACATTCTCTTTCAAACCATTCAGACGGTCGGACAGGCCGCGCACCGAAGCCTCAGTCAACACCCGTGTCGTCTCCTGGAAGGAGGCGGCTGAAATGAATGACTCGGTCGCCAGGGACGCCTTCGTGATACCCAGTAGCAGAGGATCGCAAAGTGCGGGATGTTTGCCCTCCGTGCGGAGTTTTTCGGCCTCTTCCAGCAAGGCGGATTTTTCGACCTGCTCACCCTTGAGGAAATGACTGTCACCGGTGGCAGTCACTTCGACCTTTCGCAGCATCTGACGAATGATCACCTCAATGTGCTTGTCGTTGATCTTGACACCCTGCAGGCGATAGACGTCCTGAATCTCTTTCACCAAATACTCGGCCAGGTCCGTTACACCCTTCAAACGCAGGATGTCGTGAGGATTGAGTTCTCCGTCGGAAATCATCTCTCCCTTCACCACCTGTTCGCCCTCGAAGACGTTGACATGGCGCCACTTGGGAATCAGTTCTTCATGCTGCTCGCCATCGGAGTCTGTGATAATGAGACGCTGTTTGCCCTTGGTATCCTTGCCGAAACTCACGGTACCGGTCTCTTCAGCAAGAATCGCAGGATCCTTGGGTTTTCGAGCCTCGAATAAGTCGGCCACCCGGGGCAGACCGCCGGTGATATCACGAGTCTTGGAGGACTCCTGGGGTATACGGGCAAGCACGTCGCCGACCCCGACCGCAGCGCCGTCCTGAACATTGACCACCGCATTGGCGGGAAGATAGTAGTGCGCCGGGATGTCGGTGCCGGCTATGTTCAGATCACTGCCTTCTCCGTCCACCAGCTTGAGCATTGGACGTATATCCTTACCCGCTGCCGGACGTTGCTTGGGATCGATGACCTCGAGGGAACTCAATCCGGTGACTTCGTCGGTCTTCTTCTGGACGGTAATGCCATCAACGAACTCGTCGAATCGCAGCACACCCGCCACCTCGGTGATAACCGGATGGGTATGCGGATCCCAGCTGGCAACGATCTGGCCGCCAGCAACACCGCTGCCGTCCTCAATCTGCAGTGTTGCGCCGTAGGGAACCTTATACCGCTCACGCTCACGTCCCACCTCGTCAACGATCGTCAGTTCACCTGAGCGAGAGGTCGCCACCAGGTGCCCGCTTGAGTGCTTTACGGTCTTGATGTTATGCAGCCTGGCGATACCGTCAGACTTGACTTGGATGTTGTTGACGGCGGCAGACCGCGAGGCCGCTCCACCGATATGGAAAGTCCGCATGGTAAGCTGGGTACCCGGTTCACCGATCGACTGTGCCGCAATGACGCCCGCCGATTCACCCATATTCACCAGATGCCCTCGGGCCAAATCTCGCCCATAGCACTTGCCGCAGACACCCACCTTGGCGTTACAAGTGATAGCGGAACGAACGGTCACCTGATCGACACTCGCCAACTCGAGCTTTTCAACCCACTCCTCGTCCAGCATGACGCCGTGCTCACAGACCACTTCATCACTGCCGGGATGATAGACCGGCGCTGCGGTGACTCGCCCGAGAATACGTTCCCGCAACGCTTCGACTACATCGCCGCCCTCAATGATCGGTTGCATCAGCAACCCCTCTTCAGTGCCGCAATCCTCTTCCAATACCACCATGTCCTGCGCAACATCAACCAGCCGGCGGGTCAAATATCCCGAGTTGGCGGTCTTCAGCGCCGTATCAGCCAGTCCCTTTCGCGCGCCGTGGGTGGAAATGAAGTATTGCAGTACGTCGAGCCCCTCGCGGAAATTGGCGGTGATCGGCGTTTCTATAATGGAGCCGTCCGGTTTGGCCATCAGACCGCGCATACCGGCCAACTGACGAATCTGCGCTGCGGAGCCGCGAGCACCTGAGTCGGCCATCATGTAAACGGAATTGAAGGAGTCCTGCTCCACTTCGTTGCCGTTGCGATCAATCACCTTCTCCTTACCCAGTTTGTCCATCATCGCCTTCGCCACCTGGTCATTGGTGTGGGACCAGATATCGACCACTTTGTTGTAGCGCTCGCCGTTGGTCACGAGACCGGAGGTGTACTGGTTCTCTATCTCCTTGACCTCCGCTTCGGCGTACCCCAGGATTTCGCCTTTCTCTTCGGGAACCACCATATCGTTGGAACAGAAGGAGACCGCAGCGCGGGTGGCGTAACGAAAGCCCATGTACATCAGTTGATCGGCGAAGATCACGGTGTCTTTCAGGCCCAGCCTGCGATAGCAGGCATTGATCAGATTTGAGATCGATTTCTTGCCCATCGGCTGATCGACCAGCGAGAAAGGCAGCCCGCTCGGCACAATATCGAACACCAGGGTGCGCCCGATGGTGGTGTCCACAATGCGGATCGTCTCGGTGCGATCACCCTTCTCATCCACCACCACTTCTCTCAGACGCACCTTGACTCGGGCCTGCAGATCGGCGTAACCCGATTCATAGGCGCGCTTGGCCTCTTTGACATCGCAGAAGACCGAGCCCTCACCCTTGGCGTTGATCCGATCTCGGGTCATAAAGTAGAGACCCAACACCACATCCTGAGAGGGCACGATGATGGGATCGCCGTTGGCCGGAGAAAGTATGTTATTGGTGGACATCATCAGGCTGCGCGCCTCTAGCTGCGCCTCCAGCGAAAGGGGTACGTGGACCGCCATCTGGTCACCGTCGAAGTCGGCATTGAAGGCGGTGCAGACCAGAGGATGGAGCTGGATCGCCTTACCCTCGATGAGCACCGGTTCAAAGGCCTGGATACCGAGTCGATGCAGGGTCGGCGCACGGTTGAGCATCACCGGATGTTCCCGGATCACCTCTTCCAGGATATCCCAGACCTCGCCGGTGCCGCGCTCCACCAGCTTCTTGGCCGCCTTGATGGTGGTGGCCAAGCCACGCAACTGCAGTTTGCTGAAGATGAACGGCTTGAACAACTCAAGGGCCATGCGCTTGGGTAGACCGCACTGATGCAACTTGAGGGTCGGGCCGACCACAATAACCGAGCGGCCGGAGTAATCGACACGCTTACCCAGCAGATTCTGACGAAAACGCCCCTGTTTGCCTTTGATCATGTCAGCCAGGGACTTCAGCGGCCGACGGTTGGTGCCGGTAATGGCGCGGCCGCGACGGCCGTTATCCAGCAGGGCATCCACAGACTCCTGCAACATACGCTTTTCGTTGCGCACGATGATGTCCGGCGCATTGAGGTCCAACAGACGCTTCAAGCGGTTGTTTCGATTAATCACCCGGCGATAGAGATCGTTCAGGTCGGAGGTAGCGAAACGGCCACCATCCAGCGGCACCAACGGCCGCAGTTCGGGGGGCAGCACCGGCAACACGGTCATCACCATCCACTCGGGACGGTTGCCCGACCCATGCAGGGACTCCAACAACTTGAGCCGTTTGGTGAATTTCTTGATCTTGGTCTCTGAATTGGTACCTTCGATCTCTTCCCGCAGACGCTTGATCTCTCCCGGAATGTCGATGGTCTTGAGCAGCTCGTGGACCGCTTCGGCGCCCATTCGGGCGTCGAATTCGTCGCCGTTCTCCTCGATGGCGTCCAGATACTGCTCATCGGTCAGCAACTGGCCGCGCTCCAGGGGGGTCATGCCGGGATCCACCACCACGAAGGACTCGAAGTAGAGCACCCGCTCGATATCACGCAAGGTCATGTCCATCAGCAGGCCGATACGGGACGGCAGGGACTTGAGAAACCAGATATGCGCCACCGGACTGGCCAGCTCGATATGGCCCATACGTTCCCGACGCACTTTCGCCAGGGTCACCTCGACGCCGCACTTCTCACACACCACACCGCGATGCTTGAGGCGCTTGTATTTGCCGCATAGACACTCGTAATCGCTCACCGGGCCGAAGATCTTGGCGCAAAACAGGCCGTCGCGCTCCGGTTTGAAGGTACGGTAGTTGATGGTCTCCGGCTTCTTCACTTCACCATAGGACCAGGAACGGATCATGTCCGGCGACGCCAAACCGATACGGATAGCGTCAAAGTCTTCGGTCTGACCCTGCTGCTTAAGAATATTCAGTAGATCTTTCAAGATCGTCTCTCCTGCATTCGGTTACTGACCTCAGTCCTGTTCCAATTCGATATTGATGGCCAGGGAACGGATCTCCTTGACCAGCACGTTGAACGACTCCGGCATACCGGCCTCCATTTGATGATTGCCGTCCACGATATTCTTATACATCCGGGTGCGCCCATTGACGTCGTCGGACTTGACGGTAAGCATCTCCTGCAAGGTGTAGGCGGCGCCGTAGGCCTCCAGCGCCCACACCTCCATCTCACCGAATCTTTGTCCACCGAACTGCGCCTTCCCGCCCAACGGCTGCTGAGTCACCAGGCTGTAGGGACCGGTGGAGCGGGCGTGCATCTTGTCATCCACCAAGTGGTTTAGCTTGAGCATATACATATAGCCGACCGTGACATCACGTTCGAAAGAGTCGCCGGTGCGGCCATCGAACAATTTGCATTGACCACTTTCAGGCAGACCCGCCAGTTCCAGCATATGCTTCACCTCGGACTCATGGGCGCCGTCAAAGACCGGCGTTGCCATGGGCACACCGCTCCTGAGGTTTTGACACATCGCCACCACCTCTTCATCGGTCATCGACTCGAGATCCTCTCGCTTGCCGCTGGTGTTATACACCTTGTCAAGAAACCCGCGCAGTTCCGCCATCTTGTTCCGGGCATCCAACATCGCCCCTATGCGACGACCCACGCCTTTGGCGGCGAAGCCGAGATGGGTCTCCAGCACCTGGCCCACATTCATACGCGACGGCACTCCAAGCGGGTTGAGCACGATATCGACCGGCTCTCCCTTCTCGTCGAACGGCATGTCCTCGACCGACACAATGGTGGAAATAACACCTTTATTGCCGTGGCGTCCCGCCATCTTGTCTCCCGGCTGGATACGCCGCTTCACCGCCACATAAACCTTGACCATCTTCAACACACCCGGCGCCAGATCGTCTCCGGCCGTCAGTTTGCGCTTCTTCTCTTCATACTTATCGCGAAAAGACTCGCGCTGAGCCCTGATCTGTTCGGCAATCGCCTCCAACTGAGTGGCGGACTCCTCATTGCGCAGACGTATTTCCAACCACTTATCCTGCTCCATGTCTGCAAGATAGGCCTTGGTGACCTTGGTTCCCGCCTTGATCTGGTTGGGTCCGCCATCCACCAGCTTGGATATCAGCATCTTCTCGACACGCTGAAAGGTATCCGCTTCCATGATCCGCAGTTGATCATCGAGATCCTTACGGACACGATCCAACTCGACCTGTTCGATTTGCAGGGCCCGTGTATCCTTTTCCACGCCGTCGCGGGTAAAAACCTGGACGTCGATTACAGTTCCGACCATACCGGAGGAGACGCGCAGCGAAGTATCCTTCACATCGGATGCCTTCTCGCCGAAAATGGCGCGCAACAACTTCTCCTCAGGGGTCAGTTGGGATTCGCCCTTGGGAGTGACCTTGCCGACCAGGATGTCGCCTTCCCGCACCTCGGCGCCAATATAGACAATGCCCGACTCGTCCAACTTGGAGAGCGCCGCCTCGCCTACATTCGGGATGTCACCGGTAATCTCCTCGGGACCCAGTTTGGTGTCGCGGGCCATGCAGGTCATCTCTTCGATGTGGATCGAGGTAAAACGATCCTCCTGCACCACACGTTCGGATATGAGGATGGAATCCTCGAAATTGTAGCCGTTCCAAGGCATGAAGGCGACACGAAGATTCTGTCCCAGGGCCAGTTCGCCCATATCGGTGGAAGGACCGTCGGCCAACACGTCGCCGCGAGCAATCACATCCCTCACATTGACCAGGGGACGCTGGTTAATGCAGGTGTTCTGATTGGAGCGGGTGTATTTGGTCAGATTGTAGATGTCCACACCGGGCTCCCCGGCCTCTGTCTCATCATCGTTGACACGCACCACGATGCGGGCCGCATCGACCGATTCGATCTCACCGCCCCGCCTGGCCACCACGGTGACACCTGAATCCACCGCCACAACGCGTTCGATACCGGTGCCGACCAAGGGTTTCTCGGCGCGCAACACAGGAACGGCCTGGCGTTGCATGTTGGAGCCCATCAGCGCGCGATTGGCGTCGTCGTGCTCCAGAAACGGAATCAGCGATGCCGCCACAGAGACGATCTGCTTCGGCGATACGTCGATATACTGCACCTTGTCCGGGGTGGAGAGGGTGAATTCATTTTGAAAACGAGAAGAAATCAACTCATCGGCTAGTTTCCCATCGCCATCCAGCGTTGCATTGGCCTGGGCAATGACGAACCGACCCTCCTCGATCGCCGAAAGATAGTCGATCTGATCGGTGACTTTGCTGTTGTCGACTTTCCGGTAGGGAGTTTCGAGAAAACCGTAGCGATTGGTGCGTGAATAGACCGCAAGCGAGTTGATCAGACCGATGTTGGGGCCTTCAGGTGTCTCGATAGGACAGACCCGGCCGTAGTGGGTCGGATGCACATCGCGCACCTCAAAGCCGGCGCGCTCACGCGCCAGGCCGCCGGGACCCAGGGCCGAGACACGGCGCTTGTGGGTCACTTCGGATAGGGGATTGTTCTGATCCATGAACTGAGACAGCTGACTGGAGCCGAAGAACTCTTTGATAGCGGCTGAAACCGGCTTGGCGTTGATCATCTCCTGCGGCATCAGACCCTCGGACTCGGCCTGGGTCAAACGCTCCTTCACAGCACGTTCGACGCGCACCAAACCGACCCGAAACTGGTTCTCCGCCATCTCTCCCACACAGCGGATGCGGCGATTGCCCAAGTGATCGATATCGTCGACCACGCCATTGCCGTCACGGATATTGATCAGTTCTCTCAGGACATCGACGATATCCTCTTTCGACAACACCCCTTCGCCCACTTCATCTTCCCGGCTCAGGCGACGGTTGAACTTCATCCGGCCGACCGCTGAGAGATCGTAACGATCCGGGGTGAAGAAGAGATTGTTGAAGAGGTTCTGCGCAGCCTCTTTGGTCGGCGGCTCGCCGGGACGCATCATGCGATAGACCTCGACCTGCGCCTCCAGCTCGTTGGTGGTCGGATCGATGCGCAACGTCTCGGAGAGGAACGAACCATGATCCAGATCATTGGTGAAGAGGGTCTTCATCTTCCTCACACCTTTCCCGATCAACGCATCCAGCAACTCCTCGGTGATCTCCGCGTTGGCTTCCGCAACCAGTTCGCCGGTATCCTTATCGACCACGTTGTGCGCCAACACCTTGCCGTAGACGAAATCCCGCGGCACATCCAGTTTTTTCACCCCGGCCTTCTCTAGCTCACGGATGTGACGAGCGGTGATGCGACGTCCCACCTCCACAATCACCTGATCCCCGACCTTGATGTCGAAGCTGACCGTCTCGCCCCGCAGGCGTTCGGGCACCAGATCCACCTTCACCGTCCGCTTAGACAGACTAAAGGTATCGGTGTCGAAAAACATCTCGAGAATCTGTTCGGTATCGAAGCCCAATGCGCGCAGCAGGATGGTCGCCGGGAGCTTACGACGGCGGTCGATGCGCACGAACACATTGTCCTTAGGGTCAAACTCGAAATCGAGCCAGGAACCGCGATAAGGAATCACCCGCGCAGAGAAAAGCAACTTGCCCGACGAGTGGGTCTTACCGCGATCATGATCGAAGAAGACGCCGGGAGAACGGTGCAGTTGGGAAACGATAACACGCTCGGTTCCGTTGATGACGAAGGTGCCCGTGTCGGTCATCAGGGGCAGTTCCCCCATATAGACCTCCTGTTCCCTGATGTCCTTGACGATCTTGGAACCGGCCGGCGCTTCCTTGTCGTAGATGACCAGACGCACCAGTACACGCAACGGAGCGGCGTAGGTGGTACCCCGCAGCTGACACTCCCTGACATCGAACACGGGCTCGCCAAGCTTGTAGTTCACATACTCGAGCACGGCATTGCCTGAGTAACTGGTAATCGGCATAACCGACTTAAACGCCGCATGCAGCCCCATATCCTGGCGTTCGTCAGGTACTACCCCATCCTGAAGGAACCCTCGATAGGAGTCGATCTGTGTCGCTAGAAGAAACGGTACATCCAGTATGCTGGGACGTTTACCGAAGTCTTTGCGGATACGCTTTTTTTCGGTGAAAGAATAGGCCATGCTGCCATCCCTCAGTGTCAAAGGCTTGGTGGTTACGATGCCGTCACCGACTTCCCGCCGGGTTTCAGCCATCGCCTCAAACTAAATCCCGACTTTCGGCTCAGGACGCCGGGCTTTCCATGCACCCCTCGAATCGGGATTTTCCGGAAGGCCCATGCGACAAGCGGGAAAAGGCCGGTGACGTAACGCCACCAGCCCTCACCGCGCCTGTCCGCAGGCGATTGAGACGAGAATCTTATTTGATCTCGACTTTGGCGCCCGCCTCTTCGAGTTGCTTCTTGGCCTCTTCGGCCTCTTCCTTACTGACGCCTTCCTTCAAGGCGGAAGGAGCGCTTTCTACAGCATCCTTGGCCTCTTTGAGCCCCAGGCCGGTGATAGCGCGCACCGCCTTGATAACGGTAATCTTGTTAGCGCCGATTTCAGCCAGCACCACGTCGAACTCGGTCTGCTCTTCCGCGGCGGCTTCAGCACCGCCACCGGCGGCAGCCGGTGCGGCAGCCACTGCAACGGCAGCGGTGACGCCAAACTTCTCTTCCATTGCCTCGATGAGCGCGACCACGTCCATCACCGACATCTCGGCAATTGCGTCGAGAATCTCTTCTTTAGAAACGGCCATTATTAAAAACTCCTGAAAAAATGATTAGCACGATTTACGTGTGAAAGGTAAAGCCGATCAGGCCGCCTCTTTGGCGTCCTTGATCGCTGCCACAGTCCGGACCAGCTTGCCAGGCACCTCTTTCATGGTGCGAGCCAATTTCTCCACCGGCGCCTTCATAACCGCCATCAGCATGCTGATCGCCTGGTCGTAGGTCGGCATCTTAGCCAAAACATCGATATCGCCGGGCGCCAACATCTTGCCGCCGATGGATACCATCTTGACCTCGAGAAGCTTGTGCTCCTTAGCAAAGTCCTTAATGACGCGAGCTGCCGAACCCGGATCCTCCTGCGAGAAGGCCAGGATCAACGGACCGGTCAAACCTTCCTGCATACAGGCAAAATCGGTGTTCTCCACGGCACGCTTGGCCAGGGTATTTCTTACCACTCGCAGGTAGACGCCATTACTGCGCGCTTCGTGTCGCAACAAGGTCATCTGCTCAACGGTCAGTCCCCGGTATTCAGCGGCAACCGCTGAAAGCGCGCTATTCGCTACGTCATTGACCTCGGCAACGATGGTTTTCTTCCGCTCAAGATTGAGTGCCAAAGTCGTCACCTCCTGATAATGGGGAAACCGGATGTTTCCCAACCACACTACATGACGCTCGAGGCGTCACAACCCACGCACACCATCACCAGGAAAAATCCTGATTGGGGGCGCTCCGTCTGCGCAGGCGGTGATTAAGCATGTTCAACCATGCACCTGCGGTCTTTGACGGCACCGGCGAACCGGCGCCCCAAAGTTCCAGTCAGCCGCCAGGCGCCGGCGAAGGCCGCCTGACCGCTCGATATCTTTAAATAACCAGGGTCGCTTGATCGACTGCAAGTCCGGGACCCATGGTCGAAGAGACGGTCACCTTTTTCAGGTAGACGCCCTTTGCCGAACTCGGCTTGCCCTTGACCAAAGCCGTCAGCAGAGACTCCAGATTCTCTTTCAAGTTCTGCGGCTCGAAATCGGTTTTGCCGATAGAACAGTGGATAATACCTGCCTTGTCGGTACGGTAGCGCACCTGTCCGGCCTTGGCATTCACCACCGCCTCAGCCACATTCGGCGTGACGGTGCCGACCTTCGGATTCGGCATCAAACCACGCGGCCCGAGAATCTGCCCCAACTTACCGACCACGCGCATCGCATCGGGTGAAGCGACCACCACATCAAAATCCATCTTACCGCCCTTGATCTCTTCAGCCAGATCTTCGAATCCGACCACATCCGCGCCTGCGGCTTTCGCCGCATCGGCATTGGCGCCCTGGGCAAACACCGCTACTCGTACGGTTTTTCCTATGCCATGCGGCAACACAGAAGCGCCGCGCACCACTTGATCCGACTTTCTGGCATCAATGCCCAAATTGACGCTGACTTCGATGGATTCATTGAATTTCACTGTAGAGAGCTCTTTCAGCAGACCGAATGCCTCATCCACCGCGTAGATCTTTCCAGCTTGCAGTTTTTCACGGATCGCCTTTGCCCGTTTGCTCAACTTAGCCATGACTTACTCCACCCCCTCGACATTGAGCCCCATCTGACGGGCGCTGCCCGCGATGGTGCGGACAGCCGCATCCATATCGGCAGCGGTGAGATCGGGCATCTTGATGTTTGCGATCTCCTCCAACTGCTGACGCGTCACCGTACCCACCTTGGCGGTATTGGGCGTCGAACTCCCCTTCTGCAGACCCATGGTCTTCTTCAGCAATACAGACGCAGGGGGTGTCTTGGTGATGAAACTGAAAGAGCGATCGCTGTATACCGTGATCACCACCGGGATCGGCAGTCCCTTTTCCACGCTCTGAGTCTTTGCATTGAAGGCCTTGCAAAACTCCATGATATTCACCCCGTGCTGACCCAGTGCAGGGCCGACCGGCGGGCTCGGATTGGCTTCACCGGCCTTCACCTGAAGCTTGATGTAAGCCATTATCTTCTTAGCCATGTTCTACCTCTTGTGCTATGGGTGCAAACGCCTCGGACTCTCACCTCGGCTCCCCATTTAACTGATTTCACCTTGTCGGCTTCGGGGGACTCAGCCCTTTTCCACCTGCCCAAACTCCAAATCCACGGGAGTGGAGCGGCCGAAAATAAGCACCGACACCTTCAACCGACTCTTGTCGTAATCGACCTCTTCGACCACACCCGTGAAGTCGTTGAAAGGCCCGTCGACAACCCTGACCACCTCGCCAGGCTCGAAGAGTACCTTGGGACGGGGTTTTTCAACACCCTCCTGAACCCGTTGCAGGATGGCGTTGGCCTCCTTCTCGGAAATCGGAGCGGGTCGGTCACCCGTTCCCCCGATAAACCCCATCACCTTGGGCACATCCTTCACCAAGTGCCAGGTATCGTCCGTCATTTCCATTTGCACCAGCACATACCCCGGGAAAAACTTACGTTCGCTCCTACGCTGCTGTCCGGCGCGCATTTCCACCACCTCTTCGGTGGGAACCAGAATCTCGCCGAATCTACCCTGCATGTCGTAGCGTTCGATCCGCTCTTTAAGAGAACGCTGAACCTGCGACTCGAAGCCGGAGTAGGCGTGTACTACATACCAACGCATGGACATATCACCCTCCCTATCCGGTTAAGGCGCGCAGGACCGCACCCAGCATCATGTCAAACAACCACAGCACGATCCCCATGATCAAAACCATCACAAAGACGATAAGCGTGGTTTGCAGTGTCTCCTGGCGACTCGGCCAAACGACTTTGCGCACTTCGACCTTCGAAGCGGAGGCGAATTCCCATACCGTCCGACCAACCACCGTCCGGTAGGCGATGAAGGCCGATACACCCACCAGGGCCAACAACCCCAGCACACGCAACAGTTGTGAATAGTCATCAAGGTAGTAGAAGCCGAGAATTGCACCCACGATAATCCCTACCGCCAGTAGGAGTTTCACGGTATCGAGACTGGAGGCATCTTCCTGGGACTTCGAATTCATAGTTTCTGTTTGCCGATTAAAATGGCAGGCCAAGAGGGAATCGAACCCCCAACCTGCGGTTTTGGAGACCGCTGCTCTACCAAT
>JAHXHR010000035.1:27051-30940 GCA_025656505.1 Candidatus Thiodiazotropha sp. (ex Epidulcina cf. delphinae) | reverse complement strand
AGGCTTCGCCTGGAACGGCGGCCTGTGCGTCATGCCAGGCACACGCGAGTCCCCCCGGCATAGCCGGGGGTTTACCTGAGATTAATTACCGGATGCCACCCCCCGCAGAACGGCTTGCCCTATTGGCGGCGATCATGGCGGAGGAAGCGGTGGAGACGGATTACCGACATGACAGCCCCTGCCGTGAAAGGCGATGGGCAACCCGGCCCGGACAAGGCTGGTTCTTTCATTCAGGGCGATGGTGTGCTAAAAAAACGCTATAGCACAGAATACAGCCTTAACAGAGTCACAGAAATCATCTCAATGCTTACTCTTCACGACACTTATCTTGATTGTCCACACCTGCGATCGATTACGGGGAAAATCACATGGAAGTAACCGTCAATCCGGCATGGCGCCTTTTTTCGCTCCTTGCTATCAGCACGTTATCCATATTGTCGCCTAACATACAAGCGGCAACATCCACCTACTACAAACAGGTGTACAGTTACGATTGGTATACTGACAGCTCTGTTTATGACGTTGTGCAACTCAAATGGGACCGAACGAAGACCGTATCCTGTCCGTCCATTGCCGGCACCCTGATCAGCTTCCCCGGGGGAAATGGCAATACTCACGGAGAATCGGGGAATGCCCTGGAATCCCTCGAAACGGCGCTTGGGCCTGCATGTGTCAGGGTCATTCGTGTCAACATCGATCCCTTCTGCAATAACACATCCGGCCCTAACAGTGCATGCCGGAACCGGCATACCAGCAAAATCTTCGATGACGGATACTGGCGCTATGATCGCAGTTTTCGCGAAGCCGCAGGACTGATGAGCAGCGTCATACGAAGCGCCAAACGGTACTGGAAAGACGCCGACGGCCAAGCCTACGCCCAAGGAAAAATCATCGTGGCCGGCGCCAAAACAGCATCCATGATTGCCGCATCCGCCCTGGAGTCGCGGGACAGCTATCAAGCAGACGTGGCAAGAACCATCATGATCAGCGGCCCGTTGGGCGCCGACATCTCGGCCGAATGCGGTCTGATGGTGAGCGCGAACACCAGGGAGTGGCTCGACCTGGTCCTCCGAACCGGGTCCGCATGCAGGGAGGATCATGGCGAAATCGGCGCCGGCAAGGATATCGTCAATCTATCCAATACGAGTTTCAGACCCTATCTCTTCACTGACCATGAAATCGCCATCCTGGTAGGCGCAATGGATACCTCGGGCTGCCGAGTCGACGATAGCGTGAATATCAGCCCGAGCAATTGCGGTAATTGGAATGCCCCTGAGGCAGTCGCACGCTATATCCGCAGCATCGGCGCCGGAGACGATTCATTTTTCGTAAGGGGGGGATATTCCAACAAGTACGCACCGAATACCCTCAATGTCATAATACCCGGCGCTGGCCGTCCCTCTGCCGGGCATGACCTGTGGGAATTGCGCGAGGTTCGGAAACTCGTCTGCCAAAACGTACTGAATGAGGTGAAAAAACCACTCTCGTATTGCGAGGCAAACGATCTCTAACGGTAAAAGACAGGCCATTCAATCTCGAGAATGTTGCTTAGTAGCTACTGTAGAGGCTAACCCTAACCCGCTGATTCTGAGCGGCAATCCGATTCCATTCACCCGCCGTTTTCAATTCGTAGGGGGCAGGATAAGGGACCATGGGATCATTCAAGCCGCTACTGAACAAAAGGATCTCGACCTCTCCGCCGTTTCTGTCGCTCTCTACATTCAGGTAGTTGGCGAAAGACACGGACTGATCATTCTGCCAGCCATAACCACGCCTCTGATCCGCCACAAACAGACATTCACCGATAGCAAGGTCGGGCTCGGCCAGCGAAAATGCGCCGCTATCGCTCTTTTGCAGGCAGAAGTTGCCATGATTCGCGCGCAACTCGATGGCGCCCCGGAATCCGGCCTCCTTAAGCAGCTCGACCAGTTCAGTCAGCCAGAGAGCGCGTTGGTCGTTGAAGGCCATCTGCCCAAACGCATACTCGGCCCCTTGATTGGCGGCCCATTCCACCAACCTAATGGGCAATGATGAGCTGTCACTGGCTTTGATACTCCCGACAGTGTCTTTATTACCAAATGACAAAGCCAACTGCTCGATCTTCTCGTTTTGGGATCTGATCAGGCCCTGGATCGCTTCATTCGGCTCGCTCCCCCGGTCCATGCCCGATAAACCAGGGGTAGAGGATGCAAGGAAATAGTAAATCACTGAAACGCAGGCGACCAGACACAGCCCCCCGACAAACCCTAGAAACAGCCCTCGCCGACCACGCATGACCGACGCCTCATGAAGCGCCTCCAGTTCATACAGCCCGCTCTGAATCTCGGCGAAATGCTTATCCATCTTCTCCTGGATACGCGCTTCAGTCTGCTCCTGCTCGTGGCGAATAAACCGCTTTAGAGGCTCTTGGCCGGAAACCGTATCCTGAAAGCTGTCCAGCGGTAGGGTGACGGGTTCTACCGGCGCGGCTTTTCGCCTCTCATGCCCGTCGATAGGGTGAACATTGTCCTGCCTGCGAATCCTATGCACTCCGTCCAACTCGTCATCCTTAAAGCCGTGGACCAGCGACTCCTGCTCCGGCATGAGATGCAGCGACTGCAGCACCCCCTCGAGATCCTGGGGTTCAAGTTGTTTCGGCAGTATGCCCACAGCACCCAGCGCCCTGGCCTGACTGAGCTCAAGACCGCCCGCTTTGGAGGTGTACATCATGACCGGTATAACCGCGGTGTTGGGATTGGACTTGATAACCTTCAGGGCTTGGAAGCCATCCATTCCCGGCATCTCATAATCCATGAAAATGGCGTCCGGCGCATTCTCATAGAGGTAATCGATAGCCGCCACCGCCGATTCGCGGGTATCCACGGCAATACCGTACTTCGATAGTTTACCCGACAGCATTTGGCGTGCCGTATTAGAGTCGTCAACGATGAGGGCGCGCTTATTCATTGATCAGATGGCTGCACCAAGGCGCCACTTTCCCCTATTGTTTCTATGTATGCTATATCGGCGAACTATATGATAATCTCAGTGTAACCGGTAAAAATCCGGCGCATTTAAGCGGATATCGATGTGACAGGATTTTTTCAGGGTACATAGGCACTAACTATATCTGACATATTCGCAAAGAGGAAACATGCATATGGTAGCGCTAACGGAAGAAAAGTGTGAAGCCTGTCGCGCTGACGCTCCAAAAGTCGCTGATACTGAGCTTGCCGAGCTGATTCGCGCCATCCCCGATTGGAATATCGAAGTCAGGGACGGTGTAATGCAACTGGAGAAGGTATTCAGCTTCAAGAACTTTGTGGGCGCCCTTGATTTCACCAACAAGGTGGCTGCGCTGGCCGAGCGTGAGGGACATCACCCCGCCCTGTTGACCGAGTGGGGCAGAACCACTGTGACCTGGTGGTCGCACAAGATCAAAGGGCTGCATCGCAACGACTTCATCATGTCGGCAAAAACCGACCAGCTTTACGGATATTAACCCGTTAACCCGGCATGGCCAACCAGCATGTACCACATTAGACTAAAGGCGGCACAGGAGAGAGTGGCATTGTATCTGCTGTGAATTGGGCGGAAATCGTTGCTACGGGGTGCAGATGTATCCGGTATGCGGGAGGAATTGTCCGAGGTTGGCGTGGCTTTTAAACCTTTTGGCCGAGATAGCAGCCAAACTATGGGAGAAAACTCGCCGGCATGGATTGTCGTTGGCCGACCGTGCTTGCCTGGCCCTCGCAATCGACCAAAATCACGCTGTCCTGACGGCTGATCGGGCATGGAGCAAGCTGGGTCTGGGTGTCGAAGATCCTATTGATTCGCTGAGTGGAATGGTGCGGCAGGGCCGCACCCTACGGCTTTTTACCATCCATTTGCGTTGAATGGCGGGGCCGAA
>JAHXHR010000035.1:0-27041 GCA_025656505.1 Candidatus Thiodiazotropha sp. (ex Epidulcina cf. delphinae) | reverse complement strand
GACAGGGATAGTGATATCGCCGAACAACACCTGCTTCAATAGGCGGGCGCCGAACTGCATCAAGGCAAGATCCTCTTTCTCCACTGTCTCATAAAATTTATCGTCAAGATCGTAAGAGGCTTTGAAGGAGTCGGTTAAGACAAAACGACGCAGACGATCCACATCGTAGGAACACATAAAGAAGAACTGCAGACTGGTATCGGAGGGACGACCAATCGTCGGCCCAGCCGATTTCTTCTTCAGCATCAACTGCAGCCACTCCCGGTTGATCTGATCGTAGATCTCAACCGCCTGCTCTTTACGGTAGTCGTCGACCGCGACTTCCCGATCCTCTTCATGCCCCTTGCAGTGATCCTCTTGGATCAGAAAGTAGCGGGCCTCATCGTCACTTGCCCCGGCTTCACGCATTGCCATGTGGCCTATGGGGTAATAGCGGCACGCCGTCGGCCGATCCTTGTAGACACGGCAACCCTCATCGCTAACAAACAAACAAGCGCCATCATTGTCGGTACGGAGTTTCACACCCGGAATCCCATCCTTATCCATTTCATAGGGTACGGTATGGTTCTTCAGGAACGCTGTTGCGCTGATAGCCAAATTGTCTTTCAGGCGCAGAATATCGTAGGGGGTCAGTTGGATGTCGGCATGCTTGCAGCAGGCATTGAAACAGGAGATCCCCTTATGACAGTTGAATTTGATCTTGGCGCCCGGTTCCAGTACGGCGGGCACAAAGCTGCTTTTAAAGGGAATGTCGAATTTTTCACTCATGATTTGCCTCCGATATCAGAAGACGAAAAAGTCCGGGCACCTTTCGGCACCCGGACTCTTGTAAGCCGCCAGGCTGTCAAGCATTACTTGAACAGCTTTGACTTGTCGACCAGATCCACGTGCGCACGCTTGAAGCACTGGTAGGTCTTGGTCTCTTTGTCGTAGACAGAGTTCACGAAGCACTTCCAGTTCTCTTCATCGACGAAGTTCTTATCCATGCGGTAGTAGAAACCGGGATAACGGGACTCCTGACGGAACTGAATGTGTTTCATGTGCGCTTCAGCAGTCAGGATGCGGTGATAGTTCTCCCATGCACGCAGCAGTTCGTGGAGGTCCTTGGCACGCATCTTCAGCGCATCTTCCTTGAGCATTTCCAGCTTCTGCTCAGCCAGGTCCAGCATATGCTCGTTGGTGGTGTAGTAGGTGGCAATACCGGCAACGTACTCGTCCATGATCTTCTGCAGACGGAACTGTAGCATACGCGGCGTGACGTAATTAGGATTCACATCGATCGCGGTGGAGTAGTCCTTGTGCTCCAGGTAGTTACGGACAGGACGGTAGATCTCTTCGATCAGGGTGTCCACATCGGTATCCAGCTCAGGGCTGAGATCCTTGTTGTCCATGACATACTTGACCATGGCTTTTGCGGCCATACGACCCTCAGCATGGGAACCGGATGAAAACTTGTGACCGGATGCACCCACGCCGTCACCGGCGGTGAACAGACCAGAGACAGTGGTCATGCCACGGTAGCCCCAGTTCCAACCCTTAGGCAGGTAATCCGGAACACCGGCTTCGGTCTCATCGCTCGGTGCGCCGACGTCGTCGGGACCGGAGGTCCAAATGCCGCAGCAGCCGGAGTGAGAGCCCAGCAGGTAGGGTTCGGTTGGCATCAACTCAGAGTTTTTCTTCTCCGGCTCGATGTTCTCGCCCGCCCAGATACCACACTGGCCGATACACATGTCCAGGAAATCTTCCCAGGCTTCAGCTTCCAGATGCTTAACCTCGCGGGGAGAGAGGGTCTCACGCAGGTTAGCCAGCGCGGTGACGGTATCCATCCAGATAGGACCACGGCCTTCCCTCATCTCTTTCAACATCAGATGGTTACGCAGGCAGGAAGCGGGAACGGCGGCCTGACCGTAAGGAGGATAGTCATTCAGCATCTCCTTGTTGCGGTCCATGTAGACTTCACCGAAAGCGTTGGTCGCTTTGGATTTGAACAGCAGGAACCAGGCGCCGACAGGACCGTAGCCGTCTTTGAAACGGGTCGGTACGAAGCGGTTTTCCATCATCGTCAGCTCAGCGCCGGCCTCCGCAGCCATGGCGTAGGTGGAACCGGCATTCCAGACCGGGTACCAGGCACGGCCCTGACCCTCACCCACGGAGCGGGGACGGAAGATGTTGACACAACCACCGGCGGCCAACAGGATGGCTTTTGCCTTGAAGACGTACAGTTTGTGCTCACGCACAGAGAAGCCGATGGCGCCGGCGATGCGGTTCTTGTCGTTCTTGTCGTTGACCAGCTTGACGATGAAGATACGCTCCTGGATGTTATCCATGCCCAGCGCCTTCTTCGCGGCCTCGGCGACGATCCACTTGTAGGACTCACCGTTGATCATGATCTGCCACTTACCGGAACGCACCGGCTTGCCACCGTCCTTCAGGGGCGTCATGCCTTTGGAGCCGTCGTGACGCTCACCGTTCTCGTCAGTTTTCCAGATAGGCAGACCCCATTCTTCGAACAGGTGCACGGATTCGTCGACGTGGCGACCCAGGTCGTAGGCCAGATCGTCACGGGTGATGCCCATCAGGTCGTTGGAGACCATGCGGGCGTAATCGGCGGGATCCTGCTCTGAGCCGATGTAAGTGTTGATAGCGGACAGACCCTGGGCGACAGCCCCGGAACGGTCCATAGCGGCCTTGTCGAGCAGCTTAACTTTGATATCGCCACCGGCGGCCTGTACCCAGGGACCGATCTCATAAGCGGCGCCGCAGCAGGCCATACCACCGCCGATCAACAGGATGTCAACCTCTTCTTGGACGACTTCCGGATCAGTTCGCTGGGATCGCCGGAACGATAACCATTCTGTTCATTGTGGTTAAAGAAACCGGGCTCGTCGATCTTTGCGATTTCAGCAGCCGCCTTCCCGCCATAAGGATCGATCGAACCTTCAGGCGTGGTGCGAATCGGGAACTTGAAACGCTTTATGGTGCCGTTGCGGAACTTGATGGTCCACATGATGGAGTCGGTGCCGCGCAGAGGCTGTACGGAAGCACCCAGGGGTACGATGTCGGCATAAGGTCGCGCTTCGATGGCCTGCTGTGGGCAAATCTTGATGCAGGAGTAACACTCCCAGCACTGTTCAGGCTCCTGGTTGAATGCCTTCATGGCATGGCCGGTCTCAGAGCCGTCTTTATCCAGATTCATCAGGTCATGAGGACAGATATACATGCAAGCTGTCCTGTCCTGGCCTTTACAGCCATCGCACTTCTCAGTACGCACAAATGTTGGCATGGTGTTTTCTCCTAGGGTTTCACTGCGGTGATTCAGCCGCCGCGATTTGCCGCGACCTTGAAACACAACCGGGTAACGCCCGGTGTATTCAATTTTCTATCCTGGTCCGCACATGACGGCGACCGAACCGTAATTCGAACCCGATTCAGCCAGGCTGCATCGCCTGACTCTCCCTTGCACGCTGCGCACAAGCTGGAATCAGGGCAACCAACAGTAAAGTGTTGCTCTCGCTTTAGCCAAACAGTTTTTCAATGAGGGCGCATAAAATACGCTTATTGACTTAGCTTGTTGAATTACCTCGCAATATGAGTGCGTTTGGTAAACTACTATTTATATGCAAAAAAATATCAATACGTCGGCCATGGTATTTTTGGTTCAGCCATATATACACAGGCCAGGCATGGCTAAATCTATCCCATGAGAGATAGTCGTTTTGCCATGACATCGCTCTCTTTTTCCATCATCCAAGTCGTGAGGAGAGAAGTTTGCTCATTGCAAATAAACGACGAACAACGCAGTATGGCGCTTTTTCAGCGCCCAATTTGAAGGGTTCGGCAGTATGGTTTTATTAATTGAGAACGCCCCCTAGTGGCCAGAAGATTCTTATTCATTGCCGCCGTCAGCGGCATGCTGGTGGTGATGCTTGGGGCCTTTGGCGCCCACGCTCTGGAAGTCAAGCTCCCCTCCGCCCATCTTGCATGGTGGCAAAAAGCGGTCCACTATCAAGGACTGCACACCCTAGCGCTGTTGGGCGCCGGTCTGCTGGCCTTGCAGCGACCCGGCCGCATCCTGCTTTTCGCCGGCGGCTTTTTTCTCGCCGGTATCCTAATGTTTTCAGGCAGCCTCTATCTGCTTGCCCTGACCGGTC
This sequence comes from Candidatus Thiodiazotropha sp. (ex Epidulcina cf. delphinae), assembly GCA_025656505.1. Taxonomy (GTDB): domain Bacteria; phylum Pseudomonadota; class Gammaproteobacteria; order Chromatiales; family Chromatiaceae; genus Thiodiazotropha. The sequence continues at coordinate 22,890 of JAHXHR010000035.1, read as the reverse complement.
AGCGTGGATTGGCCCTGCTGACACCTCTCGGCGGCGCTGCATTCATCGCCGGCTGGTTCACGCTCGCCCTGGCCGCCTGGCGCCTGCCTCGCTGATGGACTTGGCCGCTTTCGCCAATCGGCTGCGCAAGAATCAACGCCATTGGCGTAAATGGGCCCGTCGCAGGCACATAACCTGCTACCGTCTCTATGACCGTGATATCCCGGAATTCCCGCTGGCGATCGATTGGTATCAAGGCTCGGTTCATGCCCAGGTCTTTGCCCGTAAGGGACTGGAGCCGCTGGATGAAGCGGAGGAACGGCTTATTGGAGAGAAAATCCGCGAAGTGTTGCAGATACCCGGCCATGCGCTGGCCTTCAAAACCCGGCAGCGTCAGCGGGGATTGAATCAGTATCAAAAGACGGGGGAGTCGGGCCGGCCGTTGATCGTTGAAGAAGGTGGCTTGCGCTTCGAAGTGGATCTATACCGTTATCTCGACACCGGACTCTTTCTCGATCATCGCAATACCCGGGCTATCGTACGCGAGCGAGCCGCAGGCAAGCGGGTACTCAATCTCTTTGCCTATACCGGCGGTTTTTCGGTCTATGCCGCCGCCGGCGGAGCCCATGCCAGTGTCAGCGTGGACCTATCCAACACGTACCAGGATCGGACCCGGCGCAACCTGCAACTCAACGGATTCGCAGACCCCCGGCATGAGCTGGTAAGAGACGATGTTTTTAGCTATCTCGACAGGGCCGTCAGGGAGCGCCGACAGTTCGGACTCATTGTGCTCGACCCACCCAGCTTCTCCAACTCCAAGAAGATGCTCGAAATACTTGACGTGCAGCGAGATCACCCGCGGCTGATCGAGGCCTGCCTGCGGCTGTTAACCCCAAGCGGCGAACTGATCTTTTCCACCAACCGGCGTCAGTTCAAGCTCGATCCCGCACTCGAAGCGCAAACCCGCAGCGAGGAGATCACCCGACAGACCCTGCCCGAGGATTTTCAACGCCATCCGCCTCACCGATGCTGGATCTTTCGCAACGCCTGAACCTCTCCGGGCGGACCCTTGAGGCTGTTTGTCGGCAGCTTTCTCACCTCCACCCTGCTACCGGGTGGCTCCGAGGCGATGTTGCTCTCGGAGTTGAGACAGTCTGCGGAACAGGCTCAGCCGTTATGGTTCGTAACAGACTGCCGAGGACTCCGACTTTGTCTCAGGCCATAATATACACGGCAGTATGCTTAAAGGGCTTCGTCATTTGTGGCGCCTGCACCAAAATCATGATGACAGCCTATCTTGACCCAGATATGCTCTCTTGCATGTCAACACCTGGACTCGATTACATTACGACTCAAGGGTTCAAAAGCATCTTACGAATTGATTCGTCGTACAGTCCAACGGGTTGCCCCCTTTCTCTACGATTTCCAACTGATACCCGACCCTCTCAATGAGGCGTCGATTCGCTTGGCATGGCGCCACAAGGACTCAGATCAGTATTTTAGCTCATCGTCACTTTCCGATGGCGCCCTACGATTCATTGCACTAGCAACACTGTTCCTCCAACCTGAGGAGCTACGCCCTTCTGTTATGATCGTTGACGAGCCGGAACTCGGCCTTCACCCCCATGCAATAACCCTACCGGCTTCTCTCATCAAGCAGACATCCCATACGACTCAAGTCATTGTCTCAACCCAGTCACCACCACTACTCGACCACTTTGAACCTAAAAACCGCAGTTGGACGGGGTGAAGTGTGCGCTTGCGGGGGTGCAGGGCAAGGGTCGCTCCTGCGCATCCCTGTACTTGCGACACTTGTGCATCCCTGCACGGCGCGCAACGACGCGGAATAGTCATTCTATTCCAAGAAGTTGCAACGCAGCCATGCACCGCCGCAAGCGTGCAATTCACCCCGTAGCGTGGTTCACCCGGCAGGTGAACAGGCAAATCGAAGTCAATAGTTTGCATATCAGTAGGTTAGTATCAGGATGGAGCGGTCAACTGCGGTTTTTAGGTTGAACCGGAAGATGTACTTGTTGCAGAACGTGTAGCGGGAAGTACCCGCTTTCAGCGCCTGGACTTCGTCTCAACTCGAATCATGGCTGGAGGACTACAGCCTTAGTCAGCTATGGGGGAAAAATGAATTGGGCGGACGCCCTGCTCTCGAATAACCCATGACACGTCTGTTGATACACGTAGAAGATGAAACCGAAGAGACCTTCGTCAACGAACTTCTAGCAGTGCATCTGATCAGCCACGGATTCGAATCGGTTAGCGCCAGACTCATGGGCAATGCGCGCCTACGCAGTCACCGTGATGGAGTTCGAGCCTGGAACGCTGTAAAATCGGACTGGACCGTATCCGCGCCGCCTGCCCGCACTTCCATGCATGGTTAACTTCATTGGAAGACATTGGCGCCACACGATCTTAATTACGGCTCCTATGCTAGGGGGCGTTCTCAATTACCTGAGTGAGCGTGATTCTGAGTCATTTTTCGTGCCGGCAAGGCGCGATGAGGCGCAATAGTCATTCTATTGCAACGAATCGCAACGCCGCCAGCGCGGAAAAGGGCCGGAATCACGCCGCGAACGATGATTGAGAACACCCCCTAGGGTATTCACTTACGCCAAAAGGCGGGCGTCAGCAGCACCAACAGGGTAAAAATCTCCAATCGCCCCAACAGCATGGCGATACAGAGAATCCATTTCGCCGGATCGTTGAGGTTGGCGTAATGCTCCCCCACATCGGCCAGTCCCGGTCCCAGATTATTGATGCTCGCGGCTACGGCGGAGAAAGAGGTCATCAGGTCAAGACCGGTTGAGGCCAGGGCCAGATACATGATACCGAAGCTCGCCACATAGAGGGCGAAGAAGCCCCATACCGCATCGACCACCCGCCAGGGGATGGTCTTGCTGCCGATACGAATGGGGATCTCTGCGTTCGGATGGATCAGCCGGTTGATCTCCCGCACCCCCTGCTTGATCAACAACAGGAAGCGGATCACCTTGATGCCACCGCCGGTGGAGCCGGCGCAGCCCCCGACAAAGCTGGCGAATAGCAGCAGGATGGAGATAAAGCCCGGCCATAGCGAGTAGTGAGCCGTGGTGAACCCGGTGGTGGTGCCGATGGACACCGTCTGAAACAGGCCACGGGTAATCGATTCGCTCCAAGTCCCGTAGACCCCCATGAAATAGAGGGCTCCGGAGACCGCAAAAAACACCACCGTCAGAGTGGTGATGTAACCGCGAAACTCCGAGTCCTCAAAGTATGTGCGGAGTGAGCGTCGACGGAGCGCCAAGAAGTGCAGGGCGAAATTGGCTCCGGAGAGAAGCATAAAGATAACCGCGATCATCTCGATCAGGGTACTGTCGTAGAAACCGATGCTCTCGTCGTGGGTGGAGAAGCCACCGATCGCTACCGTGGAGAAGGCGTGCCCCAGAGCGTCGAATGGCTTCATGCCGCCGCCCCAGTAGGCAAGCGTGCAGCAGGCCGTCAATCCCAGATAGACATACCAGAGCGCCTTGGCGGTCTCGGTAATTCGCGGGGTCAGCTTATTGTCCTTCACCGGCCCCGGGGTCTCCGCCCGATACAACTGCATGCCGCCGATACCCAGCATCGGCAATACCGCCACCGCCAGAACGATAATCCCCATCCCCCCCAACCACTGTAACTGCTGGCGATAATAGAGTATTGACAGGGGCAGTTGATCAATGCCGACAATCACCGTGGCGCCGGTCGTGGTAAGGCCGGAAATCGACTCGAAGACCGCATCGGTAACAGCCATATCGGAGTTTTCAGCGAGCAGAAAAGGCAGGGACCCGGTCAGGCCCAGCACACCCCAAAACATCACCACCACCAAAAAACCGTCGCGCACACGCAGATCCTGATGCCGGTTGCGCACCGGCGCCCAAAAGGCCAGCCCCAAACCCAATGTCAGGATAAAGGCATCCGTAAAACCGACCAAAGCGCCATCGTCGACCCAAATCGAGATCACCAACGGTGGCAGCATGCTGAGGCTGAAGACCATCAGCAGGACACCCAATATTCGCTGAACCACGAACAGATGCATGGCTAAAGGAAGGTCACGCCGACCTGAAACAGCTTTTCGACCTCACGGATCTTGCGCTTATCCACGAGGAACAGTATCACGTGATCATTGCTCTTTATCACGGTGTCGTGATGTGCGATCAACACCTCCTCACCGCGCACCACCGCACCGATAGTGGTCCCTGCCGGTAACTTGATCTCTTCGACAGCGCGCCCAACCACCTTCGACGAACCGGGGTCTCCATGAGCCACGGCCTCGATGGCCTCTGCCGCACCGCGCCGCAGTGAATGCACCTGCACCACGTCACCACGACGAACATGGGTCAACAGGAGGCCGATGGTCGCCTGCTGGGGCGAGATGGCGATATCGACGATGCCGCTCTGCGCCAAATCCACATAGGCGGAACGGTTGATCAAGGCCATTACCCTAGCGGCCCCCAAACGCTTGGCCAGCATGGCGGAGAGGATATTGGCCTCGTCATCGTTGGTCACCGAGCAGAACACGTCGGTATTCTCGATGTTCTCCTCCAATAACAGATCCTCATCCGCCGCATTACCGTGCAGCACAATGGCCATATCGAGCCGCTCGGCGATCTCCCGCGCCCGCACTTGGTCGGTCTCGATCAGCTTGATCCGGTACTTCTGTTCCAGCGATAAGGCAAGCCGCCGGCCGATATTGCCGCCTCCGGCGATAATCAGGCGCTTGTAGGGCTTTTCCAGCTTACGCAACTCACTCATGACAGAGCGAATATCCTCCGTCGCGGCGATAAAGAAGACCTCGTCCTCGGCCTTGATCTCGGTATCCCCCCTGGGCTGGATGACCTCCCCCTCCCGGTAGATCGCCGCCACTCGGGCATCTACATTGGGCATGTGTTCGTAAAGGGTGCTCAATGCATGACCGACCAGCGAGCCGCCATGATAGGCCTTGACCGCCACCAGACGAACCCTGCCACCGGCGAAATCGAGGACTTGGAGTGCGCCCGGATACTCAATCAGCTTGAGAATGTAATCTGTGACCAACTGCTCCGGGCTGATCAGGACATCCACGGGAATGGCTCCCGGCTCGAACAGCTTGGGGTAGTCGAGATACCCCTGGGCTCTGACCCGGGCTATCTTGGTCGGGGTATGGAACACGCTATAGGCGACTTGGCAGGCTACCATATTGGTCTCGTCGCTGTTGGTCACCGCAAGGATCATATCGGCATCCTCGGCGCCGGCCCTGCGCAACACATCCGGATGACCCGCGTGTCCCCTGACTGTACCGAGATCAAGTCGGTTGCGCAGCTCCATCAACAGCTGTAGGTTCTGGTCCACTATAGTGATGTCATTCGCTTCACTGACCAACGCGTTAGCGACCGAACGCCCGACCTGACCGGCACCGAGGATAATTATTTTCATTCTCTCCTCAGACGATTCATAACGAAGTTATCAGGTCATGATACCTGAGATATGGGACAGCAACATAACAATACCCATTTGGATCGGGATCATACTCACTGAAACATTTTCTAATTTAAGCAACACTCCACCGACATTTTACCGCAATAATACCCGTCTAGCCCGGAGCTTAATTCTATGACGCGGAATAGTTGTTCTATTGCAAGGCGTTGTAACGCAGCCATGCGCCGCCACAAGCGTGCCGTTCACGGTGCGGCGCTGCTCACCCAATAGGTGAATGCCGGCAAACCTGATAAAGCTCATGTTTTCAAAGCGATTAGTACAGTAGATAGCGGTCAACTGAGGATGCTAGGATCATCGCTTATCCTTGAACTCGATCTCCAGGGTCTTGAGTTTCCGGTAGAGGTGGGTCCGCTCCATGCCGACCTCCTTGGCCATGCGTGAGATGTTCCCTTCGTGCTGTCTCAACTGATACTCCAGGTAGACCTTTTCAAACGCCTCCCTGGCCCGCCTCAAGGGCTGGTCGAAAGAGACCGGTGATTCGGGACCGCCGAGCGAACCGCCCATTTCCGGCGCCCCCAGCGAGGAATCGACCTCTTCCTGGGAAATCTCGTTGCCCACCCCCAGGATCAGAAGGCGTTGCACCAGGTTTTTCAACTCACACACATTGCCGTGCCATGGATGGTTGCGCAAGGTATTCTGCGCCCCCACGTTGAAATGTCTGTAGGGCAACTTTTCGTGGGTCACATACCAATCGACATAGAAATTCAACAATTCAGGCACATCCTCGGCATGTTCGCGCAGAGGCGGCACATGCAACGGCACGACATTGAGGTGGTAAAAGAGATCCTCCCGAAACGTCCCTTCCTGAACCGACTCTTCCAGATTATGCTGAGTAGCGGCAATGATGCGCACATCGATACTCACCGGATCAGTGCCGCCGACCCGCAGGAAACGCCCGGTATCCAGCGCCCCGACCAGTTGTGACTGTGCCTCCAGATCCATATCGGCGACCTCATCCAGGAATAAGATGCCACCCACCGCTTGTTCCAATCGTCCATAATGGATCCGTTCGTCACTCTCGCTGCCGAACAGCTCTTGGGCGGCGTTGCCCTTAACAATAGCGCTGACATTGACCTCCACGAAGGGACGATCGCGGCGCACGCTCTGGGAGTGGAGATAACGCGCCAGGGTCTCACGACCGCTACCCGGCTCACCGGTCACCAGCACCCAGGTATCGTGCTGGGCAATGCGCTTCACCTGCTCACGCAGACGCTGCATCACCGGACTCCTGCCGGTTGGTTCATACACCGCATGGACATGGCGCCTCAACCCCACGTTCTCCTGCTTCAGTTGCTCTGCTTCCAAGGCGCGATCAATGGTCAGCAACAACTTGGCAAGGGAGAGGGGCTTCTCGAGGAAATCGTAGGCGCCCAAGCGAGTCGCCTCGACGGCGGTCTCCACCGTGCCGTGGCCCGACATCATGATCACCGGACAGGGCAGACCTTCATCCTCCCCCCACTCCTTGAGCAGGGTGATGCCGTCCACATCGGGCATCCAGATATCAAGCAGTATCAGCTCAGGCCGACGGTCACGCAGCGCCTGGCGTGCAGACTTACCGTCTTCGGCCACCGTCACTTCGTAGGATTCATCCTGTAAAATCTCCTTGACCAGATTGCGGATATCCGGCTCGTCATCCACCACCAGGATATAGGCCCGGCTCATGCTTCTCTCTCCTCTTTATAGGGATCTCGGTTATCTGCGCGGTGTTGCGCCGCCAGGTCCAGCAGCATCGGCAGTTGCATCACCATACAGGCTCCCTTGTTACAGTTTTCCGCCCGGATGATACCGCCATGCTCCTCCACAATCTTCTTTACGATCGCCAGACCCAGGCCCGTCCCCTTGGGCTTGGACGTCACGTAGGGCTCGAAAAGTTGTTGAAGCATCGCCTCCGGGAAGCCCGGGCCATTGTCTTGAACCCGCATTTCATAAAATGGATGCTCATCCCTGCTCACCACCTGGGAGATAAGCGTGACCTCCCCTTGCTTGCTCCCCTCCAAGGCCTCAATGGCATTCTTCACCAAATTGTGCGCCACTTGGCGGATACGCAACGGATCGGCCTCAACCCTGGCCTGCCCGGCTGTTAATTCGACCTCGAACTTGATCCCCTTGGCGCCGCGGTAGAGGTCCACCACCTCACCTATGAGCCTGTCCAACCTGAGCGCTTTCACCTCCATTTGCGGCGGCCGGGCGTATTCGGAAAAGTCATTGACCATGCTCTGCATGGCCTCTACCTGCTGTACGATGGTATGGGTGGCGCGATCCAACACCTCGGCATCCTTTTCCTTCATGGTCTTGAGGTATTTGTGGCGCAGTCGCTCGGCGGAGAGCTGTATCGGCGTCAGCGGGTTCTTGATTTCATGGGCCAGGCGTCTCGCCACCTCACCCCAGGCGGCATCCCGCTGGGCACGGATCAGCGCCGTCACATCGTCGAACAACACAATATGGCCCTTGCGGCCGTTGGGTTGGGCAAACGGCGTCGTGCGGCAGGTCAACACCTTACGGCCCTCGCCGCCAAACAGGGTCAACTCCCCGCGCCACTCCTCGTCGGCCTGATGCAGAGGGGTTTCCAAACCTTCGGAAAACTGCCTCAGAATGGGCGATTCAAGCGCCAATGACTGCACGGGGACATCGATCAGGCGCTGTAAATCTATGCCCAAGATCTTTCCGGCCGCCGGGTTCGCGGTACGCATTTTGTGTTGCGCATCGAAGGTCAGCACACCGGAGGAGAGACGCGCCAGCACTGTCTCCAGGTAGGCGCGCTGACCTTCGACCTCCCGCTGGCTGCCGTCGGCTTGATCCCTGGCCTGGCGTATGCGGCGGGTCATGGTGTTGAAAGAGGCGACCAGGAAGGCGAGTTCGTCGGCCCTTCTGGGGATAGGTAACTGGCGATCGTAATCACCCTCCGCGACCGCCTTGGTGCCCGCCGCGATATTGGCAATGGGCGCCACCATGCGGCGGGCGGAGAAGAAGGCGGCCCAGACGGCGGAAAGCACCGCGAACATCAACACCAGGAAGAGGGTCAAGGAGAAGTTAAACTTGAGCTGCTGGCGCGTAAACGAGAGTTGTTTGTAGCGGTTGTAGGCCAGCGCGAGCTTCTCCGACAGAGTGCTGACACGTTCCGAGGCGGGGTAGAGTCCCTGGATAATAAAGGGCCTTCCCAATGGATCGGCCACCGCAACCCGGATCATCAACTCATCTTTGTCTCGCGCCAGCCCCACGTAGCTGCTGCCCTCTCGCAGTCGCTGCATAATGTAGTCGTCCGGTTTGGCCGGCGCCAACTCATCCGCCACCGCATTGGAATAGGCGATGATCTGCCCGCCGGGGTCGCTGAGGGAGAGCTCCAGGGCGCCCGACTGCTGGCGCAATTTGGCGATGGTCAGTGAGAGGGCGGATTCCGATGTGTCAGCGATGCTCAGCAACTGCTGTTCCGTATATTTCAGCCATACACGCTGATTGAGCGCCAGGGAGGCCTGAGCCAGTTCGCGGGCATCCTCCATGGCCTGGTCGATCCGTACGTCGAACCAACTGTCGATCCCCCCCTGTAAAAAGCTGAAAGAGTAGTAGTACACCACCCCAACCGGGATCAGCGCGATGAGGGTAAAGATCAACACCATGCGCAGAGTGAGACGGGAACCGGCGCTGTGACGCAGATATTGTCGGATGAGCCGGATGGAATTGTAGGCAATCAACACGAACAGGATAAACATGCCCATCAGGTTGAAAACCAGCAAGGGCACGAAAAAGCGACTCAATTCGGCGGAATTCTGCACCGCGCTGCTCATCAGATGCAGACTCACCAGCAGTAAAATCAGCAGCAGGCCGACAGAGAGACCGCCCAGGCGCAAGCGACTCAGGGTTGAAGGGGCCATTGGGACCATCCTGTTGTCAGTTTCCAACCCCTGCCCAGATAGGCCAGCGGTTGCAACGGCAACGGCAGGGACTCGATATCGAGATCGGCCCGCAAACGAAGCTGGTAAGCCTCGCCCGGGGCCAACCGCCCTTTGTCGGCCAGAGAGAGATTACTCATCTCACCCAAGGCATAGAGTGCGGCATCTTGGGTTACGAAGTTCTGCTCCTCTCCCGTTTGCCTATCCACCACCCGGTAGAGTTCCGTCAGGGCATGATAGCGGATCTGAAAGCTCAAGGTGCGTGCGAATGGACTGGGCTCCCAGAAACTCCGCCTAACCTTCTCCACCACCAGCAGCACCTTAAAGGTCAGCGGCACACCGTTACTCAGCGCAACATGGGCCTTCTTGCTCAACTGATAGTCGATGCGGGCATTCAGTTGATACTTATCGCCGATCAGCGAGATCTGCACCTCCTTGACCGCGAAACTCGCAGCTTCCCCCCCCGCAGACCAGAGCAGTAACAACAGCAGGGGGATGACGCCCTTTTTCATCTCGGCCGCTTCACCAGGAGCGCGTAGTAAAAGCCGTCCATCTCCCCGGCTCCGGGGGCGATCTGGCGGCCTACCGCCCTCGCCTCGCCCCACAGCGCCTCGATGGGTTGCTCCAGCGCATCGGCTTGCGATGCGAGGAATCCCTGCAACTGCAGCTCATTTTCCTGGGGCAGGATCGAACAGGTGGCATAGAGCATGACGCCGCCGGGTTTTAAGCAGGGCCAGACGGCTCGCAAAATACGCGCTTGCAACCGCGCCATGTCGGCGATATCGCTCTCCCGGCGAAGGTACTTGATATCCGGATGTCGACGGATCACGCCAGTGGCGGAACAGGGCACATCCAACAGGATCCGATCATAGCGCCGTTCACGCCACGCTCCATGAGGAACGGCGGCATCCCCCTGTTGCACCTCGGCCCGGAGTCGCAGCCGCACCAGATTTTCACGCACCCTTTCCAAACGGACGGGATCCAGATCCAAGGCTGTCAGATTCAACGCCGGCGCCAGTTCCAGCATATGGCAGCTCTTACCACCGGGCGCGGCACAGGCATCCAGCACCTGCTGTCCGGCCTCCAACCCGAGCAGCCCGGCCGCCAACTGGGCAGCGCCGTCCTGCACCGAGACCCTGCCCTCCCTAAAGCCGGGCAGAGACTCCACATCGACAGCCTTCTCCAGATTCAGACCTGCGTCCGCCAGGGGGATCGGTCGCGCCGCCATGCCGTTCGCCTTGAGCAGCGCCAGATACTCATCCCGTGAATTGATCCGCCGATTGACCCGCAGACTCATGGGCGGATGCCCGTTGAGCGCCATCGCCCGCTCCTGCCAGACCGCGGGCCATTGAGCGCTCAGGGCCAGCAGTAGCCACTGGGGCAGTGCATAGCGCGCCTCGGGATCTGACGCCAACGTTTCCAGCAGAGACTCCCGATGGCGCAAAAAACTCCTCAGCACACCGTTGATCAAACCCACCGCCCAACCCTTGCCGAGCTTTTTCGCCGCTCCGGCAGTCTCGTGGACGGCGGCGTGTTCAGCCACCCTGAGATAGAGCAACTGGTAGAGCCCGATGAGAATCAGCGCCTCGATATCCCGGTCTTTGGGTTTCAATGGCTTGCTCATCAAGCGCCTCTCCAGAACGAGTAAACGCGGGTAGACGCGCATCACCCCATAACTGATCTCCTGTATCAGCCCCCGGTCCCGCGCGTCATCAAGTTGCGCAAGCTGGTTTGGCAACAGTTCAGTAAGCGAGCGTCCCGCAAGCACAGCCTGTACGACCCGGGCGGCCACAACCCGCGGATTGATCGACGAAACACCGGCCCGCATCCGCATCAGGTCAGCACCACCCCATCCAGCGAGTGAGCGTTGACGAAATCGCCGGCGGAGACGGTCCGCTTGCCCGGCATCTGCAATTCGATGATGCGCAGGACACCCTGGCCGGTCGCCACATCGATACCCGATTTCCCTGCATGAAGAACGCTGCCTGGTTCTGCGAAGGCGCCGGTCGCCAACGGCCGGCAGCGCCAGAGCCGCATCATCTTGTCACCATAGCGGCACTGCGCCACCGGCCGGGGATTGAAGGCGCGAACCTTGTGGTCGATGACTTCTGCCGGTTGCGACCAATCGATCAGACCCTCCTGTTTAGCGAGTTTTGTGGCGTAATTGGCCAGACTGTCATCCTGGGGCTCTGCCTGAAGCGTTCCATCCGCCAAGCCGGGCAGACAGGCCAACAGCGCCTGAGCGCCTAAGTCCGCCAAACGGTCATGCAGGCTGCCACCCGTGTCGTCAGCATAAATAGGGGTCTTCAGGGTATAGAGCATCGGCCCGGTGTCGAGCCCCGCCTCCATCCGCATGATGGTCACCCCACTCTCCTTGTCACCGGCAAGGATGGCGCGCTGAATCGGCGCTGCGCCCCGCCAACGCGGCAGTAGGGAGGCATGGATATTGATGCATCCCAATCCGGGTGCATCCAATACCGCCTGCGGCAGCAGCAACCCATAAGCGACCACCACCATCAGATCGGCATCCAGTTCAGCCGGCGCCTGTTGCGCCGATACTTCCCTGAGCGTTTGCGGTTGACGCACCTCAATACCTCTTTCCAAGGCCAGTTGCTTAACCGGACTCCGCTGTACTTTCCTGCCCCGCCCGGCAGGGCGGTCCGGCTGAGTGTAGACCGCCGTGATCCGGTGGTCCGTGGTCAATAGCGCTGCGAGGGCCGTGGCGGCGAAGTCCGGGGTGCCGGCAAAGATGATTTTCAATGGCTCAGACATGAATTAAAATCTGTGGCAGGCCGAGCAGATGACGAGGTTGGGAACGGTGTCTCAGACAAGCGCTCAATGACGGATGAAGATTGGACCAAGGCAGAACTCCACGAGGTGTTCAGATGACTTGATACGCGCCCGCTTCCGGCGCCTCTCGCTGACGGTTCTCCTTCTCCAGTTTCTTGCGGATACGCTGACGCTTCAGGCTGGAGAGATAGTCAACGAATAATTTACCTTCCAGGTGATCCAGTTCATGCTGAATACAGACCGCCAGCAGATCGTCCGCCTCCATCTCGAAAGGCGCGCCGTCGCGGCCGAAGGCTCTCAGACGGATATGGTTGGCCCGTGTCACCGTCTCATAGACCCCCGGCACCGAGAGACAACCCTCTTCCATCTGCTCCGCACCATCCATTTCCAGGATTTCCGGGTTGACCAGGCAGAGTGGCTGGTTCTTCTCTTCAGAGAGATCGATCACCACCACGCGCTTGGCTACATTCACCTGGGTCGCTGCGAGACCGATGCCCGGCGCTTCATACATGGTCTCAAGCATATCGTCGATCAGCCGGCGTACGGCATCGCCAACCCGGGCCACCGGCTTGGCCTTGTTGCGTAGTCGGGGATCGGGAAAACTGAGTATGTCTAGAATCGCCATCTGTTTTTCCAAAATCTATAGTACAAATGCAAGAAATTGCGCTAACATTATGATCATACTGGAAACTAGTGTAGTGTCACATACTGTTTTCTCCGTCAAAATCGCCAAACAGTATAGAATACAATACCCGGGAGAATCTCCGCTTCGCACCCAAGGGAATCGTCATGTCATATCTTAACAGTAAACTCATCGGATTGATCAGCGGCCTGCTGTTCTCCTTTGCAACCCTGGCCGCGCAGCCCGTCGCTCTCAATCCTTCACACCCGGAGCGCTATACCGTGGCGAGGGGCGATACGCTGTGGGACATCTCATCCATGTTTCTACGCGATCCGTGGCTGTGGCCGGAAGTCTGGTTTGTCAATCCGCAGATAGAAAACCCTCATCTGATCTATCCGGGTGACGAAATCGTGCTGACCTATCGTAACGGTCAACCGATGCTCAAGTTGAAGCGCAAGGACAAACTCTCCCCCCGTATTCGTGCGGAGCCGCTGGACCAAGCCATACCGACCATCCCCATCGGCGCCATCGCTCCTTTCCTCACCCGCCCGTACGTGGTTGATGAGGGAGAACTGGAGAAGGCCCCTTATATCGTACACTTTCTGGATGACCATATCGTCGGTGGCGCGGGCATCAGCTACTATGCCCGCAGCATCATGAAGGAACGTCCGACCCAATACACCCTGGTTAGACCTGAAAAGCCCTACAAAGATCCTGATTCCGGTGAGATCCTGGGCTACGAAGCCCTCTATATCGGCTCATCCGAACTGAAACGCACCGGTGATCCGGCCAAGTTACTGATCACCTCATCGGTAATGGAGGCCGTCATCGGCGACCGTCTGATCAGGGCCAAGGAGGAGAAGCCGCTGATCGACTTCCAGCCCAGATCGCCGGAGAACCTGATCGAGGGGCGCATCATTTCGGTTCTCAACGGCGTGTCCCAGATCGGTCAGTTCAATGTAGTGGTGCTCAACAAGGGCGCCAACGTAGGATTGGAGCCCGGTCATGTCCTGCAGATCCTGCAGGGGGGAGACGAGATACGTGACATTGTCGAGGGACGTGGCGAGAAAGTCACCCTGCCGCTGGAGAAGGCCGGCCATCTGATGGTCTTCCGCACCTTCCAAAAGGTCAGCTTCGCGCTGGTCATGGATGCCACCAAGCCCCTCCACGTCCTCGACTGGGTGCGTCCGCCCGAGGGGTGAATTTCCCTCCTTGAGTATCATGGACGGTGCATCCCCCTCTCATTCCCCCGACACGGAGGCCTGGCTGCTGGTCAGCCAGGCATCAGGCATCGGCAACCGCTATTTCCAACGTCTGTTGGCGCGGTATGGCGGCCCGCTGGAAATACTTCGCGCCTCCCCCAATGAATTGCGGGAACTCGGCATCCCACAACCCGCCATCGACAGTCTGTCGGCGCAAGACTTGAGCGCGATTCGACCATCCCTGGCGTGGTTGGCCCAACCCGGCCACCGACTGCTCACCTTGGCTGAGGAGGAATACCCGCGGCTGTTGAAGCAAACCGATGCCCCGCCCCCCGTGCTCTACCTGATGGGGAATGCGCAACTGCTCAACCAGCCGCAGTTGGCGATCGTCGGCAGCCGCAATCCCACGGCCACCGGCATCGACAATGCTCGCGAGTTCGCCCGCTGCCTGGCCGGCGCCGGTATCTGCATCACCAGCGGGCTGGCCCTGGGCATCGATGGAGCAGCCCATCAAGGGGCTTTGGAGAGCGGCGCCACCATTGCCGTGATGGGCACCGGACCTGATCGAATCTATCCAGGGAGCCATAGAGACCTGGCCCATGAGATTGCCGAATCCGCCCTGCTGGTGACTGAGTTCCCTCCCGGCGTCCAGGCACGACCGGAAAACTTCCCTCGCCGCAACCGTATTATCAGCGGCCTCTCTCTCGGCGCCCTGGTGGTCGAAGCCACCATACAGAGCGGCTCCCTGATCACCGCGCGACTCGCCTCAGAGCAGGGTCGTGAGGTGTTCGCCATCCCGGGCTCCATACACAACCCCCAGGCGCGCGGCTGCCACGCCCTGATCAGACAAGGAGCGAAACTGGTCGAGTCGGCGCAGGATATCGTTGAGGAAATAGGCGCCTTACTCGGTGCTTTGCAACCCCCGACAGCGGCTTCGGATGAATTATCGGCGCCGCAGAATCTGCATATAGACCCCGAGTACGCCCTGTTACGTGAAGCCCTCGGGTATGACCTGGTCTCAGTTGACGAATTGATCACCCGAACCGGTTTGACCGCGGAGACAGTTTCGTCCATGCTGCTGTTGCTCGAGCTTGAGGGTCATGTATCATCAGCTCCCGGCGGCTACTACTGCCGTAAAGACACATTGGCATCCCATTCAAGCGGGAGAGAGAGTACATGAACGAAAACGTGGTCGATATTCTGATCTACCTGTACGAAAACTACATGGACGGTGAGCATGCCCCTCCCTCGGATCAACATGAACTCCGTGACGAATTGATACAAGCCGGCTTCCCTTCAAGCGAGATCATCAAGGCCTTCGACTGGCTCGACGAGCTAGCCGACAATGCCGAAAGCCAACAGGGCGATCCCCATCAATCCCATTCGCTACGGATCTTCACCGATGAAGAGAGGACACGCCTGGATGTGGATTCCCGCGGGCTGCTGCTATTCCTCGAACAGAATGATATTCTCACCCAAACCGCACGGGAGCTGGTCATCGACCGTGCGCTCGCGCTCGACACAGCCATCATCACGGAAGAGGAGTTAAAATGGATTATTCTCCTGGTGCTCATGAATCAACCGGGTCAGGAAGCGGCATTCGCCCACATGGAAGACATGGTCTACAACGAAGCCCCGATATTCCTGCATTAGCGGCAACAGGCCGTTAATGCCGAATCTGCAGGTTCATCAAAGATGAATCGCACAAGTTATTGATTCGCCCGGAACCTGCGAATTCGGATTAAAACACTTGATTTCTCCGGCCTAGGGCGTTTCACTGTTGCGCATTTTCCGCTGATATCGATCAATATCCCAATGAATCTGGTCATAGTCGAATCGCCTGCAAAGGCGAAAACCATCAAAAAATACCTCGGCGGCAACTTTGAGGTGATGGCATCCTACGGTCATGTGCGCGACCTGGTGCCCAAAGAGGGCGCAGTCGATCCGAACAACGGTTTCGCCATGAAATACCAGGTCATCGAACGCAACGACCGCCACGTACAGGCAATCACCAAGGCGCTGAAGAAGTCCGATGCCCTCTATCTCGCAACCGACCCGGACCGGGAAGGCGAGGCGATCTCCTGGCACCTGTCCGAATTGCTCAGGGAACGGGGCAAACTCAAGAAAAAACCCGTCTACCGGGTGGTATTCAACGAAATCACCAAAAAAGCGGTAAACGATGCCATCGCAAATCCGCGCGAACTCTCCCTCGACTTGGTGGATGCCCAGCAGGCGCGCCGCGCCCTCGACTTCCTGGTCGGCTTCAACCTTTCGCCCCTGTTGTGGAAAAAGATCCGCAGGGGCCTCTCCGCCGGGCGCGTGCAGAGCCCCGCCCTGCGCATGATCGTCGAGCGGGAACAGGAGATCGAGGCATTCAGGGCGGAAGAGTTCTGGACCGTTGAAGCAGACTCGGAAATGAAAAAGCAGGCATTCTCCGCCCGACTCACCCACTATCAGGGAGAGAAGCTCGATAAATTCAGCATCACCAATGAGGCTGATGCCAGAGCGGCGGAAAAACAGCTATTGGCGACCGGCAGCAACGGCCTGCTGGTGGTCAAGGTCGAAAAGAAACAGCGCAAACGCAATCCCGCGCCACCGTTCACTACCTCCACCCTGCAACAGGAAGCATCGCGCAAACTCGGCTTTACAACGCAACGCACCATGCGCACCGCCCAGCAACTCTACGAGGGCGTAGACGTGGGCCAAGGCACCGTAGGCCTGATTACCTACATGCGCACCGACTCGGTGCATCTGGCCAACGAGGCGACGGCTGAGATACGGGACTACATTGCCGAGCGCTACGGGAAGGATCAACTGCCGAACCAAGTGCGCCAATTCAAAACCAAAGCGAAAAACGCCCAGGAGGCCCATGAGGCAATCCGGCCCACCTCTGTGCTTCGCGTGCCGGGCGAGATCAAGGACCGTTTAACCAAGGACCAGGCAAAACTCTATCAACTGATCTGGAAACGCACCGTAGCCTGTCAGATGATCCATGCCACCATCCATACCGTGGCCGCCGACCTGCAGTGCGGCGAGGGTAATCTGTTTCGCGCCAACGGCTCGGTGATTGCCCAACCCGGCTTCATCGCGGTCTATCAGGAGGGACTGGACGACGGCGCCAAGAGCGGCAACGACGAGAGACTGCTGCCCCCATTGGCAGAGGGAGAGGTGGCGCCCTTGAAAGCCATCCGCCCCGAGCAGCACTTTACCGAACCGCCTCCGCGCTACAGCGAGGCCAGCCTGGTGAAGGCCTTGGAGGAGTACGGTATCGGACGCCCCTCGACATACGCCTCTATTATCTCGACCCTGCAGGACCGTGAATACACGATTATCGACAGCAAACGCTTCAAGCCCACCGATGTGGGCCGGGTGGTCAACAAGTTTCTCACCGAGTATTTCACCCGTTACGTCGACTACGACTTCACCGCCAATCTTGAGGACGAACTCGACGCAGTCTCCCGTGGCGAAGAGGATTGGGTTCCCCTGTTGAGCAAGTTCTGGGCGCCGTTCAAGGATCAGATCGACCATACCCAGGAGAACGTCAAGCGTAGCGATGTAACCCACGAAGCGCTGGACGAGGCCTGCCCCAAGTGCAGCGCCCAACTCTCGATACGCCTGGGTCGTCATGGCCGCTTCGTCGGTTGCACCAACTACCCCACCTGCGACTACACCAGGGATCTGAATGCGGATTCCAGCGAGAAGGAGGAACCGGAGGTGGTGGAGGGCCGCAACTGCCCTGAATGCGCTTCCGAACTGGTCATCAAGCGCGGCCGTTACGGTAAATTCATCGGCTGCTCCAGCTATCCCAAGTGCCGCTATATCGAACCACTGGAAAAGCCCGAGGACACTAGCGTCAACTGCCCCAAATGCAGCAAAGGCACCCTGCTGAAACGCAAATCACGGCGCGGTAAGATCTTCTACTCCTGCTCCACTTATCCTGATTGCGACTATGCGGTGTGGAACGAACCGGTAGCCGAACCCTGCCCGAACTGTGGCTGGCCCGTATTGACGATCAAGACCACCAAGAAAAAGGGCGCCGAAAAGGCCTGTCCGCAGAAGGATTGCTCGTTCAGCGTACCTTACGAAGCATAGTCGCTATACGACATCGGTTGTTTACAGTGCGGCAAGAGTCGGGGACAACCCCTTCTTCCGGAAAACGCCGCAAATCGATCAACAGATAGCGCGCCCGCCATGCTAACCCGGATGTTTCACCCGGGAACGTGATGATCGTGCCGATCTCGTCGTTCAGGGGCGGATTTGCGATTGAGTCAATAGCCTGAGCTATTGATGATTGAGGAAATACCGTCCCTGAGCGACGAGAGCGGTGCGAGCGCGCGTTCAGCGTTGCCGGGTAACACTTTGCACTTGGCTAATATTCCATAAATTACATGTTAAATCAAAAGGTTAATTTACATTATCAGCGACCGGGTGAAACATACGGGCTAAGCGAGCTTCAACTGAGAAATGGAAGCAATTGCATCTCCTCCACTGATATCCGGGGTAATGATCAACTCGAGGATTGTGACCCCCGTGAGTTCCACTCGATGGTCTTCCACCTCAGATGTTGATCCTTCAGGGCTAAAGTTCCATTGCTGTCGTGCGATTTCCCGGAATGATCGCCCGCCATCCGGTGACCAACGCAACAGGTACTGCTGGGTGCGTTCAGGACCAGCCTCCACGTACTTGAGTAAGATCCGCCGGAGCCGTTGGGGATTGCTGAAGAGAAGCCGGATGGTCTGTTTTCCAGGTTGTGCGGCGCGCCACCCTGAGGTCTTACCGGGTAGTAGCGCGGACTCGATCGGATGTGCGGCATCCTCCGAAGT
The DNA here is from genome assembly GCA_025656505.1 of Candidatus Thiodiazotropha sp. (ex Epidulcina cf. delphinae). GTDB lineage: Bacteria > Pseudomonadota > Gammaproteobacteria > Chromatiales > Chromatiaceae > Thiodiazotropha. Next base: position 4,082 of record JAHXHR010000035.1, on the reverse strand, counting down.
AATTTCCACCTCTGCAACCTCCTCCAGATCCAACCAGACCTGGCCGGGAGAGAGGGCCTCATACTGCACTTGAGGGATGATTCGTTTGCGCATCAATGTGACTCCTGGGAACCCTATATCGGGCCTGTAGCGTGGATCACCCGGCAGGTGAATAGGCAGATCGAAATCAATGGTTTGCCTATCGATAGCTCAGTATCAGGATGGCGTGGTCAACTGCGGCTTTCAAGTTAAATCACACGCCTCAGTGTTTCGATTTTTTCTTCGCACACCTCCTTGGTCGTCTTCTTCATCCCCTCGATCCGCTCTGCTATGGCATTCAGTTCTCCTTCAGTGATGCGGTAGCTCTTACTGTAACGCGCATCCACATAGGCGCGGCGAAGAAGGTCAAAGAGGTGTTTTTCTTCATCTATGTGCAATAGGAAGGTTTCTGAGAAGCGGGGGTCAAAGCCGGTGGCCTGGCGGATGAGTTTATCCATGTCGTGCTCTTTGGGGCGGTAACCGGTGTGGACCAGTAGTAAACAGGTGATGTAGCGCTCGGCCGCCTGGTGCAGATCGAATGCCGCGATCTTGGGGCGGCCTTTCGATTGATTGTAGCGGGCGCTGTCAAGAAAGCCGTCCGCACTCTCGATCCACTCCGTGAAATACTCCTCTGCATGCCGCAGCATCACGTCGGGAGGTAACCGCCTGGGGGGGCGGGCAAGCTTATAGCGTCCTGAGTCGTAGAGCAGATACCCCTCCTTCTGGATGTCCATGAAAAAGAAGCGCCGCTCAGCGAGCATCTGATTGACATGGTGGATGGTGTGGGCGATGTAGTTGACACGGGTACCCCTGCCACCCGGCTCCAGGTCGTGTTTGAGGTCGATGTCGTAAGCGACGTCACGTTCAGCGGCCTTATCCGCAGTAATGATGAGGATATCGTAATCGGAGCGGTATTCGTAGGTGATGTGGTCCTCTTCATATTCGTCCTCCACCCAATCGCCTCGTGCGTGAGAGCCGAAGAGGATGATCATATCCACGACGTGGCGGGCGCAGATGGCCTGCACGATGTTTTTCAGTACCTGCTGCTTGCGGAGCGGGAGGTGCTTAGGGCGTCTTTTCATCTTGTACCAGGTAGAGGGACCCCTTGTGTCCTTATAGCTGTGCTCCATCAAGGCTGATCCTCCCGCTCAGCGCACGATGAGCAGTCGGGGTAACGCCTCGCCGCCTCAGCCATGCATTCGAGCCGAAGGGCGAGATCCTGCAGCACCAGGGCCAAGTCCTCGCGCTCCCTCTCCCGGTGGCCGGGCAGGTTCAGCGTCAAAACGGCGAGCAGGCGTATGTGATCGGCGATCAGGCCAAGCTCGTCCTCAATTGTATGGTGAATCTCCATGGTATTTTCTCCTGACAGTCGTTCCCTGTACCTGCAGGCCGGTTTTACCCATGGGCCAATACAAGTACTTCGTCCTATCAGGTGCGGCAGGCTTGTTTCCAATCATAGATGACAGGTATTGTATTACACCCTCGCCCGGATCTTGCCACCGGACGCAGCAGCCGCCTGAAACCGAGCACATACTAGCGGATTGTGCGGAATGGAGGAAGGGGGTATTTGCTCCTCCCTGCACGAACCGGATGGATATTATTTCCGTCCGGCGGCAGCCGCGCCGTATTCGAACGAGTCCGAGTAGAGATCCTCGCCGGAAAGTCCATGCGCCAGAAAGACATCCTTGCCGGCCTTGATCATGGGTGGCGGGCCGCTCATGTAGACTTCGTAGCCGCTGAGATCCTGATAGTCGGCGACCACGGTTTCATGCACCCAGCCGCGCTTGCCCAGCCAGTCCTTGTCGGGCTCGGAGAGCACCGGCGTGTAGCTGAAGCTGCTATTCTCGGCCGCCCACTTTTCCGGAAGCTCGGGAAGGTAGAGATCCGCTCGGGAACGCACGCCCCAATAGAGATGCATGGGACGTCGCGTGCCTACCCTCAAGGCGTGTTCGATCATGGCCTTCAGTGGCGCAAAGCCGGTGCCGCCCCCCATCAGGATGATCGGCCGAGTTGAATTTTCCCGTAGATAATAGCTGCCGAGGGGGGCCTCGATACGCAGGATGGTCTTCTCCTTCATGCCGTTGAACAGGGTGTCGGTAAAGGCGCCGCCGGAGACATGACGGATGTGCAGCTCCAGCGCTTCGTCGTCATACGGGGCATTGGCTATGGAGAAGGCCCTTTTACCGCCGTCCCGGAGTACGAAGTTCAGGTACTGGCCGGCCATGAACTGCAGACGCTCCCCCTCGGGGAGTTTCAGATACAGACGAATGACATCCTCGTTGAGATGCTCAATACGGTCTACCTTGCAGGGCATGATGCGAGTACGGATATCTTGAGCGTGTTCGATTTCCGCGACCCCGATGATCAGGTCGGAGGTCGGCACCGCCTGGCAGGTGTAGCATACCCCATTGCCACCATCCGCCATCGCCGGCGGTTCACCGTGCGGATAACTGACGCTGCCCGATATCAGTGTCGCGCTGCACTCGCCGCAAAAACCGTTGCGGCAGCCGTAGGGAAGGTTGATGCCTTGCCGGGTCGCCGCGCCGAGGATGTCTTCTTCCCCTTCGACGTTGAATTCATGGCTGCTGGGATCAACCTGCACTTTATAACTCATGGGGTACCTTGTTGTCTGAGACCGAATAAAATCACACTAGTGTGATATTCCGTTTCCGTTGAGTATCTTGGGAGGAATTCTCTCCTATTTTTGTCAGGAATTAAACCGGGAGTCCCGTGGGTTATGAATGTATCGATCATCGGTTGCGGCGATATCGGCAGTCGGGTGGCGCCGGCCTGCCGGGAACGAGGTGACTCAGTGACCGGCTGGGTGCGTAGGAACGACAGCGTCAGCCGTTTAAAGGCATTGGATATCAACGCCGTACAAATCGACCTTGACCGTCCTTTGAAGTCTTTAGTGCAACTGAAGTCCCGGCGGCTCTACTATTTTGCCCCACCCCCTCCCCGGGGAACGGAAGATAGCCGGGTGGCGAACCTGATCGGCGGTTTCACGGACACGGGGCAACCGGAAAAAGTGGTCTATCTCAGCACCAGCGGCGTCTACGGGGAGTGCAAGGGGGCGTGGGTGGACGAAACCCGTCCACCGGCGCCGACGGTGGATCGTGCGCGACGGCGCCTGGATGCCGAAAACCGCTGGCGGGCCTGGAGTGAGCATAGCGGACAAGCGCTGGTGATCCTGCGGGTTGCGGGTATCTACGGACCCGGTAAATTGCCGGTGCAGCGCCTGCAAAGCGGTCAGCCGATGGTGGCCGAGGCCGACTCGCCCATCACCAACCGCATCCACACACTCGATCTGGTGCAGATCTGTTTGGCCGCCATGCAGCGAGGCCGGGCGGGAGAGGTGTACAACGTCAGCGATGGTCATCCGGGCGCTATGACCGACTATTTCAATCAAGTGGCCGATTTTCTGGGTCTGCCGAGACCGCCGCTGATCAGTCCGGAGGAGGCCCGGAGACGACTCTCGCCGGGGATGCTCTCCTATCTGGCCGAGTCGCGGCGCCTGAGCAATCGCAAGCTGTTGAGTGAATTAGGGGTGGTGTTGCGTTATCCGACTCTGGAACAGGGTTTGCCTGCCTGTGTTTAGGTTTGCGGTGCGGCTGGGCCGCACCAGGCGTGCATCAGACCTTTAACCAATCGAACAGAGGATCCCACAGGATGACATCCTTATAGACCTGGGCCGGCGCCAGCTCGAACAGCGCCAAGCCCTTTTCAGCGGATCGAATATAATTCTGGCTCTCGCGAAAGTGGGTGATGAAAGGGATCTTGAGATGCCCCAGGTAGGTTCCCAGATCGTGGTAGATCCGGGTGTGCTCCTTGACACGGTTGGCGACAATGCCGATCTGCGTCTGGTGTTTCAAAACATGTCCGTTGTCCAGCAGTTCGGCCAAGAAGCGGCTACAGGCGCGCATATCGATGGGCGAGGGGAGTACGGGCAGGATCAGGCTGTCCACCCGCAACAGCATCTTGTTGATCGCCTTGCCGTGGGTGCCTGCGGGGGCGTCCATGATCACGACATCGGTCTCTTTGGCGGGTCTGATCAGACCGTTTGT
>JAHXHR010000034.1 GCA_025656505.1 Candidatus Thiodiazotropha sp. (ex Epidulcina cf. delphinae) | reverse complement strand
CAACCCGATATGAGCGTTTAGCCATTACTTATCAAGCCATACTCAGTTTGGTAGCCACTGTTATTTGGCTTAATTGAGAACGCCCCCTAGTAGGCTTATGCCGATATCCCCCGCTCTCTTGCCCAGTCCAGATAGCGTCGCAAGCCCTCTTCCATACCAATGGCGGGTTGCCAGTCAAGGCGTTTGTTGGCATCGCCGGATGTTTGCTTGAAGTTGATCGATAGAATATCAACGGCGCGTTTCGATAACGGCGGCTCTTTGCCACGGCCCGACAGACGATAGATCCACTCCATCATCAAGGCCGGCGGAAACACAACACTCTTGGGCAAAATCCGCCGCGGCTCTTCAGCACCGACCTGCCTAGCCAGTTGTCTGATAAACTCATGGATGCCCAGCGTCTCGCTGCGTACGCCGATATAGTCTTCTCCGACTGCCCGAGAATCTGTGGCAGCCAGAAAGAACAACTCAGCCAGATCATCGATATAGATCAGGGGGGCATGTCGCTCACCACCGGAAACCAGCGTCACCGATCCCTGTTTGAGCCGCCGGATCACCGCGGGTAGAAAGCGTTCGTCACCCGGACCGTAAATCAGCCCCGGCGAAATCGTTACGGTACGCAGATCAAATTGCCGCCGGTATCGCTCAACAATACGGTTTGCATAGAATTTACTGCGTGCGTACGGTGTTGCCAGGAAGGGCAAGGCAGGGTTGAATCTCAACGCCGCGATACTCGAACAGTTCACCAGTCGACAAGCAGGATTGTAGCTGCGGATTGCGTCACAGAGTTTTTGAGTGCCGTCAATATTGACAGACTTGTATTGTTGCCGGCCGCCATGGCTTACCTGCGCGGCCAGATGCACACAGACATCGATCTGAGCCACGAACAGCGCCAGGGATTGGGCATCGGTCAGGTCACCCGTGATGTGCCGGTATGCCGGTTTATCGGCCGGGGCGGATCTCACCAAGCCCAAGACTTGATAACCGCGCTCGGTGAACATTTCGGCCAAGGCGCAACCGAGCATGCCGGTGACTCCGGTGATGCCGATGACCTGGTGTTGCCTACCCTGTGAATCGTCAGTCGCCACGGTCTCGCCTTATGGTGTTTATTGTGATTCCGTCGAGCGATGGACCACAAAGGTGTCCCATCGTTGCTTGAGCCAGTTGCAGCCATAGCCGAGACGGTTATAGAGGCCGATGCCATAGCCCCGCAATAACCGGTTCTGCCGTATGCGGGCCGCCAATAGGCCCCGATAGCCGGCTTTTACATAGCCCATAATATCCGCCTCGGTATTGTTAGGGATCGGTGAGCGTACTAACAGCACCTTGTGTTCCGGGTGCGCCTTTTCATACGCCAGGTACTCTTTTATCGAGGAAACCGCAGTCACTTCAAGCCCCCGTTGCTCAAGCGATTCCACCAGTGAGACGACCGACTTGTTGGTGGTTGCCGAACCGGTGATCAACAAGGCGGCATCGAGTTGCGTAAGCTGCCTCTTCGGTAGCGCGTTGATCTCGACGATCGGACTTGCCTTGCTCTTCACCCACAGGCATTGGGTTACCAGTTTGTCATGCGCCAGACCGGGAAACTGTTCACGCACGAAAGCCAGGATCTCATCCGCGTGAGACGGCAGAAAGGTAACATAGGGCATCAGTCTCATGGGCTTGTTATTATTCCGCTCCACTATCCTCTGACGATAGTTATCCATCTGCACCAATATCATGTCAGCGGGAAAAATCGTCTTGAAGTTCTTGACCACGATATGGTTTGCTTCGCATAAAAGCACATATTGGTATTCAGGATCGGCATCCTCCAGCAAATTGCGCAAGCGACGGATAAACGGACAGGGTTCATCGATGATCTCCACTCCCCGATCGCGTAGCGCCTTCTCTTCGCTGACAATGGAATCATAACCGGTATTGATGACCTTAAACGCCCCTCCGGCCGGTAAATCTCCATAGCTCTGCACCGCGGGGACCCCGAGGGTTTTGAACCATGTAAGGTCCACACCCACCCTGCCGTCATCGTTACTGATCCAATCGACGATGATGTATTGCTTTTGCGCAGATGGGTCCCGTGCATTTTTCATCACCCGTGGATAGAGCTTGTTGAGGATTTTATTCTCCAACCAGCGGCAGCGGCCGTCTTGTTCGAGCAGCATCACATCCATGCTCATAACCTTTCGCATGCGGCGACCCTATCCGGCGGATCAATGAGATCCACATTGGTAGGAATGGCATGTGCACCGGCGACCGGCCGCCCTATTATCCCACTACGGCTCGCAGCGCGCATACGCTTGTATAGCGCATGACTTACAATACTCACGTTCCCGGAGCCGGAAGCGCAATGAACGCCTTCCTGGATAAAAGCCAAGTTCATCTCCCGGCGCAGCAATCCTTTTCGCTCCTGCACAGCGGAATCCGCGCATACGATGTAGACCGGCTTGTCCAGTTCCAAAAACCGCTTGAACTCGAAAGAGAGGGCATCGACGATATTGATGTGTCCCTTTAGCGGAACACCGTAAAATTCATGTGAAACGGCGATGCCCACTTGGCGCCCCATCTCGAAGATCATCATCAAGGGATAGTGGTCCAGCGGATGGTCAAAACAGACGCCACACTCAAAATTCGGCAAGGCATTGCAGAAATAGAGCCGTTTGCAGTCAGTGCCGGCCACTGGTTTCATGCATACATCGCCGGTCAATAGCTTAATATCGCCGATAACGACCTTGTCCGGGTCCGATTTATGGACCCTCTCCTTAGCGATAGGCTTAGATTCGCGGGGGCGTTGATCAACCATGGCGTCGAACAGGTCTGTTACTTGTCGGTCTGAAGCGAACATCGGGAGACTCCTTATCCTTGGCTGGAAAACGGGATAGCAAGGCGGATCAGTGTAGGGAGGGGCAGCCATCAAACGGAGTAACGATTGCACAGATGAAAGGTAAATATTTAACTGTAACAAAATAGGAAAATGCTTCTGGAAATCCGTCGGCTTACAACCGGATCGGAAATGGAATCCAGTGTATGAATTAACCTTTTGATTTAACATATAATTTATGGAATATTAGCAAAGTACAAAGTGTTACCCGGCAACGCTGAACGCACCCTCGCACCGATCTCGTCGCTCATGGACGGTATTTCCTTAATCATCAATAGGTTAGGCTATTAACTCAATTGTAAATCCGCCCCTGAGCGACGAGATCGGCACGATCATCACGTTCCCGGGTGAAACATCCGGGCTAGCAATGAGACTTTAATTCTTATTTGTGAGCCAGTCGAAATTCCCTTGTTATTACTCAAGTTTCGGAGTTCAAATTTGCAAAAAAGTGCTGCTTTCTAAGCATTTCTCACAGTAACCCGTTATTTGAAGCCATATGCAAGTGTTCGTAAATGTGCCGGGAAACCAACACACAAGCAAAATACCTGAAAATTCATTGTTGACATAAAAACACAGTGTTTTTAGAGGAGACGTCATAATTGTTCATATTTATCATGCTATTAGAGCCGATTCATATGTTAATATGAACTCCGAAACTTGAGTTATTACATGGGATATTCTTCCTGTGCTCGCTATGGAGAGCGGAGTGAAGGCCGGTAGCCCCCGATTGGCGCAGGCGCGACTGTATGGCCGATATTGCGAACGACAGTGAGTGATGTAGGGTATATAGAGTGCGCATCCTCTACGCCGTAAAGTCACGAGGGAATCGTCGCGGACCCAGGGCGGTCGAGGCATCAAGCCTGTCGCGTAGGCGGATCGGTTTTGGGGGGTTGAGATGTCCCGGAATCCTTCGCAAGGTAGCGATAGGCTTGACGCACATACCTTTTTTAAAGAGAACCCATGGCATTGGCGGCTACCCGATGCCTTCTATATCAGGAGATGATGAACAAATGAAGCGGAAGAATATGAAACGGAAGATATCACTATTGGCATGCCCAATGATTTTGCTGTTAGGCTACACTTCGGGAAGCATGGCCGGACGGGGCGCCATACCGATTGAGGTGTTGGGCGAGCGCATTTTCGAAGATCAGGATCTTTCCATCAATCACAACCAATCCTGCGCCTCATGCCACGATGCGGGCTGGGGGGGGACGGGGCCTGACTCGATCATCAACGGCGCCGGCGCAGTGTACGAAGGCTCGATTCCCGGGCGTTTCGGCAATCGCAAACCGCCAAGCTCGGCCTACGCCACCCCGAGTCCCGTCTTTCACTTCTCTACGAGAGGTGACGGGCAGTTCGTCGGGGGCAACTTCTGGGACGGCCGGGCAACCGGCGAGAGGCTGGCGAACCCGGCGGCCGACCAAGCGCAGGGCCCTTTCCTGAACCCGGCGGAGCAGGCCCTGCCGGATGCGGCCTGTGTGGTCTATCGCGTCTCAATGGCAAGTTATGCGCCACTCTACGAGAAGGTCTGGGGCGCTGGCATTTCAAGCATCGCTTTCCCCGCCGACACGGATTCGTTATGCGGGCAGGAGGACGTGACCATTCAGTTGACTGCCGAGGATCGGGCCAAGGTGGAGATGGAATACGACAACATCGCGCTCTCCATCGCCGCCTACGAAGACTCCCCCGAAGTGAACCGGTTCGATTCGAAGTTCGATGCCGGCAGGCATGGCAAACTCTCAGAGCAGGAGCGAAGAGGCTTTGAGCTGTTCCAAGGCAAGGGCAAGTGCGCCGCTTGCCACGTCAGCAGCGGCCGTAACGCCGCCTTCACCGATTTCACTTACGACAACCTCGGCGTGCCGCAGAATCCCGAGAACCCGGCTCTTATCGCCGATCCGACCTTCGTCGATTCGGGGCTGGGCGGCTTTCTCATGAAGCGGGGCGAGCCGGCATCGGTGTATGAGCCCGAGATCGGTAAGATGAAGGTGCCGACCCTGCGCAACGTGGACAAGAGGCCGACCCCCGATGCCGTCAAGGCCTACATGCACAACGGCTATTTCAAGACCCTCAAGGGAGTGGTGCATTTCTACAACACCCGGGATGTGAAAGACCGCTGCCCCGGCCCGTTCACCGAAGCGGAGGCCCTTGCCGCGAATTGCTGGCCAGCCCCGGAAGTTGCTGAGAACGTCAATGCTGAAGAACTCGGCAATCTCGGCCTGACCGATGAGGAGGAGGATGCAATCGTGGCCTTCATGAAGGCGCTTACGGACGATGAGCATGAGGATGATAAGGATTGCGGCCATAGGAAAAAAGGGAGGAGGCATAGCGAGTGTGATGATTGACGCCTTAGGGTAATCCCCAGTCATCAGGCAATCAGCGGCCGGCCCGAACAAAGGCCGGCCGTTTTATTGCAACACTCCGACCTCTCAATATCAGCGTTGGAAATCCATGATGCCGGTCGGAATGGCATTTTCAGGCGCCGTAGAGAGCAAAAGCCGTTCAAAGCGCCTCTCTTCATCTCTCCTCGATTCAGCGGGCGGTATTGCCGGTCTTTTTCGTGACATGGCCTGCGAAGGCGATAAACTCCACCCTTGCATCATACGCCGGCGAAACGCCACGGTACCCCAATCCGGGAGCGGCAGGCATCGGAGAAACGCACGGCTCAAGTAGATGCCATACCGAGTCGAGTCTCCTGAATTGTTGATCTTCAACGACCCAGGCAGGATCGGGACGGCCCGAAAAAACAAAAGCACGCGCAACGCATCGCATTCTTAATGCCTAAGCCTATTCTTGCTCCCATGAAACGCACACGAGCAACGGCATGACGGGATATTTCGACTCTAAGGCCGCATCGGGGTTGTACCAAAACATCATAGCGATGATGCCGCCCCACGATACCGAGTAGTGGACCCCAATTTTCAGACAGCCCTATAAGTGCATTCCGCCCTTATTGATCATCACCTGATCATGCTGCTTGTGGCCATTCCAGATAAACCTGGTCCGGTGTTCGCCGATCCAAACGCCGGTGCCGGCGTTCACTGTTGTAGAACTTCAGATAAATGCCGATTCCATCCCGCGCCTCGGACACTGTTTCATAGGCTTTCTCGATATGAGGCACAACAGGGCACACTGGAATATATTTCCATGTTTTACAACAGCTGGCGACTGCATTCATATCTGGACTATGTGAGTCCAAACGACTTTGAGCAACAATGGCTAGAGTGGAAAAAAGTAGCTTAACCGGGGTGTAACAAAACCCTGGACCAGGTCATGCGTGGTTTTTTCTTCATGGTTGCCTCCTCCGGATGATGAAGGCATAGTGGGAGCGTTGTTGCGTTGCTTGAAAAGGGCGCGCCATTCCCGGCGCAACTGTGTGCCTGACTACAATGGGAAGAGACGCTGTCCCGACTATCGGGAAACCCGACCTCACAAAGGAGCGATTCAGACATGTGTGATACCTGCGGCTGTAATGTCACCCACGGCAACCGGCATCTCATCGAAGAGGGAGGAAAACACGCACACACCGAGAATGGCGGTGTAGCCGTGGAGGTATTGCAGAATCTATTGAGTGAAAACGATCACCAGGCCGGCCACAACCGGCAACACTTCGAACGCCACCGGGTCCTGGCGATCAATCTCATGTCCTCCCCCGGCAGCGGCAAGACCCGATTGTTGGAAAGCACCATCGATGCACTCCGGGGCCGCTACAGAGTCGGTGTCATCGAGGGGGATCTGGAGACGGAAAACGATGCCGAACGGATTCGCCGGAAAGGCGTGCAGGCCGTTCAGATCACCACCGGCACCGCCTGCCATCTGGACGCCCACATGATTCACCAGGCCCTGCACCGGATCGATCTGGATGAGCTGGAGATCCTGTTCATCGAGAATGTCGGCAATCTTGTCTGTCCCGCCGGCTTCGATCTCGGACAACACCTCAACATCACCCTGCTCTCCGTCACCGAGGGCGATGACAAACCCGCCAAATACCCGGTAATCTTTCGCACCGCCGATCATGTGCTGATCACCAAGTCCGACCTGTTGGCGGTATTGGATGACTTCAGCCCGGCCAAGGCGGAACAGGCAGTGCGGCGACTCGCGGTAGAGGGGCCGGTCACCCTGATCTCGGCAAACACCCGCGAGGGTTTTGAGCCCTGGCTCAAATGGCTCGGGCAACAGATCGCACGGCTGACTGTAAGACAAGACAACAACCGACCCGCCGCAAACGTACGCTGAAGATGGCGCTGAACGCGAAGGCCTGGCTAGCGCAGCTACACGCCCTGCCGCTGCATCGACCGGTCAGGGTGATGAACGTCTGCGGCGGTCATGAGCGCACCATTACCCAGGCCGGCCTGCGCGGCGCCCTGCCCCCGCTGATAGAACTGATCCCGGGTCCCGGCTGTCCGGTTTGTGTCTGTCCCGAAGAGGATATCCATCAGGCCGTGCAACTCGCCCTGCATGAACCGATCACCCTGGTCGCCTTCGGCGATATGTTGCGGGTGCCGGTGAATCTCCCCAAGGGAGAGCCCCGCTCCCTGGATCAGGCCCATGCCGCGGGCGCGGATATCCGTCCCATCGCCTCACCCCTGGAGGCCCTGCGGATCGCCCGTGACGAACCCGCCAGGCAGGTAGTGTTCTTTGCCGCCGGTTTCGAAACCACCACCGCACCGGTTGCCTCCCTGCTGGTCCAGGGCGTACCCGACAATCTCACCATCCTGCTCTCCGGCCGCCTCACCTGGCCGGCGGTGTCGATGCTGCTCGATAGCGACACCCCCGGCTTCGACGCCCTGGTGGCGCCCGGTCACGTCGCCACGGTGATGGGAGCGGAAGAGTGGGAATTCGTCATCGAACAACATCACTTGCCTGCCGCGGTAGCCGGGTTCTCCCCGGAGAGCCTGTCGGCCGCCATCTACTCCGTGCTTCGGCAACACCTGGATAAGCGCTGTTTTCTCGATAACTGCTACCCGGAACTGGTCCGGCCCGGCGGCAATCCCAGCGCCAGGAATCATCTGAGCCAAGCCCTGGATGTGGTGGATGCCGACTGGCGGGGCATCGGCATCATCCCCGCTTCCGGATATGCCCTGAATCGGGACTATGCCCGATGGGACGCCCGCAAGCGTTTTCCCGACTACGGCACGCCCGAACGCAAACGAGCCGGTCGGATGCCACCCGGTTGCGACTGTACGCAGGTGGTGTTGGGAAGGAAATATCCCAGCCAGTGCCGGCTCTATGGAGAGGCCTGCACACCGAGAAATCCGCTCGGTCCCTGCATGGTCTCGGAGGAGGGGGCCTGTCGCATCTGGTGGAGCGGCGGGATGCGAAACCGCGCCACCGGCTGAACCCGGCCGATCTTTCCATCCGGCCCGCCTATATGACCCCGTCCCGTTGTCCACAGGGATCGACCGCTGTCTTTCCTGGTTTGTGCCGTTTTAACAAGACAGGATCGCATATATCGTTTCCATGAGGGCGCCGAAAAAAATACACGCTACGACGCCAACAGGGTCGCCGCCTTGCGCAGATCATCGCCGGTATCCACCCCGTGTCCGGGTTCCTCCAGGGCCTCGCTTACATGTATCCTGCCGCCGTGCCACAACACTCTGAGCTGCTCCAGCGATTCAGCCCGTTCGATGGGTGCGTGGCTCCAAGCCACGAAACGGGAGAGATATCCCGCACGATAGGCGTATAGACCGATATGCCGGGCAAATCCGATATCCTCGGGAAGAGGACTGTCGTCGTCCATGAACTCATCCCTGTGCCATGGGATAGGCGCCCGGCTGAAATAGAGCGCATAGCCCTGAGCATCGGTGACGACCTTCACCACATGCGGATCGAACAGGGTCTTGCGATCGCTGATCCCGCCCGAAAGCGTGGTAACCGCGGCAGCCTCGTGCCTGTTCATATCCTCTGCGACCTGATTCAGCAGACCGGCCGGCATGCAGGGTTCGTCACCCTGCAGGTTGACCACGATCTCGCCCTCATCCCAGCCCCTTTGCGCCACCACTTCGGCGATACGGTCCGAGCCGCTGCGATGGCGATCCGAGGTCATGCAGACATCGGCGGAAAAATCGCTGCAGATATCGGCGATCTGTTGACTGTCTGTGGCAATCACTACTTCGCCGGCACCGCTCTCCGAGGCCCGCTCAAAGACATGCCGGATCATCGGCTTTCCCGCGATCTCCAGCAACGGCTTGCCGGGCAGTCGCGCAGAGGCGTATCGGGCGGGTATCACGACTTTGAAATGCATGGATTTCAGCCTTCGCCAATCGCTTCGTCCGCTGCGAGCTTTCTGGCCTCTTCTTCCAGCATGACAGGGATATCGTCACGGATGGGATAGGCCAGCCGGTCGACCCGGCAGATGAGTTCGCTCGCTTTTTTCGCGTAATGGAGCTTCCCCTTGCACACGGGGCAAACCAGAATATCAAGCAGTTTTCTATCCATCTGTCAGCCTTTTGATCAATGCCTCGAGTTGCCGTTCGAAACCGGCCTCCACTTCAACCATGGCGGGCACATACCAATGGTTGGGCCGAGCGAATGCCATACACTTTACCGCATCTTTCTCGGTCATGAGAACCGGCTGAGAGGAAAATGCCTGTAAATCATCGGCGCGATAGGGGTGATGATCCGGGAAGGGGCGCCGCTCCACCTCCAGTCCCGCCGCTTCCAGCATGGAAAAAAAACGCTCGGGGCGACCGATGCCTGCTATTGCATGCACAGGCGAATCCGCAAACGAGGCCAGATGCCTTGATCTGTCTCGGTCGTCAAGGGCGACGGCTTCAGTCCCCGCCACTCGCATCAGATACTCCCCCTGCCTTGCTTCACCGTTGCTGATCAGCAGATCCGCTCGGGCAAGGCGCGTTGGGGTTTCACGCAACGGCCCCGCCGGCAGACAAACCCCGTTACCGAAACGGCGTACCCCGTCGATCACCACAATCTCCAGATCTCTATGCAATGCATAATGCTGCAATCCATCATCGGAGATGATCAAGTCACAGGCGTAGGCGGACAGCAGTCGTTCACCCGTCTCAGGCCGATCAGGCCCCACAAAGACCGGACAACCTGTGCGGTGCTTGAGCAGAACCGCCTCGTCGCCCACCTGCTGCGCCTGGCTGGTGATCGTCACTTCTTGGGGCCAATGGTCGGATTCTCCACCATACCCACGGGTGATGATGCCGGGTTTGAATCCCATTTCCGTGAGCTTGTCGGCCAGCCATATCACCAACGGCGTCTTTCCCGTACCGCCGACGGAGATATTGCCCACCACGATGACGGGGACGCCGAGGATCCGGGTGGGCAACCAGCCGATGCGGTAGAGCAGACGACGTATGCCGCTGACGAGACAGAACAGGCCGGACAGCGGCAGCAACAACAGCGTCAAGACATGCCAACCGTTCCAGGATGCTTCGATAAAGGACTTCAAACGGAAGCCGGCCTCACTCAGCGACCGGACGATGGGCGGAAAAGGTCATTTTCGTCAGCCCCATCCGGCTTGCCGCATCCATCACGGTCATCACCGACTGATGGGGGGTCCGGGCATCCGCATTGATGATCACCGGCAGGTTGCGCTGTTCGCCGATCGCTTTTCCGATGGCCTGTTTGAGGGTTTCCAGTTCAGTATTGACGACCTCCCGCTGATTGACGAAGAAGGTGCCTGCTGCATTGACGGTGATATCCAACGCCTTCTTTTCATGCTCTACCTCTACCCCCGTCGCCTCAGGCAATTCGATCAGGATCTGACTTTCACGTTCAAAGGTAGTGGAGACCATGAAGAAGATCAGCAATAGAAAGACCACATCGATGAGCGGAGTGATATCCACGCCGGGCGAGTTGCGGGGATTCGGCCTGAGATTCACCTTAACTCTCTTTCGCCATGGATGACCTCGACAAGTTTCAACGCCTGTTCTTCCATGCCTATCACCAGTCTATCGATCAAGCCGCTGAAGTAGCGATGAAACATCAGCGTCGGGATCGCCACGGAGAGTCCGGCGGCGGTGGTGATCAGTGCCTCCGAGATACCCCCGGCCAACACCCCGGGATCGCCCACCCCGGCCGTCACAATGACGCTGAAGACCTTAATCATGCCGATAACGGTGCCCAGCAGCCCGAGCAGCGGAGAAATCGAGGCGATGGTGCCCAAGGTGTTGAGATAGCGTTCGAGATCATGCACCACTTGGCGCCCGACCTCTTCGATCGCCTCTTTCATCACCTCTTTGTTGTGCTTCCTGTTGATCAGTCCGGCAGACAGAATACGCCCCAGGGGGGAACTGGTTCTGAGCTTGTTGATATCCGCAAGGTTCAGTTTACCCTCCTTGTGAAGCCGCACGATCTGCTTCATCAGGTAGTCGGGCATGACCCGCTTACGCTGCAAGGACCAGAGCCGCTCAAAGACGATGCCCAAAGCAACAATTGAGCAGACGATGATGGGCAACATCAGCCATCCGCCGGACTTTACCAGTTCAAACACCTTATCCGCTTCCTTTATTCATTTCGTGAAAAAATACCATCCGATTAATCAATCATACTTTATGCGGGCATCTCTCTGAAAGTAACGTTTATCCATTTGATCGGAAGAAACACCCTAATCTCTCTATCTCCGACTATCGCCGGTCACTCCAGTAACGCAGGTTGAGTTCGCGATAGAGTCGAGGTTCAAGTTCAACCTGCCCCGGCTTGAGCCGAAATTGTATGGCGCCTGTCTCCGCCGTGTTCAGCGTTACCGCCCCCCGCGCCTGCCAACGTTGAACCACTTCGTGTTTAGGAAAGCCGTAGCTGTTTTTGTATCCGCTGGAGAAAAGGGTCCACTCGGGATCGACGGCGGCGACGAAAGGCGCTGAGGAAGAGGTGGAGGAGCCGTGATGCGGCGCCACCAGAATCCGCGATTTCAAATCCCTCCCGTATCGCTCCAGCAACAGCTTTTCGGCTTCCTTCTCGATATCACCCGGCAGCAGTATCGTCCAATCGCCGATAACGATGCGCACCACACAGGAGCGGTCGTTGGAATGCTTGAAGTGATCCTCCCCCGAGGGGTGCAGCAGACTGAATGTCACACCGTCCCAGGACCAGCGCTCACCGGCGCGGCAGGCCCTTGCGTGCTGAATGCGCCAGGCTTCCCCCGCCAGGACATCTTTGATAGCGATGTTCTCCTGCAACAGGGAGAATCCCCCGGCATGGTCCCGATCACCATTGCTGAGGATCACCAGGTCGACCACCCCGTAACCCCGAGCGCGCAGGTATGGCAGTACCACCGTCTCCGCAGCGCTGTAACCGGAGGCATGCCCCGGCCCCGTATCGTAGAGCAGTAGATGATGACGGGTTTCAATCACGCATGCCAACCCTTGCCCCACATCCAATAAGGTGAACCACAATTCGCCTTCATTCGGGCGTTGCGGCGATGTGAGAAAAACCGGGACGAACAGCCAGGCGCCCAGCAGGCGTCCCGGCATACCACCGGGCATCAGCAACAACAGACAACCGACCATGGCCGATACCCATAACCAGGTGGCGACCTCGGGCAATGCCACTAATGCAAACGGCAAGGAGGAAAACCATACCAGCAACCCGTAGCTATAGCCGGTGATCAGGCCGAGCAGGCCGAACCACCAACCTGCCAGGGTCGGGATCAGCAGTATCGGCAGCCCCACCAACACCAAAGGCACCAGCACCAGGGTGAACCAGGGGACCATGATCAAATTCACCACCGGGGCCACCACCGACGCCTGACCGAAAAAGAGCAACAATATCGGCAACAATCCAACCGTAACGAACCACTGTACACGAACACCCTGACGCCAGCCTCGCCAGGGGGCGACACGCCCGCCGACGCTCCACAGAATCACCGCCACCGCGCCGAAGGAGAGCCAAAAGCCGGCGGACAATGGGGCAAAGGGATCGAACAACACCACCAGAAACAGCGCCAGCAAGAGACTTCGGCCGAACGCTACCCGACGTCCGAGAATGACACCGCCGAGGGTGGTCAGCAGCATCAACAACGCACGCTGTGTGGGCAGGGAAAACCCCGCGAGGGCCGCATAAATCAAGGCGCCGAGCAACGCCATCACCGCCCCGGCCTTGAGCGCGGGCAGTCTGAGAGTGAGGCGTTCACTGCGGCGCCAGGCCCACTGTCCGACCAGCAGCAGCCATCCCGCCACTATGCCGACATGCAGCCCTGAGATGGCGATAAGATGATTTGTGCCGGTCTGGGTGAAAACCTGCCACTGCGCACGATCAATGCCCCGCTTATCGCCAACCGCCAGGGCCTTCAGCAGCGCTGCGGCAACCGGCTGAGCGGTATACTGATCGATCTGTTGAGCGATCAACTGCCGCATCCGCCCCATCCAGGCGGAACCGGTTTGGCTACTCACAAGCTTGTTGCCCCGCCATTTGCGCACATATCCCTTGGCCTGCACCCCCTGAGCGAATAACCAACGCTCATAATCGAATCCTTGCGGATTTTGCATGCCCCTCGGCCGTTTCAGCCTGACTTTCAGTCGCCAGGCATCGCCGACACGGAGGG
Organism: Candidatus Thiodiazotropha sp. (ex Epidulcina cf. delphinae); assembly: GCA_025656505.1. Classification (GTDB taxonomy): domain Bacteria; phylum Pseudomonadota; class Gammaproteobacteria; order Chromatiales; family Chromatiaceae; genus Thiodiazotropha. The sequence goes on along the minus strand of JAHXHR010000034.1, from coordinate 18,138 downwards.
TTTGTCCGGCGCCGAACCAGCTAAGTTGCAGGCGGGAGAGATCGAGCGGCTTACCAGTGGCGTCGAGCAAGCGGTTGACACGCATTTGAAAACGGGTGAGCCCACCCTGCCGGACGGGCAGCGAATCGATGACGCCGTCCAAGATCATATCTTGCCGCTCCATATCCACAGGCAACTGCTGCTGCAGCATGCACGTAGCGTACAGAAGACTCCATCCCGCTCCGGCGAAAAGCGCGATCAAGGGACGCAACCGGGCATAGCGCCAGAAGAACGCCATCGGCAACAACAGCGTCAGCCACCAGGACCCGGGCAGTTCCTTCAGGGTGTGGAAAAACGTTGCGCCAATGACGAAACAGATAAGCATCCCATTCATGACATTTCCCTGTCCTAATCCGATTCATCCCCTTCAGGTATACTATACTTGCTTATGCTTCAATATACCGCCTGCAGTGGCCTTTCGAGATAGATTTTCCGCATAACTGATGCCCAAGAGACTCATCAAGCGCCTGTTGCCACACCATGACGCGGTACGGAATCATAAGCATCTACAACTCTTCGGCAGCCTGTTGCACGATGCGAATCTCTGGCATTTAAATAGACACTCCGTCTCTGGCGCATTCGCGGTCGGCCTGTTTATGGCCTTTGTGCCTTTGCCCTTTCAGATGGTTTTCGCTGCCGCGGCCGCTATCCTTTTCCGGGTAAACCTACCCCTGTCGGTAGGTCTGGTGTGGATTACCAATCCGATCACCATTCCGCCGATCTTCTTCTTTAGCTATCTGGTCGGCACCTGGGTGATCGGCGCGCCGACTCAGGCGGAACCTTTCCAGTTCAGCCTGGATTGGTTGCAGGACGGCGGTCTGGAGGGCCTCTGGATGCCTCTTCTCACCGGTAGCCTGATTTGCGCCGGCGTCTCCTCCCTACTGGGATATAGCCTAATTTTGTGGATTTGGCGCTGGCGCGCCATCGAGAAATGGAAGGCACGGCGTTTGAGAAAAAAAGCCCGGAGCACACCGACCACGCCATCCCCATGAGCCGACCCATATGCGCCGGTTTGTCAGGCTTCGGAGAGCTTGCCATCCACTAACTGCCAGACATGATCCATACGGGCCGCCAGCTCAGGATCATGGGTAACGATCACGAAGCTGGTGCCGTTCTCTTTATTGAGTTGCAACATCAATTCGTAGACCTGCTCCGCGGTCTTTCGATCCAGGTTCCCGGTGGGTTCGTCCGCCAACACACAGGCTGGATGATGGACCATCGCCCGCGCCAGCGCCGCGCGCTGTCGCTCACCGCCGGAGAGTTCATTCGGCTTATGGCCGATCCGTTCCCCCAATCCGACCTGCCGCAACATATCGCTTGCCAGCTTTTTTGCCCGCATCACCGACTCACCCCCGATCAGCAACGGCATCGCCACATTCTCCAGGGCGGTGAATTCAGGCAGTAGATGGTGAAACTGATAGACAAACCCCATGCTGCGGTTTCTCAGCCTGCCTTTTTCCCGTTCATTGAGACTGAGCAGATCCCTGCCGTTCAACAGCACCTCGCCTGCATCGGGTCGATCGAGTCCGCCGAGACAGTGCAACAACGTACTCTTCCCGGAACCGGATACGCCGATGATCGCGGTTCGCTCACCCTGACGGATCTCCAGATCCACCCCCCGCAACACCTCCACACGGAGATTGCCTTGGGCAAAGGTCCTGACCAGATTACTGCTCTGCAGCACAGACTCCCCGTCACTCATATCGCAACGCCTCGGCCGGTTGGGTGCGTGAGGCCTTCCAGGCCGGATAGAGCGTCGCCGCCAGGGTGATGAGAAAAGCGGCGATACCGATGAACAGGACATCGGACATGTGCGGATCCGAAGGAAGTTTGGTGATGTAGTAGATACTGGGATCGAGAAAATCGATACTAAAGATCTGTTCGATCCCGCTGACGATCTCCTCGACATTCAACGCCAGCACCACACCGCCGGCCATGCCCAGGATGTTGCCGACAATACCGATCGTCGCTCCCTGCACCATGAAGATTCCCATGATGGAGAGGGGGGACGCCCCCAGGGTGCGCAGAATAGCGATGTCGGACTGTTTGTCCGTCACCACCATGACCATGGTTGAGACGATATTGAAGGCGGCCACCGCCACGATCAGGGAAAGAATGATGGTCATCATGCGTTTCTCCGTCCGCAGCGCAGCGAAAAAGTTGCGGTGTTGCATGGTCCAGTCGCTGATTCGATAGTACCCTCCCATTTTCAACGCCAATTCCCTGGAAACCTGAGGAGCCAGATAGAGATCATCCAGCTTCAGTCGCACCCCGGTTACACCCTTATCAAGACGCATCAGTTTGGCCGCATCTTCAATATGCAGCACGGCCACCCCGCGATCATACTCCCCCATCCCCACTTGGAAAATCGCAGCCACGGTGAAGCGCTTCAGACGAGGCATGATGCCTGCCGGAGTGACATTGACCTGGGGCGTCACCAGGGTCACCCGGTCGCCGATCCCGACCCCCAGCACCAGCGCAAGTTCACGTCCGAGGATGATGCCGTACCCACCGGGTTGCAACGCCTCTATTGAACCTTGGGAGATGGCTGAGATCACATCCGAGACCCGCCCTTCCTGCTCCGGCAGTATGCCTCTGAGCAGTACTCCGCTGACCTTTTGGCCGCTGATCAGCATGCCCTGCCCCTCCACGTAAGGCGCCTCCCCGATCACATGGGGATGGTTCGACGCCTCGGCCTGGACATCCCTCCAGTCCGTCAACGCCCCGCTGACGCCGGAAATAGTGGCATGGGACGCCATACCGAGAATTCGTTCACGGACTTCCTTGTGAAACCCGTTCATAACTGAAAGCACCACGATCAAGGCCACAACACCCAGCATGATGCCGACCATGGAGATCAACGAGATAAAAGAGATAAAGTGATTGCGCCGTTTGGCACGGGTATATCGCAGGCCGATATAGCATTCGATCGGTTTGAACATGGCTGGGCATTAAATCATAAAATGGCGCCCGAATCCGTTAGGTTCATGGCGGACGATGCGCGCGAGCGCTTGAAGTTAGATAGCGTAACAAAAATGTGGAGCAATAGCGGCCTCTATGAATCCGGCGGGTTAATATTGTCGAAAATAGTTATCCGCCCAGATGAATCAACGAGTTGTGCGGTTCACCGCCTCGGGCCTTTGGACTCAGGCAAAAAAACTCATAGTTTTCTATAGTTAGACAAGAGTGCTATATTCCTTTTTGAAGAGACAAATTCGGAGTTGCTCAGATGACCTTTCGCTTCACCACCCCATCCGCCGTATTGCTGTGCCTGCTCGCACAGCCGGTTGCAGCCGATGTGCTGCTCATCGAGTCGATACACTCAGCGCCCATCAATAGCGAGGAAGGCATACCGCGCCCATCCCGCAGCATGACCATGTCCCTGGTCGAACGGCGATTCGGTCAGCCGCTGAATGCCCACCCCAGCGTCGGAGAACCACCGATCACCCGCTGGGACTACAGCAATTACTCGGTGTTTTTCGAATATGAGCATGTGCTGACCTCCGTGCTTCACCGCTAACAGTCCACGATCTTTATCGTGTGAATTGTGAATGGCTGTACTCGCTTTGCTCGCGGGTCTGTTTTGATCTCAACAAAAACCATGCGCGCAAGTGCACACACCTAATTCAAAATCAAACCGTTCTGCCTGCCTGATAATTCTTGAAAATTTTACTAAGTTTTGTATGCTGCACGCTGTCAATCACCCAGGTAGCACCTCATGACTGACGGCATGACACCGCAAGGCTTGATGCACAGTATCATCCAACGCATCGCCACCGGACCGGAACTCAGTAAGGATATCTCTCTGGAAGAGGCCAGCGACGGCCTCTCCGCCATCCTTCGAGGTGAGATCGATGATGTTCAGGCCGCCATATTCCTCATTGCACTACGCATGAAACGGGAGACCGACGATGAAAACAAGGGCGCGCTGGATGCAATCCTCAAGATCTCAGAGAGTCGCCGGGCCGATGTTGAGCAACTGATCTCCCTGGCCGATCCCTACAGTGGCTTCAATCGCAATCTGCCGGTCGCACCGATGATCCCGCCGGTTCTGGCTGCCTGCGGCATTCCCTGCGTAAGTCACGGCCTGGATTCGGTGGGTCCGAAATTCGGCGTCACCCATCGTCACGTCCTGCAGGCCGCCGGTATCGACGTAGATATGGGCCTGGATGAGGCCGTCTCCCGCCTGGAAGACCCGCAACTGGGATGGGCCTATGTGGACCAGCGGACCTTTTGTCCCGGTCTGCACAATCTGGCCGCATTACGACAACAGATCATCAAGCGACAGGTTCTGACTACGGTCGAGGTATTGGCAAAACCCATTGCAGGACGGAAAAAAACCCATCTCGTCACCGGCTATGTACACAAACCCTATCCGGCAAAGTACGCCTCTCTGGCCCGCTTCGGCGGATTCGAAGGCTGCCTGCTGGTTCGAGGCACGGAGGGTGGCGTCATCCCCTCACTCAGGCAACAAGGCGTGATCTACCGCTATGACGATCTGGGAGTGGAAAAGCCTCTGGAAATCTCCCCTGAAGCTATGGGCATTGATCAGCCCCTGAGAGCCGTCCCCCTCCCTGATAATCTCACAATCAAGACCGACAGTGACGAAACAGCCCGCGTCACTGACGTCTCGGGAGCTGCAAGAGCGGCAGCGGAAACCGCACTGCAGGCGCTGCAGGGTGAAAAGGGTCCGGCCTACGATTCACTGGTCTACGCCTCCGCCCTGATCGTCTGGCACGCCGGTCGACAGAATAGCCTATCGGCTGCAGCCGACCAGGTCCGTCAGGTGCTTGACACCGGAGCCGCCCACCGGCGTGTAAGCTAGTATAGGACACTACACTAGTAGCGCGGCATAACATTAGGTTGTGCCGGGTTAACAGGATGGCTGGGCTGTGGTTGGAAACGACCGACCTGTATGAACTATTTTATCGACGGGAGAGATGAATTGAAGGAAACCTGATCCTGCTGCAACCCAAACCGGCCGATAAGCCATGATTTTGGTGATCCAGATCAAAAATCAGGACATCCATATACTAGCGCACCCAGGGTTATTACTATATATTTCTCCACTGATTATAGAGACGGCCCTAAGGGCCGACCATTTCACCACCATGCATACTTCCGGGGGGGATATATCGGTGAAATACCTTTTTGTGTTGGTAATCGCATTCTGTGTAACACTGTTTTGGCAAACGTACGACCTCGCCGAGAGAACCCCCAACCTGCAGAGTTTCGAGCAGGAACAGGTCATCATCAGAACCCCTCAGGCAACCTGAACCGGCCATTGATAACAAGTTTCCCTTTTATTCCGGGAAATAGAGATCCTGAAAAAACATTTCCATCCCAGGGATAATTCCCGTACTTTAATTGTCATTATTTGGGACCGTTTACCCAGACTGAGACTCAGGAACTTGTGACCATATGAGATATCGGGTTTCATTTTTTGTTGAGGCCGTGGACCGGGATCAGGTACGGTTTGCGGTTTTGCCGATATTTTCGACTTCCAGATCGCCGGAAAAGATTATGATAACGATGCAAAAGACGGGTGGCTTGTGACTGCTGCTTCCTCCACCCGCACGACAACCGCATTTGAAGCCAGGTCGCTGGAGTGCATCCGCGACGACCGGATGCTGTTCGAGGATCTCAGCTTCACTATCACATCCGGGCAGGCCCTGGTGCTGGAGGGGAGCAACGGCAGCGGCAAGACCTCCCTGTTGCGGATACTCTGCGGCATCCGCCTGCCGGAGTCGGGAGAGTTGTTTTGGGAGGGCGACAGCATCTTCCGTCTCGGACCCGAGTTCCATGAACATATGGCCTATCTGGGCCACAAGGACGGCTCCAAACTCGACCTGACCCCGTTGGAGAATCTTCGCATCGCCCGCGGACTCGGCAAAGCCCGTGCGGATATCGGCCTGGAAGAGGCATTGGATCAAGTGGGCCTGTATGGTTTCGAAGATGTCCCAACGCGCAACCTCTCGGCAGGTCAGCAGCGCCGTTTGGCCATCGCCAGACTGCTGGTGACTGACGCAAAGCTGTGGATCCTCGACGAACCGTTCACCTCTCTCGACAGAAAAGGCATCGCACATATGGAGCGCCTGTTCGAGGGACATCTCAACCGGGGAGGCATGGCCGCCATGACGACCCATCACCGGATCGGCTTCAGGGATGATGTCCAACTGGTGCGTATCAACCTATCCGAACGATGAGCACCCTTTCCCTCACCAGCGCCTTTACCCTGCTCCTGAAACGGGACCTGGTCCTGGCTTATCGTCGCCGGGCGGAGATGGTTAACCCGATGCTGTTTTTTGTCCTGGTCACCGCCATGTTCCCCCTGGGAATAGGCAATGATCCCAAACTGATCGAGGCGGTGGGGCCCGGGGTGGTCTGGGTGGCCGCCCTGCTCGCCGCCCTGCTCTCCCTGGACAGCATGTTCCGTTCCGACTTCGATGACGGCTCCCTGGAACAATTCATGCTGAGCGCCCACCCGGTCTCCATCCTGGTGCTCGCCAAGGTGCTTGCCCACTGGCTGGTCACCGGACTGCCCCTGTTCGTCGTCGCCCCCCTGCTGGCGGTGTTGCTGAATGTTCCAAGCTCCGCCATTCCCACCCTGATGCTGACCCTGGTGCTGGGAACGCCGGTGCTCAGCCTGATCGGATCGGTGGGCGTGGCCCTGACGGTCGGCTTGCGGCGTGGCGGCGTGATACTTTCACTGCTGGTCCTGCCCCTCTATGTCCCGGTGCTGATTTTTGCCACCGACGCGGTAAAAACCGCTATTGTCGGAATTCCGACGACAGCGCAACTGTCTATTTTATCCGCCATGCTGGTGGGCTCCCTGGTGCTGGCCCCGATGGCCACCGCCGCTTCATTGAGAATTAGTCTGAGTTGATATGATTGTACGTTTCTTTCATCAAATGGGCTCTCCCCGCTATTTCTATGGCGTGGCAGGCAAAATGATCCCCTGGTTCATGGTCGGTTTCCTGGTTACCTTGTTGCTGGGAATCTATTACGGCCTGTTCGTGGCCCCGGCCGACTATCAACAGGGCGAAAGCTATCGCATCATGTACATCCATGTGCCGGCGGCCTGGATGTCGATGTTCATCTATGTGGTAATGGCCGTCTCCGGGCTCATCAGCCTGGTCTGGCGCATTAAGATGACCGAGGTAATGGTCATCAGTAGTGCTACCGTGGGGGCCTCCTTCACCTTCCTGGCCCTGGCTACCGGCTCCTTGTGGGGCAAGCCGATGTGGGGGACTTGGTGGGTCTGGGATGCACGCCTGACTGCCGAACTGCTGCTGCTGTTTCTCTATCTGGGGATCATCGCCCTGCACAGCGCCATCGAGGATAAGCGCGTGGCGGCGCGCGCCGTCTCAATCCTGGCGCTGGTGGGGGTGGTCAACATCCCCATCATTCACTATTCGGTGGAGTGGTGGAATACCCTGCATCAACCGGCTTCCGTTACCAAACTAGGCAAACCCTCCATGGATATGAGCATGCTGGCGCCTCTGTTGATCATGGCCATCTCTTTTAAACTTTATTACGGCGCCGTGGTCCTAATGCGGGCGCGAGCAGAAATAGTAGAGCGCGAGCGCAACTCCCGCTGGGTAATGGAAATGGTCGAACAGGAAGCAAAATAAAATGAGCGAATTCTTCGCCATGGGTGGCTATGCCGTCTACGTCTGGCCCTCCTTTCTGTTGGCGCTGATCATCCTGGTGGCCAATATAGTAGCGCCTATGCGTCAACGTAAAAAAGTTATCACCGACATTGCCCGGAAAATTCGCCGGGCCAGGAAAGAGCCGACATGAATCCCATCCGCAAGAAACGACTGATACTCATCGGCCTGATGGTCGCAGGCGTCGGTGTCGCCGCCTGGCTGACCCTCAACGCCTTTAGTGATAACCTGATGTACTTCTTCTCTCCCTCTGAAGTGGCCGAAGGCAAGGCGCCGACCGCTCACCCCTTCCGCATCGGCGGTCTGGTGGAGACGAACAGCGTCAAGCGTAAATCCGACGGCCTCACCAGCGCATTCTCGGTGACGGACAACGCCGAGGCGGTTACCGTGGAATACACCGGCATCCTGCCGGATCTGTTCCGCGAAGGTCAGGGCATTGTCGCCATGGGGCAGTTGAATCAGGACGGGATCTTCATCGCCAGTGAGGTGCTTGCCAAGCATGATGAGAACTACATGCCGCCGGAAGTGGCCGATTCCCTGAAAACCGCCCACGACAAAGCGGTCAATAAAACTCAATCACAGGCCGGCCTCCAATGATTCCTGAATTAGGTCATTTCACACTCATCCTGGCGCTCTGCCTGGCTATCACCCAGGCCGTGGTGCCGCTCGTCGGCTCCTACACCCGGACGATCTCCTGGATGGCGGCGTCACGCAGCCTGGCATGGGGCCAATTCGTATTTCTCGCCATCTCCCTCGCCATCCTGACCTACGCCTTCCTGGGCAATGACTTTTCGGTCATCTATGTCGCTCAGAACGGCAATACCAAGCTGCCGGACCTGTATAAGATTTCAGCGGTCTGGGGCGCCCATGAGGGGTCCCTGCTGTTATGGGCCTGTATGCTCGCCGCTTGGAGCGTTGCAATCGCAGCCTTCAGCCGCAACCTGCCGCTGGAGATGGTATCGCGGGTTCTCTCCGTGATGGGCATGGTCAGCATCGGTTTTCTGCTCTTCATGCTGCTGACCTCCAACCCCTTTGACAGGACTTTTCCCGCACCCTTTGAAGGCGGCGAATTGAATCCGATGCTCCAGGACCCCGGGCTGGCGATCCATCCGCCCCTGCTCTACATGGGCTATGTCGGCTTCTCCGTCGCCTTTGCCTTCGCCATCGCGGCCCTGATGGGCGGGCGACTGGACGGCTCCTGGGCTAGATGGTCCCGTCCCTGGACCACGATAGCCTGGGTCTTTCTGACCCTAGGCATCGTCCTGGGCAGTTGGTGGGCCTACTACGAATTGGGCTGGGGCGGCTGGTGGTTCTGGGATCCGGTGGAAAACGCCTCCTTCATGCCTTGGCTGATTGGTACGGCATTGATGCACTCCCTGGCGGTGACCGAAAAACGCGGCGCTTTCAAAAGCTGGACCGTATTGCTCGCCATCTCAGCCTTCTCCCTGAGCCTGCTGGGAACCTTCCTGGTCCGTTCCGGCGTGCTGACATCGGTGCACTCATTCGCTGCGGATCCCGAGCGCGGCGTCTTCATCCTAATGTTTTTACTGGTGGTGATCGGCGGGTCGCTCCTGCTCTACACCTGGCGCGCCCCCTATATTTCAGGTGGAGGCCGATTCGATCTGGTCTCCCGCGAAACCTTCCTGCTGGGTAATAACCTGCTGCTCGCCGTGTTCGCCGCACTGGTGCTGTTGGGCACCCTCGCCCCACTGATCTACGACGCCCTCGAACTCGGCAAGATCTCCGTGGGTTTTCCCTGGTTCAACAGGATGTTTCTGCTCACCACCCCCTTTCTTGCCTTGCTCATGGGCGTAGGCGCGCTCTCCCACTGGAAACATGCAGAACCCTCCCTGTTCGTAAAGCAACTGCGCGTCGCCTTCATCATTAGCCTGTTGTTCGGGCTGTTGAGCTTACTGCCGGTGTTTTCAGCCGGTAACTGGTTGGTTGGACTGGGCATGGGTCTCGCCATGTGGGTTGCCAGCTCCCATCTGGTCAATGTCAGGGATCGCCTGAAGAACAAGCGGGGCTTTGCCGGCTTCTGGCTCGATTTCAAGACAGGCGGACGCAGCTACTACGGCATGATTCTCGCCCACTTGGGCGTAGCCGTGTTTATTGTCGGCATCACTTTAGTAAGCAATTTCGGTCGTGAGGAGGATGTCCGCATGAGTCCGGGCGATGTGAGTGAGATTGCCGGTTACAACTTTACGTTCGAAGGTGTCACACAGGTTTCCGGCCCCAACTACAACGCCAGTCGCGGCCGTTTCCAGGTATCCAAGGACGGTGAGCACGTTGCGACGCTGGAACCTGAAAAGCGCGCCTACTTTGTCAAGACCATGCCGATGACCGAGGCGGCCATCGACTGGGGTCTGACCAGAGATCTCTACGTCTCGCTCGGCGAACCCCTGGGTGGCGGCGACTGGAGCCTGCGTCTCTACTATAAGCCCTACGTTCGCTGGATTTGGCTGGGCGGCTTTTTGATGGGCCTGGGCGGCATCCTGGCTGTTACCGACCGGCGTTACCGCACGTCTAGAATGCGCTCCGCTAAAACCGCTGATACCGCTAACGCGGCGCCTGCAGTTTCCGGGGGATGATCCAGCGATGAACCAATATCTGCGTTACTCCATACCGTTATTCGTCTTTGCCGTCATCGCCGCCTTTCTTTACAAAGGGCTGGGGATGAATCCGCGGGAGATCCCCTCCCCACTGATCGGCAAGTCGGTTCCCGAGTTTTCCCTGCCGACCGTGGAAGACGCCGAAACGATCGTCAAAAGCGACAACCTGCTCGGCAAGGTTTATTTGTTGAACGTCTGGGCGACCTGGTGCGTCTCATGCCGGGCTGAGCATCAAACACTGGTGCATCTATCGCGTAGCGGCAAGGTGGAAATCGTCGGTCTCAATTGGAAGGATGATAGGGATAAGGCCCTGTCCTGGCTGAACCGGTTGGGAGATCCCTACGTCATCAATATCTTCGATAAAAAGGGGCGCACCGCCATTGATCTCGGCGTGTATGGCGCGCCGGAGACATTTCTCGTGGACAGCAAGGGTGTCATCCACTACAAACATGCCGGGCCTATATCGATGGAACTGTTCAATGAGACACTCCTGCCCATGATTGAAGATTTGAAACGTAAAGGATAAGACTCGTGCGCACCTTTTTTCTCACTCTGATGTTTCTCCTCATCCTGCCGTCATCGCATGCCTCCACCCTGGCCGAGTATACCTTTGACGAACCCGGCAAAGCAGAGGATTTCCGCACCGTCACCGAAGAGATGCGATGCCTGGTGTGTCAAAACGAGTCCCTGGCCGGCTCCAATGCCGAGCTTGCCGTCGACCTGCGTAACGAAATCTACGATATGATGAAGGCTGGACGGAACAAGGACGAAGTGATCGACTTCATGGTCTCCCGTTACGGTGATTTCGTACTCTACAGACCGCCGCTCAAACCGAGCACCTACCCGATCTGGTTCGGTCCGCTGATCGTCTTTCTCATCGGCGGCGTGGTTCTCTTCCGCATCCTGAAACGTAAGAGCCTTACCCGAGAGACCAAACTCTCGACAGATGAACAACATCGACTCGATGATCTGTTGGAACAGTCCACTGACCCTAGAGACAATAATCAATGACCCAATTCTGGATGATTCTCGCCGGGCTGATTGTCCTGGCCATGGCGTTTGTCGTGCTTCCGTTGATGCGTAAACGCATCGAAACCGGCGTTACCTCCGATGAACTCAACCTCACCGTCTTCAAACAACAATTGACTGAGCTGGATAACGATCTGGAGAGCGGCATCCTGGATCAAACCCGTTATGACGCCGCTCGCAAGGATCTGGAAAAAGAACTCCTCAGCGATGTATCCGGCGAATCCGGCAAATCCGAGTCAACGACTTCCGGACGCGCCATGGCGCTGGCGGCCCTGCTGATTCCGCTGGTTGCCGTATTCCTCTATCAGAACTTCGGTTCACCGGAAATCATCCAACGCCTGGCCGAGCAGCCTGCCGCCATGCCGACCACAGCCTCTCACGCACGGCAGGGCAATACTGAAAACATGCCGCCGATGGAGGAACTGGTCGACCGGCTTGCCAAGAAAATGGAAGACCAACCGGATAATCCGGAAGGCTGGGTGATGCTGGGACGCAGCTATATGGCAATGAATAATCAGGCGGCGGCGATCGATGCCTATGAGCGGGCTCTGCAGATCGACGATGACAATGTCGGACTACTGATCGCCTATGCCGAAGCCATCGCCGCCACCACCGGCAACGACTTCACCGGCAGAGCGGCCCCGATGATAGAAAAGGCCTACCGGTTGGAGCCGAAAAACACTAACGTGCTTTGGTTATCCGGCATTACCGCCTATCAGCAAAGCCGGTTTCAGACCGCTCTGGACCGCTGGCAGCTCTTGCAAGGCATGCTTAAGCCCCAGACCGCCGAACTCGAATCGGTCACCAAGGCCATTGACGATACCCGCTCAAAGCTGGGCCTTGCGCCTATCGAAGCGCCTTTACCCAACATAGCCCGGGCGAAACGACCCGTCCCCGCCGACACCGTTGCGGAAAAGTCCGACTCCCTGCTGGTCGAGATCACCCTCTCTCCCGAATTGCAGGCCAAGGCAAAACCCGACGACCTGCTGTTCGTCTACGCCAAGGCTCTCAGCGGTCCTCCCATGCCGCTGGCTGCAGCGAGAAAACGGGTCGGCGATCTGCCCCTCTCCATTCAGTTGGATGACAGTATGGCAATGATGCCGCAGATGAAGCTCTCCGCCTTCCCCAAAGTAGTCGTCGGCGCCAGGATATCCCTCTCGGGTAATCCCACCGCGCAGAGCGGAGACCTTGAAGGGGAGTTCAAGCCCGTAACTCCCGGTCAATCGGAAACGGTTCGTGTCATCATCAATACGGTCCATCCATAGGTCGGCAAGCGTCCGCCCGAATCACCAGCGGCTTCGAACGACTGGGTGTTGTTTTACTTGCGCTTAGCCGCCTGGCACGCAGAGCTATCTGAAGTTGCAGGGTTAAAACTCTCGCAAAGCACGCAAAGGTAAAGGCGGCTAATGGTAGACTGGGAAAGTCTCTTGTCGATAGTGCGATTCAGATTCACCGAGTTGTTAATCCTAAAAACCGCAGTTGGCCGCTCCGTCCTGATGCTAACCTACTGATAGACAAACTATTGACTTCGATTTGCCTATTCACCTGCCGGGTGAACCACGCTACGGGGTGAATGGCGCGCTTCACCCTGTCCAACTGCGGTTTTTAGGATAATGGATTCAATGGTCCTTTGCGGGCCTGGCGACTTTGCGAGAGTCAATTATCATCTTGAAATACCTATTGATTTTGCTGAAGGGCTATTTTTTTCATCCTCCGCCGCAAGCGGCTTTTTGCTACCGAAACCCAACACTTGCTCCCTCGGATTGGTATACTTGTCCAGCCAAAAGAGAACAAAATATCCTTTTGCCGATATCTTCCATCCAATTAGGTAGCAAACCGGAACTTTCTGCTGATAGGAGTCGAAATGGCCAGTTATTCAACCCACGACATTCGTAATATTGCCCTGGTCGGACATGCCGGCTCCGGCAAAACCAGTCTGATCGAATCGCTGCTGCAGCGCAGTGGCGCAATAGATAACGCCGGTAACATCAACCGCGGCGACACGGTCTGTGACTATGATGATCTGGAGAAGGAGCTACAGCACTCCCTGGATATCGCCATTACCCATCTGAGTCACGAAGCCAAACAGGTGAATATCATCGACACCCCCGGTTACGCCGATTTCCTGGGACGCAGCATCAGCATTCTACCGGCAGTGGAGACGGCGGCGGCGGTCATCAATGCCTCCACCGGCATCGAACCGGTAACCTTGCGTATGATGGACGCGGCAAAGCGGCGGAATCTCTGCCGCTTCATCATTGTCAACAAGATCGATATCCCCGGCACCGATTATGCCGGCCTGTTGGAGAGTCTCCAGGAGGCATTCGGCAAAGAGTGCCTGCCGATCAATCTGCCTGCCGACAACGGACAGCGGGTAATCGACTGTTTCTTTCAGCCGGGGGGCGATCCGACCGATTTATCCTCTGTCGCCCAGGCCCATGACAACATGATAGACCAGGTGGTGGAGGTCGATGAAGCGCTGATGGAACTCTATCTCGAACAAGGCGAGGCCCTGCAACCGGAGCAACTCCACGATCCGTTTGAGAAGGCCCTGCGCGAAGGACACCTAATCCCGATATGTTTCACTTCCGTGGAAAACGGCGCCGGCATCGACGAACTGCTGACCCTCTTCTCACGGCTCATGCCCGATCCCACTGAAGGCAATCCCCCTCCTTTTATGAAGGGTGAAGGATCCAACACGAAACCGGTGGAAGTCTCACCTGACACGGGCAAGCACGTCATCGGCCATGTCTTCAAGGTCGTAAACGACCCCTTCCGTGGCAAACTGAGTATCTTCCGCATGCATCAGGGAAGGCTGGAGACGAATGCCCAGCTTTTCATCGGTGATGCCCGCAAGTCCTTCAAGGTAAACCACTTGTTCCGACTCCAGGGCAAGGAGCAGTATGAGATGACACAGGCTGTCCCCGGCGATATCTGCGCCGTGGCGCGAGTGGACGATATCCATTTCGATGCGGTCCTGCACGACTCCCACGACGAGGATCACCACCACCTACGCAGTATCGAGTGCCCACTCCCCCTGTTCGGACTTGCCATCAACACCAGCAAACGGGGTGACGAGCAGAAACTGAGTGACGCCCTGCATAAACTCGAGGATGAAGACCCCTGTTTTCATGTCGAACACAATGTCAGCCTCAATGAGACAGTGATGCGCGGCCTCGGCGAACTGCATCTGGAGGTCTTGCTCCAGCAAATAAAAAACAAATACAGCGTGGAGGTGGAGACCCATCCGCCAAGCATCGCCTATCGGGAGACCATCACCCGCAAGGCGGCGGCTCACTACCGGCATAAAAAGCAGACCGGCGGCGCCGGCCAGTTCGGCGAAGTCTATCTCCGCATCGAACCCATGAACCGGGGTGAGGGCTTTGAGTATGTCAACCAGGTTGTCGGCGGAGCCATTCCGGGGCAATTCATCCCCGCCATCGAAAAGGGTGTTCGTCAAGCCATGGACGAAGGTGCCATTGCCGGTTTTTCCATGCAGGATATCCGGGTAACCGTCTATGACGGTAAATACCATTCGGTGGACTCCAAAGAGATCGCCTTTGTCACGGCTGGAAAGAAGGCATTTTTGGAGGCGGTGGAAAATGCCCGCCCGGTGGTTCTCGAACCCATCGTGGATATCGCGATCACCACCCCGGGCAGCTTCATGGGGGACTTGACCGGCGATCTGGCTGGACGGCGCGGTCAAATCAACGGTACCGAATCCGGCCGAAACAACATGTTGATCATCAAGGGGCAGGCGCCTTTGGCGGAGCTGGAAGGCTATGCGACCCAACTCAAGGCAATCACCGGCGGTGAAGGCAGTTACGCCATCGACTTCAGCCACTACGAGGCAGTACCCGGCAACATTCAAAGGCAATTGGCGGAAAGAGGTCAGGCATAGATTTTGGGTTCCCTAGGGAGACGACGATAATTCGCGTTCATTTGCGGACTTAATGCTTGATGCGCTTGACTCTTTTACCCACTCGGGAAAGAGCCGAGTATTCATATCCGCCCAGCCAGATACTCTTTTCGCAGCGTTTCCGGAAATTTCTCTATCGCATAGCGCAGCATGGTGCGGGGCATCCGCTTGTAGTGCTTGTTTAGAAAGTCCTGCGTTACGGACCTATCCCGGTTGCCTATTTCTCTCAACATCCAACCCACCGATTTATGGATCAAATCCTGGTTATCGTCCAGCAGTTGCCTCGACAATTTCAGGGTGTCGCCGAATTGATGGTTTTTAATAAAATGAAGCGTGGACATGATAGCGATCCGTCTCTCCCAGAGATTGGATGCAACGGCCAATTCATAGAGTGGGTGTCTCTCTTTATCCGCCAGATAGACACCCACGATGTGATACGCAGAGCTATCGACCAGATCCCAATTATTGATATATCGGGTACTATCCATGTATAGCTGATAGATCGCCCTCCTCTCCTTCTCATCACCTCGCGCAAATTTTCGCACCAACAGCAACAGCGCGCACAGGCGCTCTTCGTGAAAGCGAGACTTCAACAAGCGCCGGATCTCCGCCAAGGGCATCTCTTGGTGGCGTTTGGCTTGTTGCCTGAGAATCGGAACCCGTATGCCCAGGAATCTATCCCCCTCTCCATATTCCCCCTTTCCTGTCTTGAAGAAACGCTGGGAATGGCTCGCAATGGATGGATCCGCTAAACCATGCAGGATTTTACTTAGTTGAACTGCCTTCATATCCCATTACTGAGCTAAGGTAATATCGACGGGTTCATGCTCTCGGCATAGGAGACAGTACACTAGGGGGTGTTCTCAATCATCGTTCGCGGCGTGATTCCGGCCCTTTTCCGCGCTGGCGGCGTTGCGATTCGTTGCAATAGAATGACTATTGCGCCTCATCGCGCCTTGCCGGCACGAAAAATGACTCAGAATCACGCTCACTCAGGTAATTGAGAACGCCCCCTAGGATGCAGCACCGCCGAAGAGCCCAAACAGGCGGGGCAAAAATCGCCGGAACTCCAGGCTCATCAGGGTGAACCGGCCATCAAAGGCATCAGCCTCGCTCTCCACATGGTAGTCGGCCGCCTGCTCCTGGATCAGGTCGAGAAATCGCAGTCGCTTGATAGAGAGGTCCGATTCGATCATGCAGGAGAGACGCTCATCCCACTCCACCGCAAGCTTGACCACCTCTTTGCCGGCGCTCAAATGACCCATGATCTCATCCGCCGTCAAATCCTGGCCCTTGCATCGCAATATGCTTGACTCATCGGACCGGTCCTTGAGTTCGCAGCTATCCAACAGGGTAAAATCCTTGTATTGCCCAGGGCTTTTCAGCCACTCGGTCATCACCCAGGCGGGCGCCGATTCCACCTCAAGCGGCTTGACAGGCAGGCTGCCCACGGTCTCCCGCAACAGACTGATCACCATTTCGGCCTTATTGGCGGCGGCGGCATCCACCAGTATCCAGCCCTGCTGTTTATCGATCATGGCGTACTGCCTGGTATAGCGGCTGAATGCCTTCGGCAATAACTGGTGGAACACATCGTCACGCAGTTCGCTCCGCTCCCTGCGGGTGACCTTTCGCCCCTCCTCCTGTTCAACGCTCGTTGCCTTCTCTTCAACGATTTCGTTGACCACCGCAGCCGGCAGAAGCTTCTCCTCGAGGCGAGCACAGATTATTTGACAACCACCGACCTCATGTACCAAACCCTCTGCCTGGCGTCCCAGCGGCGCATCCCATCCCAGACTCATCGGATCCTGGCTGCCGCAGGACTGAAAGCGCTTGCTTTCAAACATCCCTGCGAGGGCTTCCTGTGACAGATTGAAGGGTTGCTGGAACAGATAGACCCGGAGATTCTTAAACCACATAGCGGATTTCCATTGTGAAGATCGAGGGGCGGATTATGGCGAACCATCGATGACTAATCCAGGACTTACCCCCCCTTCTCTACCGGCAGCTTACCGATCTTTGAGATGGGCACTACTTTTCAGTAGGTTAGTACCAGAATGGAGCGATCAACTGCGGTTTTTAGGTTCAAGCATAGTCTGCAGCGCCGCCTCATCCAGGACTGCCACACCCAACTTCTCGGCTTTGGCGAGTTTCGAGCCCGCCGCCTCGCCGGCAAGCAGATAGTCGGTCTTTTTCGAGACGCTGCCGGTGGCCTTTGCCCCAAGCGCCAGCAACTCGCGCTTGATCTCGTCCCGTGGACGACTGAGGGCGCCGGTGATGACGATGGTCTTTCCCGACAGGGGGTAATCAATCGTCTGTGGTTCTATCTCGGGCCAATGGATACCGGCATCCAGCAACTGCTCAATGACCTCCCGGTTATGCGCCTGGCGAAAGAAAGAGACGACATGCGCCACCACCACGGGGTCCACGTCCGGTGTCTGTGCAACAGTGCTTCATCCGCTTGCTGGTTCGAGGCTTCGGATACAGGGCTGCAATACCCATTAACCGCATCAGGCGCTGAATACGTTTGCGGTTTACTGCATGGCCTTCATCCTGCAACCAGTCCCTGATACGACGACTGCCATAAAATGGCCGTTTCAGATGCATCTCATCAATCCTGCGCATCCATGTCAGCTCTTCATCGGATACCGGGGCATGTTGGTAATAAACCGTCGAACGATTCAAGCTTAGTAACTGACATTGACGGGTGAGCGGCAATCGATCTTCCTGAGCGATCATTTCTTGCCGTTCGGACCGTGAATCCTTTCCAGCCCGTGTTCTAAAAATCTGCGTTCTAAGAACGCAGACTTGCCTAGTGCCCCCTAGAAGGGGGCCTATAAGCCAGCCCTCTAAGAAGGCTGGCCTGAGT
>JAHXHR010000033.1:18805-31706 GCA_025656505.1 Candidatus Thiodiazotropha sp. (ex Epidulcina cf. delphinae) | reverse complement strand
CCTTCAGCTGGATGCATTTACTATGCGATTGGAATATGAGTAATGGAGTGGATGAAGCCGATTTCCTTCATTTTGAACTCCGAAACTTGAGTAATAAAATATATTGGAGAATAATGAATCTTTCACCTGGTCCAGATGCGGAGTCTGAATTAACAAAATTCCTTATCCTATTCCAATGGCCTGTTTTTATAATAATTGGTGGAATTTTAGGTAATTGGTTCTACAAAAAATACCTAAATCGGGATAGGGAGCTACTCAAGTAGCCCCCTCCCACAGCACCGCACAGACGGGTCCGTATACGGCGCCTGGCCTGCTATTCGCAGAGATGCTTTGCCGGGCAAATCGGCTCTACATCAAGTGTCTATCGGGCCGTAGCCGGATGATGGATTTTGGGCTATATCCGGATATAGCCGTTTAAACCTCTATTTATTGTTTTCGGATCACAACCAAAAAGTAGCGATATATAGCTAATGCTTCCATGCCCTATTTTTTTTGATTCAACAGCAGCATATCTTCTTCTGTCTTTTTCAGACAGGCTTTTGTAGAGTACCACCATGAATCTTTCTGTTTCATCATCGTAATCAAACATAAACAATTTAATAGCTCCGGGAAAATTCAATGAAATATAACAGATCATTGCTTTTAAAAACAGGAACTTATTACGTGCCCATTCCTTAGCTCAAGGCATCGGATACTCCTCGGTATGGGCGAAGAGGGCGGGAGACCTGTCTACATACAAGCTCAAGGCTTAAGGGTGCGACGGTCTTCCGGGATTGCCACTTCATGGAGCTCGCTCTGACAGATTTTTCTCTGTCTCGTAGCTTGTTTGCTGCTGAAGGTAAATCATACAAGGGTGCGGCAGGGCCGCACCCTACGCCCTGTTCACATGATGCGTTCCTACATGAAATATGGGAACGAGTTAAATTTGAACGCTGAAACTTGAGTTAAAAAGAAATCGGGAAAAATATGCCGCAACGTATAGAGCAGCTAAAGGCATGGTTGACTTCGCTACCCGGGTTGAGCGATTTCTCCTTCGAACCCGCTTCCGGGGATGCGAGTTTTCGCCGTTATTTTCGCATCAGGGCGGCCGGTCAAAGCTATATCGCCATGGATGCCCCGCCGGAGAAAGAAGACTCCAAGTCTTTCGTGTGGGTGGCGCGGGCGTTCGAATCCATCGGATTGAACGTGCCGCATATCCATGCCAAGGATCTCGCTCAGGGGTTTATGTTGCTGGAAGATCTGGGCAGTGCGCTCTATCTCGACAAGCTGACAACGAAAACGGTGGATAGACTTTACGGCGACGCCTTGGGTGCGCTGGCAACCCTCCAGGCATGTGGGCCGCTCCAAGGTCTACCGCGCTATGATCGGACACGGCTGATGCAGGAGATGGCGTTGTTCCGTGAATGGCTGTTGGGAAAAGAATTGAACCTGACATTGACGGATGATGAGCAACGGATGCTGGATCAGGTCTTTGAGCTGCTTGCGGACAACGCCCTTCAGCAACCCCAGGTGTGTGTCCACCGTGACTACCATTCGCGCAACCTGATGGTCACTGATCGCCACAACCCAGGTATTCTCGATTTCCAGGATGCCGTCATCGGGCCCGTCACCTATGACTTGGTCTCCCTGTTACGTGATTGCTATATCGGCTGGCCCGACGAACAGGTGGATGCCTGGGCCATGGGCTATTTCGAACTGGCGCAACAGTCAGGCGTATTGCGCGCAGTGGATGAAGCGCAGTTCCTGACTTGGTTTGATCTGACGGGTGTGCAACGACACCTCAAGGCGAGTGGTATTTTCGCCCGATTGAATCAACGCGACGGCAAGTCGGGATACCTGAAAGAGATCCCGAGAACCCTGGGCTACATTGACCGGCTTGCGGGCAGACATCGACCGTTGGAAAGTCTCGTCGGATTTCTGCATCAACGTGTCTCACCGCTATTGAAGATCAATTGACTACTCAGATATCTCATTCTTTATCAGGTAATTCATGCCGGTTTCTCATGTCAGGCATGGTAATATTTATCTAATATATTGAATTTAAAAGAATTAATTCGTTATGTGCGGCGCTGTTGTTGTTGTGATATTGCTTTAAAAAATAGCGCAACAATAACCAAGTAATTTTCTAGGGCGTGGCGTGGATCAGATAAAGGATTTCTTGGGCGCCATTTGTTTAACATCTTGATATTATAACGATTAATGAGATCGTTTTTTTTGTGTCTCATATAAGCAACAGTCAGTTTTTCTGTGTCTTTTTTACAAAAAATCCTTGCAATTCATTGTGTGGTTGACTAGTATCCGCACTGTAGTCGAATTTTCTACCCATCAATTCTTTCGGAGTTAACTCAATGAAAAAAGTACTCTCTCTGGCCATTGCCGCTGCACTCGTGGCCCCTGTTGCTGCAGTGGCTGACGCCACTATCTACGGTAAGGTCCGTCAGTCTCTCGATATCGTTAGTGACGAACGCATCAGTGGTGCCGACGAAGTCGATAACATTCAGATCAACAACCGGACTTCGCGCCTCGGCGTCAAGGGTTCTGAAGATCTGGGTAACGGCCTGACCGCTGTCTACAAGATTGAGTACGGTGTGAATATCTCCACCAATCCCGGCGGCGACGAGTTCTCCGGCGACGGCAGCCTGGGTGCGCGTAATGCGTTTGTCGGTCTCGCCGGCGATTTCGGTACTATCGTGCTTGGCCGTCATGACACCCCGCTGAAGATCTCCACGGGTTCGTTGGACTATTTCGGCGATACGGTTGTTGATAACAACACCAGCTACACTGAGTCTTTGGTTGATCGCCGCGCTGACGGCACCTTGGCCTATATCTCTCCCAACCTGAATGGCGTGACCCTTGCCGCCGCTGTGATTCCCGGTGAGAACAGTGAGGCCGACGGCCTTGCTGACGCCTACTCGCTGGCTGCCATGTACTCGAATGCCGGTATCTTTGCATCCTTGGCCTACGAAGGTGCTGACGGCAACATCGATGCTCTTCCCGTTAATGCTGCTGGCCAGGATCGAGGCGATCTGGACCAGTTCCGTGCAGGCTTCGGCTATGACGGCGGCATGTTTAAGGTTGGCGTGGTCTTCGAGAATGTGACGATTGAGAATGAAGCCGGCGGCGACGATCTGCGGGATTCAGACAGCGTTATGGTCAACGGCGCCATCAAGGCCGGCCCGGGTATGGTCGCTCTGAAGATCTTCGATTACGCTGATGACTCCGATGACACCAACGACCACGATGGTTTCGGTATCGGTTACCACTATGGTCTGAGCAAGCGCACTCAGGTAATGGCTAACTATGTTGACAGCAGTTTCGACAATTTGGCTGGCGACGTCAGCATCCTCAGCCTTCAGGTCAACCACAACTTCTAATAGCCCTCCTAAAACGATAAGAAGCTGAAAGCGGGGCTCATAAGAGCCCCGCTTTTTTATAGGGAAGAGGGTATTAACCCGGCAAGATCACTACCGATGCCTCGCTGAGACCATACGGCGAAAAGAGGCCCCCGCAAAGATTGCCAAGCCCGCAAAGGATTCCCAGGCAATGTCTTCTTGGCATACTTTGCGAGCTTAGCGAGAGACATTTTGCATGCCTGGCCAGTGATTGAAAACTATCAAAGCGCGGTGCGGAACGGGTTGTTCGCATTAGCGTTATTCGCGGACAATCAACCTATTTCGGTAACACCGTCTTGGCCCCCTCTTCGGTGCCCAGTATCAGGACATCCGCGCCTCGAAGGGCGAAAATGCCGTTTGTGACAACCCCGGCAATGGCATTGATGTGCTGTTCCGTTTCCCTGGGTTTCATGATCTCCAGGTTGTGGACATCCAAAATGGCGTTGCCGTTATCGGTGACGAAGTTTTCCCGCCATACCGGTGTGCCGCCCAGTTTTACCAGTTGGCGGGCCACATGGCTGCGCGCCATGGGGATGACCTCGACCGGTAAGGGAAAGCTGCCCAGCATGTCGACCAGTTTGCTTCCGTCTGCTATGCAGACGAATTTTTTACTCGCGCCGGCGATGATTTTCTCCCGCGTCAAGGCGCCGCCGCCGCCTTTGATCAGGTTGAGATAGTGATCGGATTCGTCGGCGCCATCGATATAGATTTCGAGTTCGCCGGTGGAATTAAACTCCAGGACGGGTATACCGTGCTGCTTCAGTCGCTCGGTTGATACCTCTGAACTGGAGACGGTTCCGTCGATCTTGCCTTTGATGGTGGCGAGATAGTCGATGAAATGGTTGACCGTGGAGCCTGTGCCGACCCCGATGACGCCGCCTTTAACGTAATCGAGCGCGGCCTTGGCGGCTTGCTTTTTGAGTTCGTCTGCATGCATGTTGTTTCTCCCGATACGGCTGCGATAGGCAGCCATTGCGAATTGAATAACGCCGAATGAAGTTTTTTTATTGAGTATTAACCCGACGACCTAATAGGTTGCATTCAGGGCTTCAAGAATGGCCTTGATCAAGGCATGGCTCGCAGCCAATGGTTATTCCCTTGGTAAGAACCACAACGCGGAGCAAGGCCATTCTTGAAGCCCTTAATCGATTGATTTAACAAAAGACAGGCCGATGTGTGCCTGCCTGCAGACTGCGTTATCAAAACTGACTGTAGGCGTGCTACAGTGGCGTTTTGATGCCTTGCTGTAGGCAGGCGCACATCGGCTGAATGCAACCTATTAGGTCGCCGGGTTAATAATACCCATGCAAGTGATGAATGTCAGTCGCTTCATTTCTCATTGCCATTGGGTGAACCCATGCCTCAACGCTATATAGAAAAGATCCTGCGCGCACGTGTCTATGATGTGGTCAGGGAGACGCCCCTGGATAGGGTCGATCTCCTCTCTGCGCGTCTGGATAATCACATTTTTCTCAAGCGTGAAGATCTGCAGCCGGTCTTCTCTTTCAAGTTGCGGGGCGCCTATAACAAGATGGTCAACCTGCCCGATGAGGTCAGAGGTCACGGCGTAATCGCTGCATCTGCGGGTAATCATGCCCAGGGGGTTGCGCTGGCGGCCCGTAAGCTGAAAATCCAGGCATTGATCGTAATGCCGAAAACGACCCCGTCCATCAAGGTGCAGGCGGTCAGGAACCTTGGGGCAAAGATCGTCTTGGCCGGCGATTCCTATGATGAGGCATACACGCGATCCCAGATTCTTGCGCAACAGCAGAACTTGACCTTCATTCACCCTTTCGATGATCCCGAGGTGATTGCCGGGCAGGGAACGATCGGCATGGAGCTGCTACGTCAGCACCCGACCCCTCCCGAGGCGATATTCGTGCCTGTTGGAGGCGGTGGTTTGATCGCCGGTATCGGCGCCTACATCAAATATGTCTACCCACAAGTAAAAATCATCGGTGTTGAACCTGAAGATGCGCCATCGCTCCACGCGGCCTTAAAGGCAAAGCGTCGGGTCAGACTTAAGCAGGTGGGTATCTTCGCCGATGGCGTGGCCGTGAAGCAGGTCGGTAAAGAGACCTACCGCCTGGCGCGAAAGCTCGTGGATGAGGTGGTGCTCGTCAACACCGATGAGATCTGTGCGGCCATCAAGGATATCTATGATGATACCAGGACTACCGCGGAACCTGCGGGGGCCTTGTCGGTGGCAGGTCTTAAGCGCTACGTCAAGCGTGATGAGCTTGCCGGTAAGCATCTCATAGCCATCAACAGTGGGGCCAACATCAATTTCGATCGTTTACGGCATGTGGCCGAACGTGCGGAGTTCGGTGAACGCAGAGA
Organism: Candidatus Thiodiazotropha sp. (ex Epidulcina cf. delphinae); assembly: GCA_025656505.1. GTDB lineage: Bacteria > Pseudomonadota > Gammaproteobacteria > Chromatiales > Chromatiaceae > Thiodiazotropha. Next base: position 25,974 of record JAHXHR010000033.1, on the reverse strand, counting down.
AGCCCTTTTTGCTGTTCAGATACCCGAGCGGCCGGGTAGCTTTCTGCAATTCTGCAAGCAGATAGGCAAACGCAGCATAACAGAGTTCAACTATCGCTACAGCGATGCGGTCAGGGCGCAGATTTTTGCCGGTATAGAATTGAGTCATGGCGATGAGGAGAGGAAGGCGCTGTTTCAACGCTTTGCGGATAAGGGTTATTCCGTTTTGGATATGACGGATAATGAAACGGCTAAATTGCACATTCGTTATATGGTGGGGGGGCATGCTCAAGGTCTTGAGGATGAGAAACTGATACGTTTTGAGTTTCCGGAAAGGCCGGGGGCGCTGCTCTACTTCCTGAGTCATCTTGGTAAGGCATGGAATATCAGTCTTTTCCATTATCGCAATCACGGCGCGGCCTATGGGCGTGTATTGATGGGGATTCAGGTGTCAAATGCAGATAGAGGCGCCTTCCTTCAGCGGTTGAAGCGGTTGGATTATCCCTTCTGGGATGAGACGGACAATCCGGCTTACCGTCTGTTTGCCGGGGTTGGCTCGGTCTGTTGATCGAAGGCGCCTGCGCTGCTAAACAACAAACCCCGCTGAGCGGGGTTTGTTGTCGGCGCCTGTGATGGATGGGGCTGTTAGGCAGGTCTTTTCTTGCGTGGCGTTACCTTCCTCGGGCGGACGGGCCGTTTCTTTACGGCAACCTTCTTCGAGGTGGTTTTTTTCCTGGCGGCCTTCTTTTTGGTCGCCACTTTCTTTTTGGCAACCTTCTTCTTCACTGCTTTCTTCTTTGTTGTTTTTTTCTTAGCGACTCTTTTTTTCCCTGCGACTTTCTTTTTTGCAGCGCTCTTCTTGGTGGTCTTCTTCTTGGCTACCCGTTTTTTCCCTGCGACTTTCTTTTTTGCAGTGCTCTTCTTGGTGGTCTTCTTCTTGGCTGCCCGTTTTTTCCCTGCGACTTTCTTTTTTGCAGTGCTCTTCTTGGTGGTCTTCTTCTTGGCTACCCGCTTTTTCGCTGTAACTTTTTTCTTTGCCGCTACTCTCTTCTTGGTAACCTTTCTTCTTGTGGTTACCTTCTTGGTTGTGGTTGAGCGTTTCACTGCTACCTTCTTTTTGGCGGCCTTTTTCTTCGCCATGTATTTTCCCTCCCGAGAGAACTGCCTTATAGATGAACTGAGTATAATTCAGCTTTAAAAAAAATCCAGAACATATGATGATCTTTTATCAATTAATTCAAATCGTTGTTGCCGATCAACGTCGGTTAAGTGTTAGTTGATGTCAGTGATGCGCTCGGGTGGTCTCTGCATGGATGCTGTTTTCATCTGGCTTGTCTATTTGAAATGGTGGATGGATGACTCGGTTATCACCGCATCGAGGGGAATATCCCAGGGATTGGCGCAGAGTTTCGGCGCGAGTTGGAATTCATGGGCCAGGCCGATCAGTTTGGGTCCGCGTAGATGAGTGCGTTGTCTTTTATAGGCAAATGTGCGGTCGTAATAGCCGCCTCCCATACCTAGGCGATGGCCCTGTCCGTCGAATGCGATCAGCGGCACGAAAACCACATCCAGCGCCCAGGGCATAACCAGACGGCGGTGTTTGAAACAGGGCTCGGGAATGCCGAAACGGTTGTTTATCAATTTTGTGCCTTGCGGATAAGGAGCGAACCAAAGCCCGTGCGCCGGACGCCGGCGTAATACCGGTAAATAAGGGGTCTTGCCGGTGCGGATTGCGAGTTGCAACAGCGGTGCGGGGTCCATTTCACCGTAAACGGCATAGTAAAAGGCGATTCGGCAGCCTTGTCTGAATGGCTTGTAGTTGCAGGCTAAGCGGAGGATTCGTTGGCTGTGAAGTTTGAGTGTTTGCCGGCTGAGCTGTTTCCGCTGGCCCTTGATTCGTCGGCGAAGTCGCTGTGTTTCCATAGCTCAGCTTGATGTTGGTGGAGTGACACCCCCCACCTGTGCCGATGCCTACCTTTGTTCTTGAACCGGAGGGTTCAAGTGGGAGCAACAGAGGCGCTTCAGGCTTTCCGCATGGAGACGGACATGCACACCACACCATCGTTATGCTCCCAGGGTAGATATTAGGCTCAAGAAAATACCCGGGCTGCTATCGTACACCGCAGGGGATGTCTAACTCCTAGGCTAACCTTTATTTGATCAAAGTTCCAGTTGATTGGTCGTGTTCAGGGCAATCTCGATCTTTTCCTGTAGGCTCTTGATGCGGCGGTTGATGTTTTGCACGCCGTCTTCTTCGGTTTGCAGGTTCAGCAGTAGATCGTTGGCCATGTTCAGTGCCGCCATGACGGCAACCCGTTCTGTGCCTATGATACGGCCGTTCTGGCGGATTTCGCGCATCTGGCCGTCGACATAGGCCGCTGCCTGTAACAGGGATTCCCGTTCTTCCGGCAGGCAGGAGATACGATATTCTTTGTCGAGAATGTAGACCGTCACCGGTAGCTGGTTACTATTCACTGGGGTGTTTCCATGGACTTGAGCCGGGTGATCATGGCTTCAACGCGGGTGCGCGCCAGTTCGGTTTTCTCGATGAGCGCCGCGCGCTCGGTGACCAGATTGTCCTGCCTCACACGCAGGGATTTGTTTTCATCCTTGAGGTAGGTACAGGCGCGTATCAGTTCCTCGACGCGAATTTCCAGTTTGCGAAGGTCCAACTCGGCCGGATTCTGTGTCTCTTTCTCGGTCATGGGCATCAATATAGTGGGCGGATTGTGGTGGGTCAAACAGTATAGGACACCACACTAGGGCTGCATGTTATGATTTGTTTCCAATGATAGGGGAGCCGACGGAGCCTTGCATGACAGAGAATAGCCCGATGCCTGAATACTCTCGTCTTGAAGGGGCGATGGATGCAACCGGCCTCGATCTTGGGGCCAGTGAGATCCACGGTGTGATCAGTGGTTTGATCTGCGCCGGCCCCAGCCGGGGTCACGTGGAATGGATGGAGGCGCTGTTCGAGGATCGTCCGTGGGATGATCCGTCGGCGCGAGCAGCCAGGGAGTTGATCGGCCGACTCTACTTTGCCACCCGAGAGCTGATAGCCAATGAGGATCTCTCTTTCATGCCCTTCCTGCCGGACGATTCCCAGCCTATCACCGCTAGGGCGAAGGGGTTGCGTGACTGGTGTGAAGGCTATCTTTACGGGTTGGGTATGGCTGGTATCTCAGCACAACGGCTGGCCGGCGATGCCAAGGATGCTTTACAGGATATCTCCCATTTTACCCGGCTTGATTATGAGTCCCTTGACTCAGGTGAAGCTACGGAGCAGGCCTATTCTGAATTGCAGGAGTTCCTCAAGATTGTGACCTTGCTCATTTGGGGGGCGTTGGCTGAAAATCGGGAGAGCGATCATGTTGGCGAGTGAATTTAAACGGCGCCGCCGTGAACTGATGCGTATGATGGGCTCCGACAGCATTGCCATTTTACCGACAGCGCCGTTGCTTATTCGCAGCAGGGATGTGCATTACCCCTATCGGCCGGACAGTGATTTTTACTATTTGACGGGATTCCCTGAGCCCGAAGCCGCGCTTGTTCTCATCCCCGGACGCAAGCAGGCCGAGTACATCCTGTTCAATCGTGAACGCGATCCGGCGAAGGAGCTGTGGGATGGTTTTCGGGCCGGTCAGGAAGGCGCTTGTAGTGATTATGGCGCCGATGACTCCTTTCCGATCGGTGATTTGGATGACATTCTGCCGCGCATGCTGGAGCAGTGCGAGCGGGTCTTCTATGTGATGGGCTGCAATCCGCGATTCGATAAGCGTTTGTCTGAGTGGATCAACACCATTCGCAGCGAATCGCGTAGTGGCATGCATGGACCGGTGGAGATCATCGCCCTGGATCACTACCTGCACGAAATGCGGCTGTTTAAAAGCCGCTCCGAACTTAAAGCCATGCGCCAGGCGGCGCGTATCTCCGCCAAGGCGCATAAAAAGGTGATGCTGGCTTGTGAGCCGGGGGTTTGGGAGTATCAACTGGAGGCCGAGTTCGTGCATGAGTGCTCTCATCTCGGCGCCAAGGCCCAGGCATATCCGCCGATTGTCGGCGCCGGGGCTAATGCATGTACACTACATTACATCGATAACAGGGATAAGGTGGAGGACAAGCAGATGTTGCTGATCGATGCGGGGTGTGAGTTGGATTGCTATGCTTCGGATATCACCCGTGCCTATCCGGTGAACGGGCGTTTCAGTGAAACTCAACGGCTGTTGTATGAATTGGTGTTGGCAGCGCAGGATGCCGCCATTGCCAAGGTCAACCCCGGCAATCATTGGAATGATCCTCATGATGCGGCTGTGCGTGTTATTACGCGAGGCCTGGTCAAGCTGGGCATCCTCAAGGGTTTAGTGGCAAAACTGATTCGTGAGGAGAAATATAAGACCTTTTTTCCGCATCGCACCGGCCACTGGATCGGCATGGATGTGCATGATGTGGGTGACTACAAGGTGGACGGGGCCTGGCGCTTACTGGAGCCTGGCATGGCGTTGACGATCGAACCGGGTATCTATATTCCTGCGGGGAGCAAGGGTGTGGCCAAGAAATGGTGGAATATCGGAATCCGGATAGAGGATGATGTGGTTGTGACCAAAGAGGGTTGCGAGATCCTGACCAAGGATCTTCCGAAGTCAGTGGAAGAGATAGAATCCATCATGGGGGCATGAGTATGGGGGATCGTTTTGATATCTTGATTGTCGGTGGGGGGATGGTGGGGGCCGGTCTGGCGCGTGCGCTCTGCGGGCAGGGGTTCAGCATCGGCGTCATTGAGGCCTGGTCGCCGGCATCGGTCACCCAACCCAGTTTCGATGACAGGGTAATCGCACTCTCCTGGGGTAGCCGCGTGATTCTCAAGACGATGGGAGTCTGGAAGCGCATTGCGCCGGCGGCTCAACCTATTCAGGATATCCATATCTCTGATCGCGGCCACTTCGGTTTTACCCGGTTGAACCATCGTCAGGAGGGAGTCGCCGCATTGGGTTACGTGGTGACGGCGCGCGCCCTTGGCCAGGCGCTGCTGCAGGATTTGCAACGGCAGTCTGATGTCGAATGGATCTGCCCCGCCCGGCTGAAGAGCTTCACTGTGGCCGAAGCGGAGGTCGAGGTCATGCTTGATCAGGATGATTCTCAACGGCGTATCACGGGGCGTCTGCTGGTGGCTGCGGACGGTGGTGATTCGCAGGTCAGGCGGTTTCTGTCGATTCCTCTGAATGAGAAGACTTACGGGCAGACGGCAATCATCGCTAATTTGCGTAGTGAACGACCTCATTGCGGCATCGCCTATGAACGTTTCACCGATACGGGGCCTCTGGCAATCCTGCCGATGACCGAGGATCGTCTCTCCCTGGTCTGGACGGCGAAGGATGAGGAGGTGGCGGGACTGATGGCGTTGCAGGACGAGCGCTTTGTCGCTGGGTTGCAGCAACGTTTCGGTTATCGATTGGGAAGGTTGCAGGATTTGGGGAAACGTGTCGCCTATCCTTTGCGTTTTCGTAAGGCTTGTGAGCAGGTCCGATCCCGTGTCGCCCTGATCGGTAATGCGGCCCATGCCATCCATCCGGTGACCGGGCAGGGGTTCAATCTCGGACTGCGGGATGTTGCGGTGCTGGCGGACCTGTTGTGCGATGCCGCACGGGCAGCCCGGGATCCGGGTGATCTTTCGCTGCTGCAAGCCTACGAGCAATGGCGTAAAAAAGACCAGCGCGCCGTTGCCGTGATTACCGACAGTCTGGCGCGGCTGTTTGCCAATCCGTTCGGTCCGTTGAGACTGGCGCGTAATCTGGGATTGGTCGGTGTCGATGTTTCGCCCGGTCTTAAACATCTTGTGGCAAAGCAATTCATGGGCATCAACGGTCGCCTGCCGCGGCTGGGCCGGGGGGTCTCTCTTGACGGATTCTGAACTCGTCGATCAGTACGATTTACTCATCGTAGGCGGTGGCATGGTGGGTGGTGCGTTGGGTTGCGCCGTGGCCGAGGCCGGTTTTGAGGTGTGTCTGTTGGAGGCGCGGGAGCCGCAGCGTAGCTGGCCGCCGGATGAGGTCGATCTTCGCGTCTCAGCGCTTACCCGCGCTTCGCAGCATATTCTCGAAAACCTTCAGGTCTGGCCGGGCATGGCGAAAAGACGTGTCAGTCCCTATACGGATATGCGGGTGTGGGATGCGGGGGGCAGCGGCCGCATCCATTTCAGTGCGGCCGAAATCGGCGAGCCCGATCTGGGACATATCGTGGAAAACCGTGTTATCCAACTGGCGTTATGGGAGCGGTTGGAATCGCTGCCGAATGTCACGCTACGTTATCCCGCCCGGGTCAGTGAACTGCAACCGGGAGATGAGCCTGCGGTGGTTTTGCAGGATGGTGACCGGCTGACCGCGAAACTGGTCGTTGCGGCCGACGGGCGCGATTCCCGGATGCGAGGGATGGCAAACATAGGCACCTGGGGTTGGGATTACGATCAGCATGCCATTGTCGCCACCGTCAGGCCTGCTTTGTCGCATCGGCATACCGCTTGGCAGCGTTTCATGAAGACCGGGCCGTTGGCGTTATTGCCCATCGATGACGGGCGTTGCTCCATTGTCTGGTCTACCTCGCCGCTACAGGCGGAAGCGTTGATGAGCCTGGATGATGCGGCATTCTGCCGAGCGTTGACACAGGCCAGTGAAGCCGTTCTGGGAGCGATCAGGGAGACTGGACCGCGAGGTGTCTTTCCGTTGCGCCTCGGACATGCCGAGACCTATATATGCTCCGGCCTGGCGTTGGTGGGGGATGCCGCCCATGCGATACACCCATTGGCGGGGCAAGGGGTCAACCTGGGTTTCCTGGATGCCGTGACCTTGGCCGAGACGGTGATCGCTGCGCACGAGGCGGGCAGGCGGATAGGTTCAATTGCCACGCTTCGGCGATATGAGCGCACCAGAAAGGGGCCGAATATGGCCATGTTGGGGGCAATGGACGCCTTTAAGCGCGTTTTCAGCAATGAGGTGTTGCCGCTCAAGCTGGTGCGGAATCTAGGCCTGAACCTGGCGGACCGGTCAGGTTTTTTCAAGCAGCATCTGGTGCGCCGGGCGATGGGGTTAGGTGGTGATCTACCGAGACTTGCCAAGTGATATTGTCGGGTTCAGTCGTAGGTCAGGTTGACGCGGAGCGGCTACCTGACTCAATGGGGGTGTCACGTAGCTGCGCAA
>JAHXHR010000033.1:0-18795 GCA_025656505.1 Candidatus Thiodiazotropha sp. (ex Epidulcina cf. delphinae) | reverse complement strand
GTCCCGATTGAACGAGAGAGTCATTGGTTTTGGGTTAGAATTGATGTATTTGTTTTCTCATTGGTTGGCTATTTTCACGCTGCAATTGGGAGCAAAGATGAAAACTCTCCATTCCGATAGGATTCTCAATTCGCTATGGGTCTTGTTTTGTGTTGCACTGGTCTCCGCTTGTGGCGGCGGGGGTGATTCGCAGGATGCATCTTCCGGCGGAACCGGGTCTGTCGGTATCATGCTGACCGATGCCCCGGCTGATCTTGAGTTGTTCGCTTCCGTCAATGCCACCATCGAGCGCATAGCATTGCTTGGCGGGGATGCGGGTCGGGTGGAGATCTTCAGCGGACCTGCCGAGACGGTCGATCTGCTCAGTCTGCGCAATGAATCCATCCCTTTCGCCTTCCAGGACAGTGTGCCTGCGGGTAGTTATTGCAAGATCCGCCTGACTCTCGCTAACCCGGATGGGCTGGAGTTGGTGCTTGCTGAGGATGGCGCGAGCTATTATCCGAAACTGCCGGGGAATGGAAAGCTTGACCTACAGGTTCGCGGCTGTTTCACCCTGACGGAAGGTGAGTCGATTACCCTGCAGCTCGATCTGGATGCGGGACATTCCATCCATATCGTGAAAAGGGGCAACAAGGATGTTTTTAATTTCCGTCCCGTCGTCTTCGTCGATGTCCTGGATGCTGAGTTCACCGGTCGGCTGGTGCGTCTGGATGGCGTAATAGGTGGGGTTGACGGCAACACCGAAACACTTCTGCTGTGTGATGCGCTACCGGCCGGTCAGGATGATGACCGGGATTGCGTTAAGGTCTTTCTGGGTGTGGATTCGGCCTTTTTTGTAAATACTGAACCAGCCTATCAAGGTGACGCGCGTCCATTGGATGAGTTGTTGAATGAACGCAATATCGGCAACCCTGCCTCGGTGGTCGGTCTTCATCGCTCGTTTGATTATCCCTATGAGGATCTCGATATTCCGCCTGACGCTTACCCCTCATCCGGTGAATGCCGTGTCTGGTTGACAGGTGTTGAGCCGATAGATCAGCCCGAGGCCGGATTATGTGATGAGCTGGAAGCATCGCTATTCGCCGATGCCGTGCTGATCGATGAGGAGGGCGTGATCATTCGGGATCATCGTCCGCGTATGGCGCTCGACGGGTTGGCCGTAGAGATGGGGGATTTTTCGCGGGTTGAGGGTGCGGTTGCCGCCGATGCCGATGCACAGGGTTTTACCATGACGACTGAGGCGGCCGAACCGCTGGCGGTCGAGCTGCAAAACCCGGTGGGCTACAACGGCACCCGCATCATCACCAAGCATGGCGAGCTTCTCGACTACACAGCGATCACCGTACTCCGTCTGCTTCAGGTCGATGGCGTGCGGTTGCCCGCACCGGATTCGATCAAGGCCGCGGTGGTTATTGTCGATACCTCAAACAACAGTCAGATGGCAGCGGAGGGATCGGTCGCCAGTGTGGAGACGGACGGTTTTATTCTGACCCCTGAAGCGGGCTCCACACCCTGCGGCGTGGTCGGCGATCTGTTGGTAACCCTTGCGGAGCGTGTCAACGTGACAACATTGATCATCACCGATGACACAGTGGATATCATTCCTGACGGAGAGGTGGAGGCGGGACAGTCTGTCGGAGTCAAAGGTGTCTGTGAAGCAGGGGGATTGACGGCGAGTTACTTGGTGATCGTCGATGACCGACGTTTGTGAGGTTTTTTACGATTGGCAAGCAGGTGGCGGCAGGGTATAGTCTTCCCCTCGATCCACCCCCGTGGGAGAGGCCGGCGAAATAGTCGGCGCCGAAGGCGCAATCCCGCCCGGAATCGCTCAGGCAAAAGGACCGTGGGGGGGAAGTCCGGCAGAGACCTGAACCCACGGATTCAGGTCCGGGCTTAGGTCGACTCTGGAGAGTGGTGTCACAACACCCACCGACGGGGCAGGCGCTTGGTTATACCTGAACCTACGGATTCAGGTTTTAGCGCCAAACTCTCAGGTTTTGGACAGAGGGGCGGCGCAGGGGATGAGTCTCCTGCGCCGCCCTTTTTGCGTTTTGAACCGGGAGAGAGTGATGAGTAAGCAGACCGTTCTTTATGAGAAGCATCAGGCCATGGGCGCCCGGCTGGTGCCATTCGGTGGTTGGGATATGCCTCTGCACTATGGTTCGCAGCTGGAAGAGCATCACCAGGTGCGGCGTGATGCAGGCATGTTCGATGTTTCCCATATGACCGTGGTCGATCTAAAAGGCGGTGGGGTCAAATCCTACTTGCGATATCTGCTGGCCAACGATGTCGAGCGATTGAAGAATAGCGGCAAGGCGCTCTATTCCTGCATGCTCAACCAACAGGGTGGCGTGGTGGATGATCTGATCGTCTACTATCTGAACGATGAGTGGTATCGGATGGTGGTGAACGCCGGCACCACGGAGAAGGATCTGGCTTGGCTGGCGCGACAATCTGGCGATTATGATGTCACCATCACGCCTCGCCGGGATCTGGCGATGATTGCGGTGCAGGGTCCGAATGCGAGAGCCAAGGCGCTTCCCTTATTGTCCGCCGGCCTGCAACAGACCGGCGCAGCACTGAAACCCTTCAATGCGGTCGCCGATGGCGACTGGTTCCTTGCCCGCACCGGCTATACCGGGGAAGACGGGTTTGAGATCATGGTGCCCGGCGATCAGGCAGCCGTCTTCTGGCAACGGTTGAGCGAGGCGGGAGTCGCCCCCTGCGGACTGGGTGCGCGGGACACGCTACGCCTGGAAGCAGGCATGAACCTCTACGGTTCCGACATGGACGAGGAGACCTCCCCATTAGAGGCGGGGTTGGGGTGGACCATCGCCTGGGAGCCTGAAGATCGTGATTTTATCGGCCGCCCGGTCTTGGGGCGGCAACGTAAGTATCCGCAAAAAAAACGCTTCGTCGGTTTGTTGTTGGTCGGGCGTGGGGTGCTGCGCAACCATCTGAAACTGTTTGTCGGGCAGCGGCAGATCGGCGAGATCACCTCTGGCGGATTCGCCCCCACCCTGGAGCGATCCATCGCCTTAGCCCGTGTCGAACCGGATATCGGTGAGACCTGCGAGGTCGAGATTCGTGGTAAGCGTGTGCAGGCGCAAGTGGTCAAGCCCCCTTTCGTGCGGAATGGCAAGAGGCTGTTTAGCTGACAAACAGGGCGCTATAACGCAAAGTCGATTGATGGATCAATATTCTCTGTGTCCTTTGCGCTTGATGATGCTCTTTGCGTTATATTTTTCAGTGTTGCCGGGCGAGCCGGAAAACAACCTAAAATGAGTTTTTACTCTGTCACTATTTTCCATTAAGGATAGAAACATGAGCAATACACCTACTGACCGCCGTTATGCCAAATCTCACGAATGGTTGAAAGATGAAGGCGACGGTAGTTTCACCATCGGTATTACCGATCATGCCCAGGCGTTGTTGGGAGATCTGGTGTTTGTCGACCTGCCCGAGGTCGGTACGGCGCTCGAGGTTGGTAGCGATTGTGCCGTTGTCGAATCGGTGAAGGCCGCCTCGGATGTTTACTGTCCGGTAACCGGCGAGGTCATTGCCGTCAATGAGGTGCTGGATGGCGCCCCGGAAACCATCAATGAGGATGCCTTCGGCGCCGGCTGGATGTTTAAGATCAAACTGACTGACAACAGTGAGCTTGAGAACCTTCTCGATGCCGCTGGTTATGACGCTTTGCTGGCCGAGGAGGCGTGAGGGGCCTGAGTGAACCGTCACACAGGCTTTGCCGTTGCCCTTTAACCTGACAGTTGACCGCTCCATTCCGATACTGAACTACTGACATGCCATTCATCCCCCATACAGAAGAAGATATTCGAGAGATGCTCGCTACCATCGGGGTAGGGCATATCGATGCGCTTTTTGACGAAATACCCATGGCGTTGCGTTGCGGCGAACTGGAAGCGATCCCACCCGGCATGCCCGAGATGGAGGTCTCCCGGCTGATGCAGGCGCGCGCCCGCATAGACGGGCAGCCGCTCTGTTTTATCGGCGCCGGCGCCTATGATCACCATATCCCGGCGGCTGTCTGGGAGCTGACTACCCGTGGAGAGTTCTATACCGCTTATACCCCTTATCAGGCGGAGGCGAGCCAGGGCACGCTGCAACTCTTATATGAGTATCAGTCGATGATGACCGCCTTAATCGGCATGGATGTCTCCAACGCATCACTCTATGATGGCGCCTCGGCCCTGGCCGAGGCGGTATTGATGGCGGTCCGGGGGAATCGTAAGTCGAAGTCCAAACGCATCCTGTTGCCACGCAGTCTGCACCCGGCCTATCGCCGGGTGGTCCGCACCATCGTGCGCAACCAGCGGGTCGAGCTGGTCGAAGTCGGCTATGACGGCAATACCGGCCTCATCGACAGAGAGGATTTGGAAAAGCATGGTGGTGAGGATTTCGCTGCGTTGGTTATTCCGCAACCGAACTTTTTCGGGGTATTGGAGGCGGTGGATGGGTTGACCGACTGGGCCCATCTGCATGGGATGCTGGCTATCGCGGTGGTGAATCCCCTTGCCATGGCGATGCTGAAACCCGCCGGTGAGTGGGGGGAACAGGGGGCTGATATCTGTTGCGGCGAGGGCCAACCCTTGGGGGCGCCTTTGGCGTCCGGCGGCCCCTATTTCGGTTTTCTCTGTAGTACCGGCAAATTGGTTCGCCAGATGCCCGGCCGTATTATCGGCAAGACGGTCGATGTGGACGGTAAAACCGGTTATGCCCTGACCTTGCAGGCGAGAGAGCAACACATACGCCGCTCGAAGGCGACTTCCAACATCTGTACCAACCAGGGTCTGATGGTTACGGCCGCCACCATTCATATGACCCTGATGGGGGCGGAAGGTCTGCAGCGGGTTGCGGCAGCCAGTCATGCCAATACAGGCAAGCTGACACAGGCGCTGACCGCGCTTCCCGGCGTAGAGCCGGTTTTTGAGGGGGCCGTGTTTCATGAACGGGTGCTGCGCTTGCCGATCGAAGCGAACAAAGCGCTGCGTGCCCTGGCCGCCCACAATGTGTTGGGTGGTTTTGATTTGAGCGTCGATTACCCGGAGTTGGGTGACGCACTGTTGGTGTGCGCTACGGAGTTGCGCAACGAGGATGATATCGAAAACTACCGGGGCAAGCTGGAACGGGTTATTCAGTCGCAGGTGCAGACGCCCTGCCGGCTGAAGCCGGATTGGTGACAGAAGATCATGATCTACGAACATTCAAGAGAGGGACGCCGGGCGACGGCCCAGGCGCCATTGGAGACGACGGAAGCGACGGATATCCCGGCGGAGATGCGTCGCAGCACACAACCACGCCTTCCGCAAGTCTCGGAGATGCAGGCAGTGCGGCACTTTACCCGCTTGTCACAAAAGAATTTCTCCATCGACACCCAGTTCTATCCACTGGGTTCCTGCACCATGAAATATAATCCGCGGGCCTGTAACACACTGGCGAGTCTGCCCGGGCTTCTGTCCCGCCACCCACTGGCGCCCGATACGCACAGTCAGGGATTCATGGCCTGCCTCTATGAACTGCAGGAGATTCTCCAGACCGTCACCGGGATGTATGCGGTATCTCTCACCCCTGCCGCAGGCGCCCAGGGGGAATTTGCCGGTGTGGCGATGATCCGGGCCTATCACGATGCCAGGGAAGACAGCGCAAGAAGCGAGATTTTAGTGCCCGATGCGGCACACGGCACCAATCCTGCCTCGGCGGTGATGTGTGGTTACAAGGCGCGGGAGATTCCCACCGGCGCGGATGGCGATATCGATATCGAGGCGCTGAAGACCGCCCTGGGGCCGCAAACGGCCGGTATCATGCTCACCAATCCTTCAACCGTGGGCGTCTTCGAACGTCGTATCAAGGAGATTGCCGAACTGGTGCATGCCGCAGGTGGTCTGCTCTACTACGATGGCGCCAATCTGAACGCTATTCTCGGCAAGGTGCGTCCTGGTGACATGGGCTTCGATGTCATCCATATGAATCTGCACAAGACCTTTTCCACCCCGCATGGCGGCGGCGGGCCGGGCGCCGGGCCTGTCGGGGTCGGGAAACGGCTTGAGCCTTACTTGCCGGTGCCGATGGTCGATTTCGACGGCAGCGACTATCGCTGGCTGACGGAGGAGGATCGCCCCGATTCCATTGGGCGTCTCTCGGCCTTTGCCGGCAATGCCGGGGTGTTGATTCGCGCCTATATCTATGCCCGTCTATTGGGTCGTGAAGGCATGCACAGGGTTTCCGAGTTTTCCACGCTGAATGCCAACTATCTGCTGAAGCGTTTGATGGATGCCGGTTTCGACGCCGCCTATCCTGAGCGCCGTGCCAGCCATGAGTTCATTCTGACATTGAAGAAACAGGCCAAGGAGTTGGGGGTCAATACTATGGATTTCGCCAAGCGATTGCTCGACTATGGCGTGCATGCGCCGACGACCTACTTTCCCTTGTTGGTGTCGGAGTGTTTATTGGTGGAGCCGACGGAGACCGAGGCTAAGGAGGATCTCGATAATTTTGTCGAAATCATGCGGACCATCAAGCAAGAAGCTGAAAACCAACCCGAAACGGTCAAGCAGGCGCCGCATACCATGCCGGTGAGACGGCTCGACGATGTGCGTGCGGCCCGCGAACTTGATTTGGCCTGGAAGGGTAGTGAGTAGCCAAGCAAATAACTGAAATCGACAAGAGGTTTAGTATGTCGGCCCTGATCTGTGGTTCTTTTGCCTTTGATACCATCATGGTCTTCCAAGACCATTTTAAGCATCACATCCTGCCGGAGCAGGTGCATATCCTGAATGTCTCGTTTCTGGTGCCCGATATGCGACGAGAGTTCGGGGGGTGTGCCGGGAACATCGCCTATAACCTGAACATGCTGGGCGGCGAGGGAAAACCGGTGGGTACGGTCGGCGATGATTTCGCCCCCTATGCCAAATGGATGGATGAGTGCGGTGTCAGTCGTGACCAGATCTTGGCGATACCGGGGAGCTATACCGCCCAGGCCTATATCACCACAGACAAGGACGACAATCAGATTACCGCTTTCCATCCCGGGGCGATGAACCAGGCCCATCAGATCGATGTCTCAAAGATTGACGGCTGCACCCTGGGCATGGTCTCCCCGGATGGGCGGCAAGGCATGATCGAGCATGCCGCGCAGTTCGCCGACAGTGGCGTGCCGTTTATTTTTGATCCCGGTCAAGGTATGCCCATGTTTGATGGCGATAGTCTGCTGACCTTTGCCGAGCAGGCCGATTGGTTGGCCTTCAACGACTATGAAGCGATGTTGATGCGGGAGCGTACCGGCAAGAGTCTGAAACAACTGGCGGAGATGGTGGATGGTGTTATCGTTACCCGTGGCGGTGAAGGTTCTGAAATCATCACCCGCAGTAAAAGCTATACGATTCCCACCGCTCCGGTAAGAGCTGTGGTCGATCCGACGGGCTGTGGCGACGCCTATCGCGCCGGTCTGTTATACGGGCTGATGAACGATATGGACTGGGAGACCACTGGCCGGATCGCCGCGCTGATGGGCGCTATAAAGATAGAGCAGGCGGGAACGCAGAATCATTTCGTAGCAGCGGAGGAGCTTGCTCACCGGTTTGAGAAAGCATTCGACTATGAGTTTTGAGTCGTGGTGTTCGCTTCGCTCACGAGCTTTTTTATATCAATGTAAAAAGCCGTGTGCGCGGCACACACATTATACTGAAAACGCATAACTCATTTGATTCCACCGAGAGAGAACCATGTCCGGACATTTTAAAGAGAGTGAGTTCGTTCCCCTCAACCTGGCTGTGCTGACGGTATCCGATAGTCGTACCGAAGAGACCGACAAGTCGGGCCGGACCTTGAAAGAACGGGCGCTCGAGGCGGGGCATCGGGTAGTGGACAAGGTTATCGTGCCGGATGATATCTACCGGATGCGGGCCGTTGTCTCACGCTGGATCGCTGACAGCGATGTGCATGTGATCGTCTCCACCGGGGGTACGGGCATCACCGGCCGCGATAGTACCCCGGAAGCGCTGTTGCCTTTGTTCGATAAGGCGATTGAGGGGTTCGGCGAGCTCTATCGCTCGATTTCCCTGGAGGAGATCGGCGCCTCCTCGATTCAGTCGCGGGCGATTGCCGGCCTGGCGAACGGTACGTTGATCTTTTGCCTGCCGGGGTCTACGGGCGCTTGCCGGACCGGCTGGGACAAGATTCTCAAGGACCAACTCGATATGCGCACCCGCCCCTGTAATTTTGCCCAGATGTTCCCCCGCTTGCTGGAGGTCTGAGATGGCTGATTGTGATTGCGATAGTCATCAATCGCACCTGAAACCGGTGGATGATGCCTTGCTTTTCCTGCTTGATCAGGCCGAACCGATCACCCAACGTGAGACCTTGTCTCTCAACGAGGCGCTGGGACGGGTGCTGGCCGAGCCGGTGAGTAGCCGCGTCGATGTGCCGCCATGGGACAACAGTGCAATGGACGGTTATGCGGTCAATACTCAGGATCTGACGGCACAGATGCCCGGGCTGCGTGTGGCCCAGCGTATTCCGGCCGGATCGACCGGAACTGACTTGCGGCAAGGGACGGCGGCTCGTATCTTCACCGGCGCCCCGGTGCCGCCGGGCGCCGATGCGGTGGTGATGCAGGAAGTGTGCGAGGTGGAAGGCGAGGAAGTCACGGTGAGGGAAAGGCCTATGCCGGGCGCCAATATCCGACGGGTCGGCGAAGACATTCTGCAAGGGGAGGAAATATTGGCGGCAGGGCTTCGTTTGGCGCCGCAACATCTCGGATTGGCCGCTTCGGTAGGTGTTGCCGAGATGTCGGTGTTTCGCCGATTACGGGTGGCGGTTTTCTCTAGTGGCGATGAATTGGTCATGCCGGGTGAGGAACTGGGATCCGGGGAAATCTACAATTCCAACCAGTTCACATTGACGGGTCTGTTGCAGCGGTTGGGTTGCGAGGTGATTCAATTGGGGATTGTCGAAGATACCCTGGAGGCTACCTGTGGCGTTTTGTCGCAGGGCGCCGAAGCGGCCGACCTGGTGCTGGCGTCCGGTGGGGTTTCGGTGGGCGAGGAGGATCATGTCAAGCCGGCGGTTGAGCGGCTTGGCTCCCTTGATTTGTGGAAGATCGCCTGTCGACCCGGCAAACCCCTGGCTTACGGCCGTATCGGCGATACGCCTTTTCTGGGTACGCCTGGAAATCCGGTCTCCCTGTTTATCACCTTTGCTGTTTTCGCCAGGCCGTTCATTCTGCGTATGCAGGGTGTTAAGCGGGGGATTACACCGACGCCGCTGAAGGTGGCGGCGGGGTTTGAGAAGCCCGCCACGGATAAACGCCGGGAGTATGCCAGAGGGCGTCTCGAACTCGATGAACAGGGCCGGGCCGTGGTCCGCCTCTATCCAAACCGCTCATCGGGTGTGTTGAGTTCCGTGGTGTGGGCCAATGGGCTTGCGGTATTGCCTCCCCTGACTGAGATAGCTCAAGGCGACAGGGTGGACTTCATTCCGTTCAGCGAGTTGATGTCATGATTCAGTTACTTTTTTTCGCCCGCTTCCGAGAAGAACTCGGTGTCGATGCGGAGCAGTTGGAGATCGAGGGTTTGTCATGTATGGGGGATCTCCTGGTGCGGCTCCGAGGGCGCGGAGATGCCTGGGCCCGTCTCTTCGCGGAGAACCAACGGGTGATGATGGCGGTCAACCAGGAGGTGGCTGACAGGCAGACCCCGTTGCACGAGGGCGACGAGGTTGCCCTGTTTCCGCCGGTAACCGGAGGTTGAGGCATGAACCTAAAAACCGCAGTTGACCGCTCTATTCTGATACTAAACTACTGATATGCAAATCATTGACTTCGATTTGCCTATTCACCGGTTGGGTGAACCACGCTACGGGGTGAATTGCACGCTTGCGGGGGCGCATGGCTGCGTTGCAACGCCTTGGAATAGCATGACTATTCCGCGTTGTTGCGCCTTGCCCTGCACCCCCGCAAGCGCACACTTCACCCCGTCCAACTGCGGTTTTTAGGATGAACAGCGTGCGCGTGCAGAGTGAACCCTTCGATCCCAATCGTGAAGTTGACTTGTTGCGCGCAGATGATCCCTCCATCGGGGCCATTGTCACGTTTATCGGCCTGATGCGGGATAGCAATGAGGGAGCCAGGGTCGATCGCCTGTTCCTCGAACACTATCCGGGTATGACGGAGAAGGCCCTGCGGCAGATCGTGGATGAGGCGGATAGGCGCTGGGAGTTACAACATTGCCGGGTGGTCCATCGGGTGGGCGAACTGCTGCCGTCAGACCCTATCGTGCTGGTGGCCGTGGCCGGCCGTCATCGTAAGGAAGCCTTTATGGCTTGCGAGTTCATCATCGATTATCTCAAGACCAAGGCCCCGTTTTGGAAGAGGGAGACAACTAGCGATGGTGAACGTTGGGTAGGTGCCAGAGAGAGCGATGACAAGGCGATTCGGCACTGGCAATCAGAATCCTAAAGAAAATCCCGCTGAGGACCACCGGGATGCGCGGGCTATCCCGGTCAGGAAGGCGAGCTATTTCTTATTCGAATGGAGTAAAGCCTGTTCGAAAATGTTCCGTTTGATGCGACTGCGAATGGGTTCCGGCAGATTGCGCCAGGCCTTGGCAACCTCGACGGACTCATCGTCCATTACCGTGGAGGTGGTTTCGCCGAACATCAGCCAGGCCGGATTGACATCCAATACCTGCGCGATCTCATCGATTTTCCTGGGACGGAGGCTTTTACCGTTCTCTATCTTCTGTACAACGGCCTGGTTGGTGCCTGCGCGAAGCGCCAGCTCCTCTTGGGTCCAGCCTCGTTCTCGTCTTTTTCTGCGTAATCGAGAGCCTAATGTATCCATTTCCCGCGGTATGTAAGTTTCAAATTTCTGTGCGTGTACGTAGCTCATGGTCCTTTCCGTTGGATGCTGATGGGGTTTGCATCGTCATACGTGGTAGCGGCGCAGCCATTAAAAACTTGACACTCAGCAGAAGTCCGTCATGGCGCTTGTGAAATAAATTCCACTACCAGTGGAATATGTGACCAATTTCACACTATCTTACCATGCTATAAGTGTCATGAAATTGTTGATCTGCGATTTCCTGTCGCATTGGCGAATGGTGTTCCTGTGGTACCATTTCCTGCCATGATTACCTACCTCGAGATAGAACCGGTGATATTGACCCTGGGGAAGGTGAGCATCCACTGGTATGGGGTGATGTATCTGATCGGCTTTCTGGGGGGGTGGTGGCTGGGTCGTATGCGGGTTGGAAGGCCGGGTGTGGTCTGGAGCGCCGCCCAGGTAGACGATGTCGTCTTCTATATCGTGCTCGGGGTCGTCCTGGGCGGGCGTGTCGGTTATCTCTTTATCTATGGTCTCGACGGCTTTCTGAGCGATCCCCTCTCTCTCTTCAGGGTCTGGGAGGGGGGGATGTCATTTCATGGCGGGTTGTTGGGTGTGTTGCTGGCCATGTGGTATTTTGCCCGCAAGGAAGGGCGCACATTCTTTGACGCCACTGATTTTATCGCGCCTTTGGTAACCATCGGCCTGGGCGCCGGCCGTCTCGGCAACTTCATCAATGCGGAGTTGTGGGGTGGGGTGACTGATTTGCCTTGGGGGATGCGGGTTCCATGCGATCTGGCTGGTGGGTTGTGCGGTAGACTCGGACAGTCGATGGATGCGGAATACTCCCTACCGGTACACCCGAACCAGCTATATGAATTCTTTCTCGAAGGGGTTCTGCTGTTGCTGATCTTGTGGGTTTTTTCCGCCAAGCCGAGACCGCGAATGGCGGTCTCCGGCCTGTTTTTAGTCTGTTACGGGGCGTTTCGTTTCGCCGTTGAGTTTGTGCGTTTACCCGATTCGCACATCGGGTATATTGCCTCTGACTGGGTCACCATGGGTCAGGTATTGAGTGCGCCGATGATCCTGTTCGGTATCCTGCTGCTCTATTTGGCCTATAGGCCTAAAATCGGCAGTTGACCGCTCCATCCTGATACTAAACTACTGATAGGCAAACGATTGACTTCGATTTGCCTATTCACCTGCCGGGTGAACCACGCTACGGGGTGAATGGCGCGCTTGCGGCGGCGCATGGCTGCGTTACAACGCCTTGGAACAGCATGACGATTCCGCGTTGTTGCGCGTCGTGCAGGGATGCACAAGTGTCGCAAGCGCAGGGATGTGCAGGAGCGACCCTTGCCCTGCTTCACCCCGTCCAACTGCGGTTTTTAGGTTCAATCAAGGTATTATTAAACTGGAAAAGAAGGCATGAAACAGTATCTCGATCTTATGCGCCATGTGCGCGATTTGGGTGGCGTTAAAGAGGACAGGACCGGCACCGGCACCCTTAGCGTCTTTGGCTATCAGATGCGTTTTGATCTCGGGGACGGCTTTCCCGCCCTGACAACCAAACGGTTGCATCTGCGTTCCATCATCCACGAGTTGCTATGGTTCCTGAAGGGCGATACCAATATCCGTTATCTGAAGGAGAACGGGGTCAGTATCTGGGACGAGTGGGCGAATGAAAACGGCGACCTGGGCCCTGTCTACGGTTATCAGTGGCGCTCCTGGCCGGCCCCCGAGGGCGGACGAATCGACCAGATCAGCCAGCTTGTGCAACGGATCCGGGACAACCCCGATTCCCGGCGCCTGATCGTTTCCGCCTGGAATCCGGCTCAGGTGGAGCATATGGTCCTGCCGCCCTGCCATTGCCTGTTTCAGTTCTATGTGGCTGACGGCAGGCTTTCCTGCCAGCTCTATCAGCGTAGCGCCGATATCTTTCTCGGCGTGCCTTTCAATATCGCCTCCTACGCGCTACTCACCATGATGCTGGCCCGGGTGACCGGGTTAGAGCCCGGTGAATTCATCCATACCTTTGGCGATGCCCATCTCTACAGCAATCATCTTGACCAAGTCGAACTGCAGCTTGCGCGAGAGCCCCGAATCTTGCCGGTGATGCGCATCAACCCACAGGTCAGGGATATCTTCGGTTTTCGCTTTGAAGACTTCGAGTTGCTCGACTACGACCCGTATCCCCATATCAAGGCGCCGGTGGCCGTCTAGTGTGCCTCGTCATCGATACTGTAACATTCAGCGCCACCTAAATGATCTCCCTCATCGCGGCCATGGCGCGCAATAGGGTGATCGGGCGTAATAATCGTCTTCCCTGGCGCCTGCCTGCCGACCTGAAGCGCTTTAAGGCCCTAACGATGGGAAAGCCCATTGTTATGGGACGCCGTACCTGGGAGTCTCTGCCGGGTATCCTGCCCGGCCGGCAACATATCGTGGTGACCCGCAATCAGGATTATCAGGCGCAGGGCTGTACCCTGGTGCACTCGATGGATGCTGCATTGCAGGCTGCCGGCGAAGCGCCTGAAGTGATGATTGTCGGTGGCGGGCGCTTCTATGAGGCGATGATGCCTCGGGCGGATCGCCTCTATTTGACGTTGATAGAGGCTGAAGTGGAAGGTGACGCCTATTTTCCGGCCATCGACCGGCAGGCTTGGCAAGAGGTTAGTCGTGAGAGCCACCCAGCGGACGAGAGGAATCCCTATGCCTATACCTTTCTGGAATTGATGCGATAGCATGACGATTCCGCGTTGTTGCGCGCCGTGCAGGGATGCACAAGTGTCGCAAGCACAGGGATGTGCAGGAGCAACCCTTGCCCTGCACCCCAGCAAGCGCACACTTCACCCCGTCCAACTACGGTTTTAGGATTAACCCGGTGACCTGATAGTCGGATTATCGTCTGTCGGAGCAAGGGTGCTGAATCGGCTTGGGTTGTTTTTTCCTGGGTAAACGCAGAGCGGTCAGTTGTCCACCCCAGAAGCAGCCGCTATCGAGGGACCAGACATTGCCGATTTTGCGATAACCCAGGGTCGACCAGTGGCCGAACAGGATACGATCTTTTTTCGTCAGCCGTCCGGGGGATGTGAACCAGGGGACTGAGCCGTTGCTTTGAGAGTCCGGCGCACCCTTGTCCTGCATCGACAGCCGGCCGTCGCTGGTGCAGTAGCGCAGGCGGGTGAAACAGTTGGTGATGAAGCGCAGACGACCCATGCCGTCGAGGTCTTCACGCCACAGGTCGGGTTGATCGCCATACATGACCTGGCAGAACTTATGGAATTTTGCGCCACGCAAGGTCTCCTCCAGCTCTCGGGCGCAGCTCAAGGCGGTGGTCAGATCCCATTGAGGCGGCAGGCCCGCATGTATCATGCTATAGCCCTTTTTCTTGTGATGGTGCATCACGGGTCTGTGGCGCAACCAGTCGATCAACTCCTGTCTGTCCGGGGCTTGCAGAATATCCTTCAGGGCACCGTACTTGTAGTGGCTGCGGTTACCCTGGGAGAGTGCGAGTAGGTGCAGGTCGTGATTGCCCAGCACGGTGACGGCTCGTTTGCCGAGGGACTTCACGAAGCGCAGCACCTCAAGGGAGTTGGGTCCCCGATTGACTAAATCCCCCGCGAACCAGAGCTTGTCCCTGGCCGGATCGAAGCGGATACGTTCCAGCAATCGTTGCAACTCGTCATAACATCCCTGCACATCACCAACGGCGTAGATGGACATCAACTCGACAACAGCAGCAGGGCGCTAATGGCGCCGATCAGGGCGAGAAACATGCGCTCAATGCAGGCTTCCCGGGCGGGCAAGCGAAAAAGGGGGGATCAAGGCGTCGAAGTGGTTGCCTTGGCCATCGATCATGTCGTAACTCCCCTGCATACTGCCCACCGGCGTGTCGAGAATGGTGCCGCTGGTGTAGCGGAAGGTTTCACCCGGGTTCAATTGAGGTTGCTCACCGACGACGCCTTCACCACGCACCTCCTGAATCTTGCCGTTGGCGTCGGTAATGATCCAGTGGCGGTTCAGCAAGCGTGCAGAGGCCGAGCCGTCGTTGCGTATGGTCACGGTATAGGAAAAGACAAAGCGACGTTCGTGGGGTAGCGATTGAGACTCCACGTAACGGGTCTCAACCTTTACTTCGATATGGTGCAGTGATTCCTTTTCCATTTACGTCTCAACCCCGATCGTTTTCTTATCCGGTCTCTAAGGTTACTGAGGGGAGCTGATGAGTGCAATGGGTCAAGAATTAAAAGCTGATGCCGATAAGAAGTGAAATACATGGTTAGGGACAGGGTGTGTGATGAGAACCTGTTTGATATCTCTGCTATTATTGTTGAGTCACATCGGCTGGGCGGCTGACGTTTCGCAACAGACACGGGCGCTCGTGGCGGCCGCCATCTCCGGTGAGGTCGCACGGGTCAACGACCTGCTGGCTCAGGGTGTCGATGCAAACAGCATGGGCCAATCAGGGCGCAGTGTCCTGCATATCGCCGCCTTCAATGGCAATGTCCTGACCGCCAGGGCCCTGTTGGCGGCCGGTGCCGATGCGGGTTTGGCTGATAGCCGTGGGATTACTCCGTTGATGGAGGCGTCGGCATTCGGCCATCTCGAGGTTGTGCGCCTGTTGCTGCAGCGGGGCGCCGATGTGAATGCCGTCGACCAGACCGGGAATACGGCCTTAGGTTTGGCGAACAGGGGCAAGCACACTCGAGTCTCGATGTTGTTGAGTGAAATGGGTGCGGTCGAGAGCGTTGGGAATGCGCAGTAACGGCCTTCGGATGACGCTTTTGGACGGGTTGACTGATTGCTGTACGGTAACGTGAACCCGGTCAAAGATAACTTGGCGAACGGCATAAATAATCTTAGTTAAGTCATTGAATAGGCTTGGTAAGGTAAATGAATAGACAACACTATCATCGTAAGCCCGACTTTTTCACCGTGGTTCTCGTGTTGGTCATACTCGGTTTTGGTCTGACATTGGCCGTCCAGGTCAGCGTGGCGGACCGGCATCAGGTGGTCGACAGCGAAGTGGTCAAGGTTCTTCCTAAAGCGGGCTAGTGTATGAGACAGCACCCTAGAGATAGTAGACCGATTTTGTCATCAGCCTAGAAGTCAATTTCATCGCCGTTTTGATTGGCTCGGGCAGCGCCGCGCCGCCGGCTTCCAATGCCAGCGTTGCATGGTGCGCCTCATCCTCTTTCATCTGCCCAAGTATGGCGTGGCTCTTTTTGTCATGCTTCGGGATTCGGCTCAGATGGTCGTTGAGGTGGGCCTCAACCTGGTGCTCCGTTTCGGCGACAAAACCCAGACTCCACTGATCCCCTGCCAGTCCGGCCACAGCGCCGATCATGAACGATCCGCTGTACCAAAGGGGGTTCAGCAGGCTCTTGCGGTTATCCAGTTCCATCAGGCGTGTCTCACACCAGTCCAGGTGGTCGTTTTCCTCCTGTGCCGCGTGCTCCATGCTGTCACGGACTTCCGGCAGTTTTGCCGTCAACGCCTGTCCCTGGTAGAGGGCCTGAGCACAGACTTCGCCGGTGTGGTTGATGCGCATCAGGCGGGCGGCTAGGTCGCGCTCCTGTTCACTGAGATCGGCCTCGGAAAGATCCTTGGCCGGATTGGCGCGCGCAGTTGTCTGCGGGCGGCCGAACAGGGTGCGCATCGTCTTGTCCAGGCCGATGATAAGCCGGTCTGCCGAATTGAATGCTCGTTGTGTCATACTGAAACTTTAGCGCTAATCATCAGCTTTGATCAACTTCTCGGGTCTATCCGGGTTTCCCCGAGGTTTTTTCCGAATTTTTACAGTTCGGACATTCCGCCTGGCGACCGGTTATAACTATTTGTTTTTTCTGTTATTTTTTTATTGTCTCAGTCCGCTAGTTAAAACTATGCACTTTAGTGCAAGGCTTTAGCTGCTACACAGTTATGCTAGGGGGCGTTCTCAATTAGCTGAGTGAGCGTGATTCTGAGTCATTTTTCGTGCCGGCAAGGCGCGATGAGGCGTAATAGTCATTCTATTGCAACGAATCGCAACGCCGCCAGCGCGGAAAAGGGCCGGAATCACGCCGCGAACGATGATTGAGAACGCCCCCTAGGCTAGGAAGCATGAAAGAGCAAAGGCGAAGCGGGCAATACGGTAAGTATATTGATAGTGCATTTGGTCTGGGTGACGAAATATCGATATCCAGTCCTGAGAGGAGATATTCAGAAGCGGTGTCGTGAATTGATCATCCAAATCTGTGATGCTGAGGATGTTCAGATATTGAAAGGGGTGGTCAGTAAGGATCATATCCATATAGAGTATCCCTCGAGATTATCAATCAGTGATTTGGTGAAGCGCTTGAAGGGGCGGACATCCAGGCGTCTGCAAGATGAGTTTCCAGCGCTAAAAAAGCGGTACTGGGGTAGGCATTTCTGGGCAATAGAGCTGCAATACCCATTAACCGCATCAGGCGCTGAATACGTTTACGGTTTACTGCATGGCCTTCATCCTGCAACCAGTCCCTGATACGACGACTGCCATAGAATGGTCGTTTCAGATGCATCTCATCAATCCTGCGCATCCATGTCAGCTCTTCATCGGATACCGGGGCATGTTGATAATAAACCGTCGAACGATTCAAGCTTAGTAACTGACATTGACGGGTGAGCGGCAATCGATCTTCCTGAGCGATCATTTCTTGCCGTTCGGACCGTGAATCCTTTCCAGCCCGTGTTCTAAAAAATCCCGTTCCATTGTCAATTGGCCCATCTCGGCATGCAGCTCTTTTACCTTTTCGTCTGTCTCTTCACGCTATTGCCGCCCACGACCGAACAGATGATCTGCATCGTTAAGCAATCGTTTGCGCCAATCCTGGATCTGATTTGGATGTACGTCAAACTGTTCTGCCGGTTCAGCCAATGTCCGATCATTTTTAACGGCTGCCAGGGCTACTTTTGCTTTGAAGGCCGATGAATGATTACGTCTTTTTCTGCTCATCTTCTGCTTACTCCTCTTCAGTTAGAATAATCGCAGAAGACACTTATAATTTCAGCTATGATGTCCGACTAATGGGGTCCACCACTGTGTTTCTGGGTGGATATTGTCTTCATGGTTGCCTCCTCGGAATGACGGAGGCATAGTAGGGGCTCTGTTTGGATGTTGGTAGTACGCGGTTTATTTACCGCTTACGAAAAACAACCGCCTATAGCCATTCATTGAGTAGAATAGCCGGGCAGTAAAATCAGCAAAAAACCTTGGGGAAACCCGGATAGACCCATTATTTGTCCGGAAAAGTCTTGCCATATCATTCAAATTGGTTTCTTGTATAATGGAAAATCCGTGCTACGATTAGCCTGTGTTCGGAAGTAGGTTTTGTTGTTGAGCGCGAATAAATGAGGAGTATTTTATTGATTATCAGAGGAGGATGATTAGCATGGAAAAAGTTTATTTAGTTTTAGTTTGTTTAGCTGCTATGGTGTCTAGTGCAATCGCAGGGCCAGGGTTTGTCAGCAGGGATTGCTCTGGGACAGCAACGAAGGAGTCTATAACCCTAGACTGGTCGAATGTGAAAAATTATTTCTATACTATTTCCAGTCATGCAAGAAAGACGTCATCAAGTCCTTATTATAAGTGGGAGTACCACTACAATAGTGCTAATGGCCTTTATGAGCTGCCAGGAAATAATCCCTCAGTTAACGGAATTCTTTATACGGAAAAGTCTCACGCCGGAACCCTTGGCAATTATGGATCATATTTTACTCAATACCATAAAGGTGTATATGGGATTCATTATTGGCTTAATCTTGATACTCGGAGATGGGAAGATCGGCGGGCAATGGTATCATCATGCAATCTTGGTAGTATCGGTTATAACAACTGGTAATTAGGAATGGGCACGTAATAAGTTCCTGTTTTTAAAGGCAATGATCTGTTATGCTTCATTGAACTTTCCCGGAGCTATTAAATTGTTTAT
>JAHXHR010000032.1 GCA_025656505.1 Candidatus Thiodiazotropha sp. (ex Epidulcina cf. delphinae) | reverse complement strand
GAATGACTATTGCGCCTCATCGCGCCTTGCCGGCACGAAAAATGACTCAGAATCACGCTCACTCAGGTAATTGAGAACGCCCCCTAGTGTCCTATACTAGGTTACCTGAATAGATAAACCGATTGTAGGAGTAGGTCAGGTTGACGCGGAGCGGCTACCTGACTCAATAGGGGTGTCACGTAGCTGCGCAACGTGACCTACGGGTTTCTAAACAGAAGGTTTCTAAACAGAAGGTTTCTAAACAGAAGGTTTCTAAACGGTTCCAAACAGACACCCACTCAAAATCACCTGAGCAGGCGTGGGAAAACAGTTTATCCCCATCGTCACATGCTGTATCCTCGCCGCCCATGAATCCGATGTTAACCATTGCAGTACGCGCCGCCCGCGAGGCGGGGCGGATCATCACCCGCAACTTCGGTCGTATCGACCGGCTGACCATAACCGACAAAGGCAGCAACGATTTCGTCTCCGAAGTGGACCGCAATGCGGAGCAGGTCATTATCGAGGTGCTGCGAGATAAATACCCCCAACACGCCATCCTGGCGGAAGAGAGCGGCCGGCACCCGGGTAGCGACTACCAGTGGATCATCGATCCCCTCGACGGCACGACCAATTTCCTGCACGGGTTCCCCCAATTTGCCGTCTCCATCGCCCTGAAGGTGAAGGGACGTCTGGAAATCGGCGTGGTCTACGATCCCTTGAAGGAGGAGATGTTCACCGCCGGCCGCGGTGAAGGCGCCCTGCTGAACGACAGGAAGATCCGCGTTTCCAGCCGCAAGGGGTTGGAGGGTGCGCTACTGGGCACCGGCCTGCCCTATCGGGACTTCAGCCATACCGACAACTATATGGGCATGCTCAGAGACCTGATCAAGGCGAGCGCCGGCGTTCGCCGCCCCGGCTCCGCCGCACTCGACTTCGCCTATGTGGCCGCCGGCCGCACCGACGGTTTCTGGGAACTGGGCCTGCAAGAGTGGGATTTTGCCGCCGGCGCATTGCTGGTCAGAGAGGCCGGCGGACTGGTGACCGATATCGGCGGCGGGGAACGTTTTTTCGACACCGGCAATGTCATCGCCGGCGGTATCAAGGTCCACAAGGCGATGCTGAAACACATCCTTCACCACCTGGATGACAAACTCACCGCTTAATTCCCACCCTTGAGAACCCGGTTCGCAAATTGCCGGAAACCCGACTGAAGCGCCTCAAGAAAGCGCGCCGGCAACCGTTAGTTCGGATGAAGAGACTCATCTCAATAGGACAACGGAACGTACAAATGCCGGAAGACCATAGCAAACCCAAAGCCTTGAGCGACCGTGCCCTTGAACTGATCATGCGCGATGTGTTGAACGGATTAAGGGATTTCTCCCTGCATCTGCAGGGCAACAGCATGCAGCCGGCGACCGCCTCCGCTTCACCACAGGAGAGGGAGCGTCCGGCTCATGCCGAACTCTCTAGCGACGACCACATAACCACCCCGGGCCTGAAAAAAAGCGGCTAGGGCATCTCGTCCGGCTCACCATCCTCCTTTTTGACCGGCATCATGTCCGCCCGGCTTACCCCCATCGAAATGACTGAGCTGCTCGCAACATAGATGGAGGAGTAGGTGCCGATCACCACACCGACAATCAAAGCCAGCGCAAACCCGTGAATGATCTCGCCACCGAACAGGAACAGGGCGATCAATACCAGCAGGGTCGTGCCCGAGGTGATCAAGGTTCGGGACAGCGTCTGGTTGATGGAAATATTGATGATGTCGATGCTATCGTCTTTGCGGATCTTGCGAAAATTCTCTCGAATACGGTCGAATACCACGATGGTATCGTTGAGTGAATAACCGATGACCGCCAAAACCGCGGCCAGCACCGGGAGATCGAATTCCACCTGAAACAGGGCGAAGAACCCGATGGTGACCAATACGTCATGCACCAGGGCGATTACCGAGCCGACCGCAAACCGGTATTCAAAGCGTAATCCCACATAGATGAGGATACCGATCAGGGCATACAGCATCGCCATTCCGCCATCCTCTGTCAGTTCGTCACCGACCTGTGGGCCGACAAATTCGACCCGCCGCAGATCCGCCCCGGCATCGATCCCTTGCATGACGTTGAAGGCGCGATCGCTTAGCACTGCACTCGCCATATCCTCACGCGGCGCTAGCCTGACCAGCACATCCCGTGAGGTGCCGAAATGCTGTACTACGGTATCGCCGAAGCCGTCTTGGCTCAACGCCTCCCGCACCTCGGAGAGCGCCACCGCCTGAGGATAGCCCACCTCCACCAGGGTGCCGCCGGTAAAGTCGATGCCGAAATTGAGACCACGGACGATGATCGCCCCAAGGGCGACCAACAGCAGCATGCCTGAGAAGATCAGCGCCAGATGGCGTTTTCCCATTAAATCGAAATACGAGTCTTTGTTGATGATCTGCATAACTTGGACACTCTTATGTGTGGTGCATCATACTAAATTGCCAACGCCTTAACGCGCTTGCGACCGTAGATCAGGTTAATCACCGCACGGGTCCCCACGATGGCGGTAAACATGGAAGTGGCAATGCCTATCGCCAGGGTGATGGCGAATCCCTTGATCGGTCCGGTGCCGAAGCTGAACAACACGACGGCGGCGATCAAGGTGGTGATGTTGGCGTCGATGATGGTGGAGAATGCCTTCTCATAGCCGGCCTGAATACTTGCCTGGGGTGAGATGCCGTTGGCGATCTCCTCGCGGATACGCTGAAAAATCAACACATTCGCATCCACCGCCATACCTACGGTGAGGACGATGCCGGCAATGCCCGGCAGGGTCAGGGTGGCCTGCAACAATGAAAGGATGGAGACGATCAGCACCAGATTCATCATCAGCGCCATGTCGGCCACCAGTCCGAACACCCGGTAGTAGAAGGTCATGAACACCATCACCAGGGCCAGGCCGATCATCACCGACATAAAGCCCTGATCAATATTATCCTGCCCCAGACTGGGTCCGATGGTGCGCTCCTCGACAATCTCGATGGGGGCCGCCAGGGCGCCGGCGCGCAGCAACAGGGCCAGATCACGGGCCTCTTCGGTGGTACCGAGTCCCGTGGTTTGAAAACGTCGTCCGAAGGGTTCCTGGATGTTGGCGATGGAGATCACCTCCTCCACCTTCCGCTTCACCTTCACCGGTTTACCATCCACCATGCGGGTGGTGGTGCGGTTTTCGATGAAGACCACCGCCATCGGCTTACCCACATTCTCGTTGGTCATGCGTCGCATGCGTTTGGCGCCGACGCCGTCCAGGCTGACGAAGACCGCCGGCTGCCCCGACCGCTGATCCAGCCCTGAGGAGGCATCGACGATTTGATTGCCGGTGACAATCACCCGTTTCTTCAGCAGCACCGGAGCACCGTTGCGTTCATGGTAGAGGTTGGAACCGGGGGGTATGCGACCGTTCACCGCATCCTCGACGCTGTGTTCGGTATCCGCCAGGCGGTACTCCAGGGTGGCGGTGGCGCCCAGGATCTCTTTCAGCTTCGCCGGATCCCGTGCACCGGGAAGCTGCACCACAATGCGTCGCTCACCCTGCTGCTGGATCAGGGGTTCGGCGACGCCCAAGGCGTTGACTCTATTGCGCAGGGTGGTGATGTTCTGTTGCAGGGCGAATTTCCGCACCTCCTGCTTCTCAGTCGGGGAGAGGGCGACACGGACAAAAAATGCCTCCGCTTCATCAAGATTCTCCAGGTTCAGGGAACGAAATTCATTGCCGATCATATCGGCCGCCTGATCACGCTTGTCTGCGGTATTGAACTTCACCATCACCAGGTCGTTGTCGCGGCTGATGCGCGCATAACGCACCTTCTTCTCGCGCAACAGGGTGCGGATATCGCTGCTGTAGCGTTCCGCCGCCTGTTCGATCGCCGCCTCCATATCCACGTCGATCAGCACGTGAATGCCGCCGCGCAGATCGAGACCGAGGTACATGGGTTCGGCCCCAAGAGCGACCAGCCAATCGGGAAGATCCGGTGACAGGGTCAAGGCCGGGGTGTAGTTTTCACCGAGCAGAACAGTGACCAGATCCATCGCCCTGAGCTGATCCTCGGAACTCTTGAAGCGCACCAGCAACTTTTTATTTCGTATCGCCATACCCTTCGCCGCCAAGCCTTCCTGTTGCAGCGCCTGCTCGACGCGCAACAGTGTCGCCTGATTGATCACGGCGTCACGCGAGGCGGATATTTCCATGGAGGGGTCTTGATCGAAGAGATTGGGTAGGGCGAAGAGCCCACCGATCAGGACCACCGTGAGAACCAGCAAATTTTTCCAAAGAGGATATCGGTTCATTGTGCTTCCAACCTAAAAACCGCAGCTGGACGGGGCGAAGTGTGCGCTTGCGGGGGTGCAGGGCAAGGCGCAACAACGCGGAATAGTCATGCTATTCCAAGGCGTTGCAACGCAGCCATGCGCCACCGCAAGCGTGCCATTCGCCCCGTAGCGTGGTTCACCCAGCCGGTGAACAGGCAAATCGAAGTTAATAATTTTCATATCAGTAGGTTAGTATCAGAATGGAGCGGTCAACTACGGTTTTTAGCTTCAATCAGGTTAAAAGGAACTCGGTGAAAAATGCGAGCTAGAGTTCTTTTAGAGAACCTTTGGGCAATACGGTATCCACCGCCTGGCGACGTATCTTCACCTCGGTCCCATCTGAAATCTCTACCAGGATAAAGTTCTCGCCCATATCGGTGATTTTTCCGGCAACCCCCCCCGAGGTGATGATCTCATCCCCTTTGCCCAGGGCTTCGACCATCTTTTTATGCTCTTTCTGGCGTTTGACCTGCGGACGGATCATCAGGAAATAGAGCACTGCGCCGAAGATCACCAGTGGCAGAAATCCGGTAATCATATCCGCCTGTCCCGCCGCTTCCGGCCCCTCAGCCAATGCCTCAGAAATAAAAAAACTCATTTCTATCAACCTCTCAATCGGGTCATGAAAAAGTCCGCCAGGCAGATCCTGGCCCGCTGAAAAAATCAGCGGCCGATTATGACACAGAAGACGGCAAGAAACAGGGGCCGGCGGCACAGTTGGCTATTATCCGTCCCGGAAGTACCGGTCCGGTGCGGCAGAGCCGCACCCTACGCAATGTTCTTGGTAGGGCGCGTCCCTGCCGCACCGATAGTGTCGTCACCGGATTCACTGGCCCGAATGCGTGTCAGTACCAGATTGAGAGATAGGCCTTGACGACATGGGCGGAAAAGGAATAGAGGGGTTCCCCGCCAACCACACCGCCATGGGTAAGATCGCGGAAATCGTCATAGCTAAAGCGGATATAGTCGAGCGAGAAATTGAGGCTGCCACGATCGATGAACCCCCATCCGGCCGGTTTGAATGCGTAACTGACCCCGCCTCCGAAGCTGTGACTATGGAAGCTGCTTAACTCCTTATCTCTGGCAAGGAAATTCTGTTCATCCTGACGGGAGAAGAGATCGCTGTAGAAATCGGCCGCCTCCTGGGTGTAATAACGGTATCGGAGATCGAACACCCAATCCTTTTCCAGGGGGTGGGAATAAGCGAATTCCAGATTGTTCGCGCTGATACCCCAGGTATCGTTGAAATAGCGATATTCGCTACTCAGGGCGGCGCGGTAGGGCAGGTAGTATTTCAGGCGTAATGCCAGTGCGTTACTGGTGCGGGTGCGGGGATACTTCTCGGGCAGGTAGCCAAACCCCTTCTCGCTCAATGGATCGAGGAAACGATAGGAACGGTAGGGATTATTCAGAAAGCCCTCGTCGGTAATCGTCTCCCAGTTGATGCCCAGGATACTCTCCTTGGTCAGGATCTGGCTGAGTCCGATCCGGTAGTTCTGCCTTTTCACTGATACAGCGAACTCATCATCCCCATTCCGGCTGATATCGTCATTACCCACGGCATACCCGAGAGAGACCGTGGTGAGGTCGCCGAACATGTCATGACTGATGCTGAAGCTGCCGGTCTCTGCCTGATAGTCGCTCTCGTCGCTCTTGGTAAACGCCAGGCTCATCAGTGTTTTGTTGTGCAGGTAATCCATCGCCAGGCTGGTTTCCGTACGCTCTTCGGTATAAGCGGAAGCGGTGCTGACCACATCCACCGAGGCGCTGGAGATGGAATCCACATAGTAGTTGGCGCTCAACGACAGGCTATGGCCGATCGATTTCCGCACCAGGATCGAAGGGCCGTCCACTTCAACGCCGCCGCCATCGTAACGATGATACATCACATCCGCCCGGTCTTCAGGGAGCACCGTGGCGTGCAGGCCGGCACTGAATAACAGCAGCAGGAGTGACGACGGGATCAGCCATCCCGACGCTCCTCTGACAGCGCCTTCAGCACTAGTTACAGCCACAGCCACCTCCCCCGCCCCCTTCGGCGCCACGGGCCGCTTCCCGTGTCTGGTGGACATGATGCCGATAGGCGCCGGCAACGGGGTCCCGCTCGAAACTCATGATGGGATCGGCCAGATGGGCTCGCTCGTAGGGCTGCACCCAGGGCTCGACACTGCAACCCGAACCCAGCAGGGGCAGCAGACCGAGCAGGAGTATCCTGGCTATCACATGGGTGGGCTTCATGGCTTCACTCGCGCAGCAATTCCCGGATCTGTTGCTGGTAATCCTCTTCATAGCCCGGCTGATAACCCTTATGCAGATACCTTACCTGACCGTCCCGGTCGATCATGAAGGTGCTCGGCATGGCCTTCACCCGATAGCCCTTACTCACCCGGCTTTTGTCATCATAGAGAATCGGAAAGCTCACCGGGATGTCCCGCAGCATTTTATCCGCAGCGGCGCGCTCCTCGTCCACATTGACCCCCAGGAGCGTAAACCCCATGGATTGATAGCGTTCGTACAGTTGCTGAAGCAGGGGCATCTCCTGGCGACAGGGACCACACCAGGAGGCCCAGAAATTGACCATCACCACCTGTCCGCGAAGCTCGCTCAGTTTGATGTTTTCACCGCTTCGACTCTTGAGGGTGAAATCCGGCGCCGGCTGGGTCGAACCGGCCGCCGACAGTTGCCCGCAACCGATCAGCAGCAGCCCTGTCAACAAGCCGCATTTCAGCCGGTGTTTGAATTGGTGGTATTTGATCATCACTGTTTTCCTCAGAAAAAAACGGTCAGGCTGCCATGCAGTGCGAAATTGTGGGTGGTCTTGGTCTCTCCCAGCAGATCCGACTCGAACATGTGGTCTCTGGCGTCAAGATGCAGGGTCAACCAATCGTTGATCAGCAGTCGATAGCCGGCGCCCAGATTGACGGTGAATTCATCGTCACCGGCGAAACGGGTGCTGCCTATCCCGCCAATCAGGTAGAACTGGCTGTTGTAGGCGTACTTACCAGCCAAAAACACCTCCCCTGGGAGGATGTTATAGCCGGCCGACAGGCTGTAGTAGGTCAGCTTGCGTTCACTATCCGTCAGCAACCGCACATCGCCGCTGAGCCGTTCGTAGCTCGTCTCCTCCGCCTTGCCGGCGCCGATGGCGGCCTCCAGGAAGATGGCGTCCGTACCGTGATAGGCCAAGCGGGCTCCGTACAGGACGCCGGTGCCGAAATCCTCGATATTCATGAGACCGACATAGGCGCCGACTTCGAAATCCTCTGCGTCGATCTCTGGCTCCCTAATCTCACGCCGGGCAATTTCGGGCTCTACCAGCAACTCCTCGCGCAGGCTCTCGCCAAGGGTCTCAGCCGCCTCGCAGGGAAGGAGCGTCACTGTCCCCAGCAGGGCTGCTGTACTCAAAAAAAGAAACCGAGTCCGATTTTCCACTGGTCAAAATCCTCATTGTCATCACGGCTGGTGAAAACGGCGTAGTGGCGGAACTCCCCACGCAAGAAAAAACGTCTTGTCAGATAGACCCGCAATCCGACCCCGACGTGTGCCGTGGAGTCGGTGCGATCCTCCGTCTGCACCAGGGTCGATTTCGGCTTGGTGCGGATCATCCCCCCGCCGAGGGTGAAAAACGGGCTGTAGGTCCACTCGGGGAAGGGTTGTGAGAGCAGATTGATGTCAAACAGGTACTCACTGGAGTAGTCGCCCAGGGCCTGGGAAAAGCTCAATTCGGTGGAGAGATTCTCATTGAACGAGTAGCCCCCGTAGAGCCCCAGTAAAGCGGCTCCATCCATATCCCCCCCGTAGAAGCTGAACTCCCACTTGCGTTCCCGGAAATCATCCTGGGAATAGGAGCGCAATTGCAATGGCGACCCATCCTCGGTGAGGGTTCGGCGCATCTGCCGAATAGAGACCCAGCCTGACCGGCCGCGCCGGGTATGCACCTGGAACCAGTCGGTGCGGCGCTTGCGAATCTCGACCCACTCGCCCCGTTCCGCTACATAATCGATCGGATAGGACTCTCCCGGGCCGGTATGCATTTCGAGATAAGGCGCGGCCACCTCGACACGCTGATAGCCGTCCTCTGCATGACCGATTACCGGCGCCAGCCAGATGAACAGCCAGCCGGTCCGGAGGCACCGCATTAACCTTTTTAAGCTCAAACTCAATTATCCAGAGGGGCAAGAAAGGGGTCATTGTAATACTGTGCGCCTATATCCAGCCATTCTGCGATCAATTTCTTCTCCGCATCGCTCAAATACCCCGCATGGGCCCCACCCGCATCGAAAACCCCGAAGAACCGGCCGCCGCCGGCCGAACCGGCCTGCATGGGCGCCCCACCCGGGACTGGGACAGGCACATCGGGAAGGGGAATCGGATTGCCATCCGCGTCCAACACCGGTTCACCGTTCTCATCCACCTCGAAGAGCTGGTTGCCGTTCCCATCCGTCGCAGGCGCCAGTATATCGACCAGGATACCACCCACCAGCTCCTGCATGTTATCGGCAGACAGCAACTCCCGGTAGGCGGCAAAATGCTCCGGCTCATCTTCGGAGGGGCCGTCACTCAGATCCAACTGGGCGTCCGGGATGACGGTAACGCCTGCATCATCCGTATCGTGGCATGCTGTACAGGTATGGTCGTCGATCTGGGTCTGCATGGCGTCGAACACCGGGCGCGGTAGACTCCACAGCGGGTGAATATGCTGCTCATAGTGGATAATGGCGCGACAGAGTGCGTTCCAATCGGTTGCGCAGATGGCGTTGCTCAGGGGATCCGCGCTATCCAGGTCGGCGTAACGATAGGCGATTGCCGGGTCAATGTCCCTGACGGCGGGATCCGTCCAGACATCGCTGAACCGCAGGTCCATGCTCGGATCACAGGCCCCCGCGCTGCATTGCAGCCTGTTGCGGGACTCTGCCATGGTCTCCCCGACATCACTCCAGAGTGCGGGATTGCCGTTGGGAAACGGCAGGCCGCCACCCGGTCCGCCGCTATTGACGCTGGGGGGCGCCGCGCTCAGGCGGCCGTGGGTCAGGGGGTTGTCGGCCTCGTGGCAACCGATGCACTCAACCACCTCGCCGGGGCTGAACTGTAACCAAAAGCGATGTGCCGGTCCGGTCCGCCGCCCGTTCGCATCCAGCACGCTGAAGCTGACAGGCACGTTGGCCGGCACCTTAACCTGCACCGATCCATCAGGCTCGATCGGCGCATAGCCGATCACCTCGCGCATACCGTACCGGCCGGTAACCCCGAACGCGCCGGCGGAGAAATCGAGGACATCTTCATCCGGTATGGTGACCGGCTTGACCAAGCGCAGAAATCGCGCCGGACGATCCGCCGCTAATGTCTGGGCCGGGTCCGCCAGGGTCGCAATATCCGGATCGGCGCTATCCACGCCATCCAGGTCGTAGACGCTGCGAATATGCAACAGACCGGCCTTGTCGGCCACCAGTGAGGGATCGAGATCGATGCCGGCCGTTTTATCGTGGCGGATGATCGGCAGGGAACGCCCAACGGCCACCACCGGATCGGTAAAAATCACACCTTCCTGCGGTTTCACGATGGGTTGCTGGGTCTGCTCCGATCCGTCATAGACAAAAAGGCTGTATAGGGGCGGCGCCGGCTCCGCATCCGGGTTGGCCAGACGCTCTTCGGTACAGGGAACGATCCGACCCTCCTCCAGCAGGCGACATTGACTCCAACTGATCAGCAACCTGTCGGTGCCGTCATACAGGGGATAGGCGCTACGCAATCCCCCCCCCATGGAGGGGGTGCCGTCGGTGTTGACCCGATGCGCCGTGGCGCTGCTTTGAGCGGGACCGGTCAATCCCGTGTTCTCCCAGGTAGGCTGCTCGTTATCGACATAATCGGCAGTATCGATAATGATCAGATCGCCACCCTCATCGGCGCCGTCGAAGGGCAGCAACAGGGCCATGATTCGACCGTCCGGCATCTCTTGCGGCCGCATGAACTGCACGGTGCTGCCTGCGGTGCCTGTTTCATGACTGTTCAGACCATACAGCAACTCCAACTCCGTGCCGTCCGGGTTCATGCGATAGAGATGGATGGCGTTGTCGCCGTCCGCATTGTCCCAGCGACTGAACACCACTTGACCGTTGGCAAGCACACTGGGCGAGAAATCGTGACTGCGGTTGAACGATATCTGGGTGATATCGCTGCCATCGTCATTCATCACATGCAGCACCATGGCCGGCTCGTCCACAGACCGCTCGATGGCTAAATATTGCGGTTTGCCCTCATCCAGCAGGCGCGCCTTGGCGAGTCGCTGACGGGTGGAGGAGAAGACGATGCGCCCGTCCGGCAGGTAGTGGGGGAAGCGGTCATGGCCGTCTTCTGCGGTGATGTCCGATGCAATGATCCGCCTCAGGGAACGGGCCTGGATGTCATATTCCCAGACGTTCCAGGTCGGCTGATCTTCCGGCTCTGCGTCCTCGATCAGAGGCAGACGCAAGGAAAACAGCAACTTCGCACCATCGTATGAGACGGAGACATCACGCACATCGCCGGCTCCGCCGGTTACCGAACCCGTGATATTGGTCTCGTCGGCGCCGGGGGAGGCGAAATCCTTCAGATAGAGGTCGCCACCCATCTCCGAGGCCTGGCTCAGCCGAATGTCGGTGCTTTCGGCCTCGCTCACCGGCCGTTTTACATAGGCAACCGGATAGTCCACCACCACCGGGTCAGTGTCTTGGCTGTCCCCACCGCCGCACCCCGTCAGCACGAAGATAAACAGGATCGCGCAGACATTTGTGAAGGATGTCGTGCGATTGGCTGGTTTCATTGACTGGCAGGTTCCCCGGCGATCCGATAGCACAAGCTCGGTTCAAGCCGCATTGTACTTTTAGTGATTATCTGTTGCTATCGTCTTGTAAAATCATGAACTTGAGAGTCTACAGTAACAAAGCCCCCAATCAGTGTTCGAGTTCACAACCCAAGCAAACAGAAGTCACGGATTCGTCACTTCGTATTGACAACACAACCAACCACCATAGATGGTTAAGAAAACAACAACCGCATACAATCCCTGGAACACCTGGGATTTTGTTGATGATTAGCTGGATCAGGGGCGTATTCACCATGTCAGGACCGAGTCAATCCACGCACCAACATGCGAGTAGAGGCGTCCCCCTGCAAGTCCTTGCGTTAATGTTGTCGCTGCTCTGCGCCACAGCCGCGTCGGCCGGTCCGCGCGAACAGGCCAAGCGTATTCACGACCGGATTGCCGGCGTACCGCCGAGCGCCGACACCCTGGCACAGATGGTCAGCGAAATCCAGGACAATAACGACCCCTTGGCTGCCGCCATGCTCGCCGTCGAGAACCCCGATTTCTACAATGTCACCCTGAAAAACTGGGCCACCCCCTGGACCAATGAGGAGCAGACGCCGTTTGCCCCGTTGAACGACTACTCCGCCACAGTCATCGGCATGGTGCGCGACGAAGTGCCGTTCAACCAACTGCTTTCAGCCGACATCATCTATATCGGCGGCAACGCCCCCGCCTACTCCAGGGACAACAACGACCACTATCAAGCGATGGAGACCCAGGGCGTGAATCTCAAGGATGGGCTGCAAAGGGCTACCCAGTCGAGCGTTACCGGTCTCCCCCCTGAAGGCACCGCCGGTGTCATCACCAGCCGCGCCGCCGCCAGGGCCTTCTTCATCGACGGCACCAACCGCTCCATGTTTCGCTTCACCATGCTCAATCATCTCTGCAAGGATCTTGACCTCATCAAGGACCCGACCCGCTCCAGCGGCCGGGTGCGCCAGGACGCCTCCCGCAGCCCCGGCGGCGACAGCCGAGTGTTTTTCAACAACTGCGTGGGTTGCCATGCCGGCATGGAGCCCCTGGCCCAGGCCTATGCCTACTACAACTACGAATACATCAATGACCTGGAGACCGGCCGACTCGTCTACACACCGGGTAGCGTTCAGCCGAAGTACCTGATCAACAGCAGCGTCTTCAAAGACGGCTATGCCACCCCTGACGACCGCTGGGACAACTACTGGCGAGAGGGGTCCAACTCCCTGCTCGGCTGGGATCCCAGTCTGCCCGGTTCCGGGATGGGGGCGAAATCCATGGGAGAGGAGCTGGCGAACAGCCACGCCTTCGCCGAATGTCAGGTCAGCAAGGCCTTCCAGGCGGTCTGCCTGCGCCCACCGGTGGATAGCGCCGACCGCGCCCGCATCGCCGAAATCACCGAAAATTTCAAAACCGGCTACAACATGAAGCGCGTGTTCGCTGAGACGGCCGTCTATTGTGCAGGGGATTGAGCCAAGAGCATGATCATGCTGAAACGGGACAACAACAGACGAGGATGGGCGAAACAACTCATCACAGCCATCATACCGGTCATCGCGCTGGCGGGGCTCCAGGCCTGTCAGGACGGGGTCTCTACCGAGACTCAACAACAGACCAACGTCACCTCCAGCACCTATAACGGCCCGGCTGCTCGCACCACGGACATACAGGGCTTCCGCGTCAGCGTGTGGGAGCCCCTGCGGGCGCAGAACCGCTGTGGCGCATGCCATAATAATGCCGGCGGCCAGGCGCCGCTGTTTGTGCGTGAAGATGACGTCAACCAGGCTTACGAGGCGGCCACTCCCCATGTGAATCGAGAGGAGCCCGACGCATCCTCCCTGGTCACCAAGGTCGCCAGCGGGCATAACTGCTGGGAAGCCAGCGACAGCGCTTGCGCCACCATCATCACCAGCTATATCGAATCCTGGGTCGGCGCCGGCAGCGGTGCCGGCAGGCAGATCGAACTCGAGGCCCCGCCCGAGAATGTGGTGGGTGAAAGCAAGGTCTTCCCTGAGGATCCGTCGTTGTTCGCCAGCCATGTCCACCCGCTGCTCACCCGCTACTGCGCCGAATGCCATACAGAGGATGCCGCGTCGCCCCAATCCCCCTACTTCGCCGGAGCCGACGTGGGCGCCGCGTATGCCATGGCGCAGATATCCATCGACCTGGACACGCCCCTCAACTCCCGGCTGGTGCAGCGTCTGATCGAACTCCACAACTGCTGGGACAACTGCCCGGATAACGCCCTGGAGATGGAGACCGCCATTGCCGACATGGCCGGCGGCATCTCGCCCACCCCGGTCGATCCCGCCCTGGTGGTAAGCCGTGCCCTGACCCTGCCGGAAGGGACAGTGGCCAGTGGCGGCAGCCGTCAGGAGAACGACATCGTCGCGCTGTATGAATTCAAGACCGGTAGCGACGGCATCGCTTACGACACCAGCGGCGTCGATCCCGCCATCAATCTCACCATCAGCGGCGATGTCTCCTGGGTAGAGGGCTGGGGCCTCGACTTTAACAACGGCAAGGCCCAGGGCAGCACCGGCGACAGCCGCAAGCTCGGGCAACTGGTTCAGGCCACCGGCGAGTACACCATCGAAGCCTGGCTGGTGCCGGCGAATGTGACCCAGGAGGGTCCGGCGCGCATCATCAGCTACTCGGCAGGCACCGATGTGCGTAATTTCACCCTGGGACAAACCCTCTATAACTATAATTATCTGCACCGTTCCAGCACCACCGACGGCAATGGCGAACCGGCCCACTCCACCGCGGACGACGACGAGGATCTGCAAGCCACCGAACAGCACGTCGTCGCCACCTTCGATCCCACCAACGGACGCCGCCTGTATGTGGACGGAGTGTTCACCGACGATCAGGACGAGACAGCGCCGGGCAACCTCAACGACTGGGACGACAGCTATGCCCTGGTGCTGGGCAACGAAGCCTCCAGCAACCGTCCCTGGCAGGGTAAGATCCGCTTGCTGGCCATCCATAATCGCGCCCTGACCCAGGAGCAGATACAACAGAACTTCGAGGCCGGGGTGGGTGAGAAGTACTTCCTGCTGTTCAACGTCAGCGAACGGGTCGAGCTTCCCCAGAGCTATGTCATGTTCGAGGTCAGCCAGTTCGATAACTACAGTTATCTTTTCCGCCGGCCGAAATTCATCAGTCTCGACGAAACGGTCCTGCCGGGGTCCATCCCCCTGGAAGGCATGCGCATCGGCATCAACGGCAAGGAAGCGGCAATCGGCCAGGCGTACACCCATCTGGCGACGACCATCAGCGACAGCGAATACACCCCCAACGGTCAACTGCTCTCCTCCACCGGCACCACCATCGCCACTGAAAAAGGGGTCAATAGCGACCAGTTCTTCCTCACCTTCGAAAGACTGGGCTCCCATACCCATGTCTACACCGAACCGGCGGTGCTGCCGCCGGGATCCCCGGCGGATGCCGAACCGGCATCTCAAGTCGGCCTTCGCACCTTCGATGAAATCAACGCCACCATGGCGACGCTGACCGGGGTCAGTCACACCCAAAGCGCGGTACAAACCACCTATACCACGATCCGCCAACAGCTTCCCTCGGCTGAGGATATCAACGGCTTTCTCTCCTCCCATCAGGTGGCGATATCCCAGTTGGCCATCGAGTATTGCAGCGCCCTGATCGATGACGCCGGCCTGCGCACCGGCCTGTTTCCCGGTTTCGATTTCAACGCCAATGCCAACGACATCCCGGCATCGGCATGGCAAAGCCAGATCGTGGCCCCGTTGCTCGACCGTTTCATGGGACGGGACATCACCACTCAGCCCGCCCCAGCCCTGGTCGAGGGCGAGCTGATGAACCTGCTGACCGGCAGCGTCGGCCTGGCTCGGTGCAGTGGTCCCTGTGCGGCCGACCGCACCGCAAAGGCCGCCAAGGCCACCTGTGCCTCGCTCCTCGGCAGCGCCGTGGTTTTGCTGCAGTAATTAAAGACAGAAGAGATACCAGACGGAAACCAGATCATGCGCAGAAAAGTGAACAACCTCTCGCCGGATGCCCCGCTGCTGCATTCCGACCACCCCCGTCCCGTCACCCGCCGGGATTTCATCCGCCAGGGGCTGATGGCGGGCCTGGGCGCGGTCACCGCACCCTCTCTTTTCGGCCTGTTCGCCAATCCCGGCGAAGCCAGGGCGGCGCTCTCTTCCGATCTCGAAGCACTGAAGAATGGCTGCGGCATCGATACCCTTGGCGGCGGCAAGATCCCCTTCATCTGCTTTGACCTGGCGGGCGGCGCCAATATTGCCGGATCCAATGTGCTGGTGGGGGGCCAGGGCGGACAACTTGATTTCCTGACCACCGCCGGTTACAGCCGGCTCGGCCTGCCCGGCGACATGGTGCCCTCGATCACCAATCCCGATACCGGATTGAACGATTTCATCAACAGCGAACTCGGCCTCTCCTTTCATGCGGACAGCGCTTTTCTGCGTGGGATACTGGAGCGGGTCTCGGCCGGCAACAGAGCGAACATCAATGGCGCCGTGATCCCCGCCCGTTCGGAAAACGACACCGCCAACAACCCGCACAACCCAATGTACGCCATCAATCGCTGCGGTGCGGACGGAGAGTTGTTGACCCTCATCGGCTCGCGCAGTTCCGACTCCGGCGGCAACTCGGTGGCGCCTGCGGATCAGATCGATCCCTCCGTCCGCCCCACCAAGGTAGACCGCCCGAGCGACACCACGGGATTGGTGGATACCGGTAAGCTGGTGGGCATGCTGGACCAATCCGATGCAGTGGCGGTGATGGAGGCCATGCAACGCATCTCGGACATGAAACTCGACAGCGTCAACACCGGCATATCCACCGATCAGGCGGTGAAGGAGCTGGTGCGTTGCGGCTATGTGAAGAGTGCCGACCTGGTGGACCGCTACGGTGACCCGGCCGCCCTCGACGTAGCGGCCGATCCCGACATCATCGGCCCGATCTTCACCCAAGAGGAGTTCGACGGCGACAGCGAATTCCGCAAGACCGCCTCGGTGATGAAGCTGGTGATCAACGGTTATGCCGGGGCCGGCGCCATCACCATGGGCGGCTATGACTACCACACCGGCAACCGGTCGGTGGGGGAAATCCGCGACCTCCGCGCCGGCCGGTGCATGGGCGCCTGCCTGGAGTATGCAGCCCGTATCGGCACCCCGCTGATGCTCTATGTGTTCAGCGACGGTTCGGTCTCCAGCAACGGCACCGTGGACAATTCGGCCGACGGCCGGGGCAAGGGCGTCTGGACCGGTGACAACCAATCCACCGCTGCCTCGTTCTTCCTGGTCTACAACCCAGGCGGGCAACCCGTGCTTGCCGGGGCCTCTGCCGACGAGCAACTGCGTTTTCAACAGATCGGCCATTTCACCGCCGACGGCGCGGTGGACAACGGCTCCAGCCCGGCGGCGAACAATATCAACCTGTTGGTGCAGACGGTGGCCCTCAACTATCTGGCGCTGCATGGCGAACAGGACCGGTTCAGCGCCCTCTTCGGCAGCAACCTCGGCAACGCGCCCATGCTGGATAGCCTGACCGCCTTCAACCCGATTGCGTAGCTGAGAAAAAACGGTTGATGCCGGTAGGCATCCGCATTGTGCTAACAGGCCCCGCAAAAACCCGGTAAGATTCCGCCTGGCGAAAATGGGTCAACCGGACCCCGCCGCTACAAATTCGGACGGCTCTGAATCTACAGCATGCTTAATGGGACACACAATGGGGCATCAACCGGCAGATTTCATCATCTGGAACACTGATCCGACACTGATCGCCTTCGCGGGCCTGGATATACGCTGGTATGGCGCCCTGTTTGCCGTCGCCTACCTGCTAGGCTACCAGATCATGCACTGGATCTATCAGCGCGAAGGACGGGACACCCAACACCTCGAACGCCTATCCATCTATCTGATGATCGGCGCCATTGTCGGCGCCAGGCTGGGCCACTGCCTCTTCTATGATCCCGGCTACTATTTGAGTCACCCCCTGAAGATCCCGGCGTTCTGGGAGGGCGGCCTGGCGAGCCACGGCGGCGGGTTGGGCATCCTGCTCGCGCTCTATCTCTATAAACGGCAGTCGGGGGAGTCCTACCTCTGGCTGCTGGACAGGTTCGCCATACCCACCGCGCTAGCCGGGGCCTTCATCCGGCTCGGCAACCTGTTTAATTCCGAGATCTACGGCATCCCTACCACAGTGCCCTGGGCGATTGTCTTCGAGCGCGTGGATGCCCTACCGAGGCACCCGGCGCAGCTCTATGAGGCCGCCGCCTACGCACTGATATTCATCACCCTGTTCGTCCTCTACCGTAGCAGCCCGGTGCGCTCGAAACCCGGCCTCACTTTCGGCCTGTTCCTGGTCGCCGTATTCAGCGCCAGATTCACTATCGAGTTTGTCAAAAGCAAGCAGGCAGCCTATTCGACAGACCTCTGGATGGGTACGGGACAAATCCTGAGTCTCCCCTTTATCGCCGCCGGTCTCGTACTGATCGTCCTAGCGCTGAAATCCGCTGACATCGAAACCACTGTTTCCAAGGCAGGTGAAACCTAAAAAGAGCGGTTGACCGATCCATCCTGATACCTAAGGCAAACTATTGACTTCGATTTGCCTATTCACCTGCCGGGTGAGTATTCCCAAACGGAATGTGATCATCAAAATCCAAATTCAGTTGCTCCTCATTCCGTTGATGATGATTTAAATCAGCATACTCTTACTCAATGATATTCTCCCCCATGAGCATGCCAAAGCAGATCCCTTAGTTCATCAAGAAACTGAATCACCGATAGCGCCTGATCCGGCTTTTAATGTCCGCATTGGCCGGCATCGATAAATAGACCAATAAATCCGGCTGCCCGAATAACACAATGATTCCGCCAATTGCTTGAGTATTTTCCAATAGGTGTGCAGGGTTTGGGAAAATGAAGCCATGACCGTCCCTTTCTGTTTGGCCGGTTGCTCCAGGTGTTCTTTTAACACCGTTTTGCCCACCCCGGGCTGCCCAATGATGATAAAAAACCCGCCCTGTTGCGAGTGAGTTTTCAAGATCTTGAAAATCGTTTGCTGTTGGGGTAACGGTTTTAACCTGGATGTTTCACCCGGGCTAGCCCGCATTTCTCACCAGACGGACCATACTAACAGGGAAACTTATGAAAGTTGAACAGGTTAGCATCTCTCACCGTATGGCATTCATCGGACCGTCTGTCCTATTTGGTTTTTGGAACAACCAGGGCGAGCCTCTTGAACGATCGGGCTTGAACCATAGGCCCGGCTATGCTTCTGCGCCCGATCGTCCAACCTGCTTCGGCCTGGTTGCACCAAAAATTCAAATCCTGGTGAGAAATGCGGGCTAGTGCTGCCCATTACCCATAAGTCTGAAATATGGGAACAGACATGACATAATCTGTTGTTTTCGTTAGGTTTATATTTTTGTTGGCT
Source organism: Candidatus Thiodiazotropha sp. (ex Epidulcina cf. delphinae) (assembly GCA_025656505.1). Taxonomy (GTDB): domain Bacteria; phylum Pseudomonadota; class Gammaproteobacteria; order Chromatiales; family Chromatiaceae; genus Thiodiazotropha. Next base: position 13,721 of record JAHXHR010000032.1, on the reverse strand, counting down.
GTTAGGGGCATGGTTTGTAACTCGTTGTTTTTAAAGGGTGGAAATATTTGTGGGTAATGGGCAGGGCTAGTGGTTCGGTGGAAAATGGGGAAATAACAGTCAACAGTCGAAGGTTAATTCACATCATCAGCGCCCAGCAGCAGGCGCCGTATCCGATCGGTGTTGCACCCCGCCTGGCGGGACAGTCGCTGCCGCTGAGCCGTGACAATGGCCGCCAACGCCTCGAGTGCGGTGTTGAAATCCTCATTGATGATCAGGTAGTCAAACTCAGCATAGTGGGACATTTCATTCACCGCCTGACTCATGCGTCGCCGGATGACCTCGTCGCTGTCCTGCCCACGGGCGCTGAGGCGCTTACGCAGAACCTCGGGACCGGGAGGCAGAATGAATATGGAAACCGCATCTGGAAAAAGCTTGCGCACCTGCTGCGCCCCCTGCCAGTCGATCTCCAACACCGTGTCATGGCCGGCCGCCAGTTGGGCGCGAACTTCCGTCTCCGTGGTGCCGTAGTAGCTTCCAAACACTTCGGCATGCTCCAGAAACACCCCTTCACCGACCATGCACAGAAAATCCTCCCGGCCGATGAAGTGGTAATGGACGCCGTCCCGCTCCCCCGGCCGCATCGGTCGCGTGGTATGGGACACCGAAACGCGCAAGGCGCCATCCCGATCACGCAACGCCTTCAACAGACTGGTTTTGCCAGCACCTGACGGGGCCGAAAGGATGTAGAGTTCAGCGGCGACCATATTCAATTCCACTTCCATAACATGCTGAAAATCAATGACGAAAAACCTTAGGGCCGCAGAAAAAAAGATTTAACCCAAACTACTTGTCTTCTTGCCGGCCTTCTTTGTTGTAGCTTCGGTTACATAGGCTCGGCTACGCCTCGAAGGCAGGCAACAATCCGGCGCATTTTGGGTTAAATCTTTTTTTCCGAGGCCCTTATTCGATGTTCTGGATCTGCTCGCGCATCTGTTCGATCAGCACCTTCATCTCAACCGCCGACCGGGTAACATCCACATCGCTCGATTTTGAGGTCAGGGTGTTGGCCTCACGATTGAGTTCCTGCATCAGGAAATCGAGCCGGCGGCCAATCGGTTCATCGGCCTCCAGCACCCGATCGACCTCTTCCAGATGGGTCTCAAGGCGGTCCATCTCCTCATCCACATCGAGGCGTTGCGCCAACAACACCATCTCCTGCTCTACCCGCATCTCATCCAGCGCTTCCATCACCTCCATCAGCCGGTCGCGGATCCTGCTGCGGACATGTTCCAGGACTTTCGGCATCAGCCCGCGCACCCGGCCGACCTCCTCCCGGAGTCCTCTGCAGCGTAGGCGAATAATTTCACCCAATCGCTCACCTTCCCGCAGGCGATTATCGATCAGGCTGTCGATGGCGGTCTCCAACAAGGTCATCGCCTGCTGCTTGACCGGGGTGAAGTCCTGCTCCTGCTCCTCCAGCACGCCGGGCCATCGCAGCAGATCCGATGGGTATAGACCGACATCCTCATCCAGCAGCTCCGCCAACTGCCGTTCAGCGCTCACCAACTGATGCACCAGACGCTGGTTGATGCGCAGCCCCACTCCCGCCATACCGCCCGGCTTGAACTTCAGGGTGACATCGAGTTTGCCCCGGCCCAGGCGGGTGTTCAATCGTTCACGCACCAATGATTCCAACGCACGCAACTCCTCCGGCAGACGCAGAACGGCCTCCAGGTAGCGGTGATTCACGGAGCGAATCTCCCAACTCAAAATGCCTAGTTCGCCTCGATACTCTTCCCGGGCAAAAGCGGTCATACTGCTGATCATAAGTACCTGCCTGGGGTTTCTAGCCCGGACATTTCACTCGGCCGCTGATATTGTGAATTAACATTTTGATTTAACATGTAATATTTAGAATATTAGCAAAGTGCGAAATGTTACCAGGCAACGCTGAACGCGCCCTCGTACCGATTTTGTCGTTCAGGGACGGTATTTCCTCAATCATCAATAGCTTAGGCTATTGAGTCAATCGTAAATCCGCCCCTGAACGACGAACCCGGCACGATCATCACGTTCCCAGGTGAAACATCCGGGTTAGGGCCTGACAAGGGACCCGTGGATGCTTAAAAAACCGCCCTGTGACTGCGAAACACGCCGATCATAAGCGATTCAATGACCGAACTAGGACGGCATGATACCCGACATTCCTTCGGCAGGCATTGCCGTTGCTTTAGAATTCCCTGCGGTTGCCGATAAATCCGCATGAGAATGTGTGTCGCGGCATTCAGATCCTAGTGCTTTTTTATTGATGAATATCACCTTTTTCCGACATATTAGGGGCAAAAACCCAAGACAGCCAAGGTAATTTCATCAAAAGACCTTATAATCGGTGAGATAATGTTCATATCTCTGACAGCGAAACAACCACAGTGGAAACCGCATGGATAAGCTTCGAGACAGCCTGCCGGAAGGCACCGAAATAGACTGCTACGTGATCATGAAAGTGGTCGCAAGCGGTGGATTCAGTCTGATCTATCTGGCTGAGGATGAAGACACTCAGGACGAAGTCATCATCAAGGAGTTTCTGCCGAAAAAGCTCGCCAAGCGCAACGGCAACGGCAAGGTGGTTCCCCTCAACGGCAAACAGCCCGACAACTTCAACCGCAGCCTGCGGCTGTTTTACCAGGAGGCCAAAGTACTGGCCTCGCTAAGGCACCCCAACATCGTACAGGTCAGGGGGTTTTTCCTGGCCAACAATACCGGCTATCTGGTGATGGACCACGAGCGCGGGAAAAATCTCGCCAGCTACATCAAGAAACGTAGCGGCAGTCTCAGCACCCGCTTCATCATGACGGTCTTTCCGCCGATCCTCGACGCCCTCAGTCAGATCCATTCGCGCCATCTGCTGCACCTGGACATCAAGCCCAGCAATATCCATCTGCGCACCGGCGGCAATCCGCTGTTACTCGATTTCGGCGCCGTCCACGAAGTGCAGAACGAGGGCAGCCGCACCGGACGGGTGGTAACCACCGGGTTCTCTCCGGTGGAACAATATTACCAGTCGGGCAAGGTCGGACCCTGGAGCGATGTCTACGCCATCGGCGCAAGCATGCGGGCCTGTCTCGACGGCAAGGCCCCACCGTCGGCCATTGAGCGCCACGCCAAAGAGAAACTGAAACCGGCCGCGCGACTCTATCGTCGCCGCTATCCGACTGCGTTGCTTGAGGCCATTGACTGGGCGATGGAGATCGAACACAAAAAACGGCCGCAAAACGCCAGCGAATTACTCCACGCCTTGCAGAACAACAAGGCTGACATCGATACCGAGAGCGCCGTCTCAGAATTGATCGATGAGGAAAGGGCCATATCGTGAGGTATGAAACCGCCCAATACACCCTGATCGGCGATCGCTCCACGAATCAGGACCGCAGCCTGATCATGGAAGCGCCGGACGCTATCCTGCTCGCCCTGGCTGACGGCATGGGCGGGCACCCGAAAGGGGAGATAGCGGCGCAGATCCTCATGGACAATGCGCGCAAGACCTTTCTTACCAGTCGCAAGCCGATCTCGAATCCGCGTTTCTTTCTCTCCGGTTTGATGGAGATGAGTCACAGGCAGATCATCGAATTCGGCGGGCTGCAGGAGCCTCCCATCGAACCTCGCACCACCGGCGTGCTTTGTCTGGTGCAGGAAGACAACGCCTACTGGGCCCATATCGGCGATAGTCGTCTCTATATCATGCGCGAAGGCGTGATCCATCTGCGAACCGACGATCACTCCTATGTGGAGCATCTCAGGCAACAGGGCATCATCTCCACCGCCCAGATCCATACCCATAAGTTTCGTAACTATGTGACGCGCTGCCTGGGAGGCGCCAACAACCGTCCGGTCGCCGAACTCAGCGGACCGCATGAACTCAAGCAAGGGGATGTGGTGTTGCTCTGCAGTGACGGTTTTTGGGGACCGCTGCCGGAACGCCCGATGGTGGACGCCATTTTCAAAAACCAGACGCCGCTGATCGCCAATATCACCGGATTGGCCAACCAAGCGGAAACCGCCGGCCACCCGGAGAGCGATAACGTCACGGTAGTGGCGCTCGACTGGCGGGAGGCGGATGCCAAACTGGAACCCGCCGATTTCAGCATGTCCCTGTCGAAGAAGGAAAATAGAGGCGTGCTTGAGCCACCCTCCGAAAACATCGACGTCGCTAAGACGATAGACGATCTGCGTAAATTCGTCGACGATATCGACTAAGCATAGCGGCCGTCAAAAAAACAAGACCATTTCCCTCGCCATGGCGCCACCCATCGCCGTAAATTCAACGTGAATGGTTTCACCATCCATAACCACTTCGCCCGTTAGGACGAACTCCCGTGGGTGAATGAGCCCCGATGGCTGACATTCCTGCTCCATTCACCCATAATAGCGCATCCAAACGATCATGGGATGACTTGCAGGAGTCAAACCGCACAAATCCCCCCCGAGGAAGTTATCTTTAACATGAGACCATCCGGACGCCAACCCGGCGAACTGCGCCCCATCACCATCACCCGCCGATACACCAAACATGCCGAGGGCTCCGTTCTTGTCTGCTTCGGCGACACCCAAGTGATCTGCACCGCCAGTGTGGATGAGCAGGTGCCCAGGTTTCTCAAGGGGGAGGGACAGGGCTGGATCACCGCCGAATACGGCATGCTGCCCCGCTCCACCACCGATCGCATGGGCCGTGAGGCAGCACGGGGTAAACAGGGTGGACGCACCTTGGAGATACAACGCCTGATCGGCCGCTCGCTGCGTGCGGCGGTGGATCTCAAGGCACTGGGTGAACGCACCATCACCCTCGACTGCGATGTCATCCAGGCCGACGGCGGCACCCGCACCGCCGCCATCACCGGCGCCTGCGTGGCCCTGGCCGACGCCATTGCACACACTCGCCGGCTCGGTTTGCCGGAGAAGGATCCGATGCCGGGCATGGTGGCCTCGGTCTCCGTCGGCATGTTCAACGGCATCCCGGTGCTCGACCTGGATTACGCCGAGGACGCCAACGCAGAAACCGACATGAATGTGGTAATGAACGACAAGCAGGGTTTTATCGAGGTACAAGGCACCGCCGAAGGCGCGGCCTACACCCGTGACGAATTGAACGCCATGCTCGATCTTGCACACCAGGGAATCGAGGCTATCATCCGTATCCAACGGGACGCACTGGCTCCGTGAACGCGACCGGGCCATGAAAGACCTCCGAACACTGAAATCCCAGGACTCTATGAAAAAAAGGAAAAGGTGAAGACGAATGACAGGACATCACTCAGGCGAAAAGATCGTACTTGCCAGCAACAACGCCGGTAAGGTCAGGGAGATCAACCAACTGTTGGCAGGCGAACGGATCACCGTCGCGCCCCAAAAGGAGTACAACATTCCCGATGCGATCGAGGACGGCCTCAGCTTCGTGGAGAACGCCATTAAGAAGGCGCGTCACGCCTCCGGTCTGAGCGGCCTGCCCACCATTGCCGACGACTCGGGCATCGAGGTGGACGAACTCAACGGCGCGCCCGGTATCTACTCCGCCCGCTTCGCCGGTCCGGAGGCATCGGACAGAGCCAATATGGAGAAGCTGCTGGAGCACCTCAGGGAGGTGCCGGAAGAACGCCGCAGCGCCCATTTTCAGTGCCTGATGGTCTACATGCGCCATGCCGAAGACCCTACCCCGATCATCTGCCAGGGAACCTGGGACGGCAGCATCCTGTTCAAGCCCCGGGGCGAGAACGGCTTCGGCTACGACCCTGTCTTCTATGTGCCTGCCCACGACTGCAGTTCAGCGGAACTCCCGCCCGAGATCAAAAACAGGCTCAGCCATCGCGGCCAGGCGTTACGGAAGCTGTTACAGGCCCTCTCGCAATAGGCGGCATACCCCCTCTTTGCGGATTCCCGCTCCACTTCACCATCACGGGTGGAGCGGAGAAATGAAAAAAATTGTGTCTATCCGCCTATCTCCACTGCTGACGGGCTAATCTTATAGATAAGGGATTCGGCTCAGCAGCTTAATCGCGCTTCTTAAAAAACGACCTTTAGTATGAAGAAAGAGGCGTTGGCGTCGTGCCGGTCGCAAAGGTCACCGGCGCCCTGTATCAAGGCCGTGCCGGATCATAATCGTTCGCGGGTTAACGCCACAAATTAATGGGATTTTCCTTACTGTCTCACTAAAGTCCCGACCGTCAATGGCCGATACCCTGAACGTACACCAAAAATGATTTGACCATTAGATCTCAGGAGCCCATACCACAGTTAGGAACGGATTCTTTAACTCAACAATATTGCAATGGGTCAGTGAAGCATGACTCATCCGCAACCAACAAAGGAGCGTGAAGATGTCAGTTTTATCCAACCTTCCCATCAAATTTCGTCTTACCATCCTGGTAGGCGTCTCTATCCTGGTCTCGATCATCATCGGCCTGCTCGGCTTGACCGGCATGCGTAATGCCGAGCAAGCCATTGACGAGATGTTCAACGGCGGCATGCAGCACACCCATGCCCTGGGCGTAATTCTCGAACACAACGCGGCCAGCAGGACCCAAATCCTGCTCAGCCTGCAGCACGATCCGGCATCCGAATTCTCAGGCATGCACGATCACCCGCTATCGCTCCACCTCGATGCCATTAATGAGAATCTGGCGATCGTCGATGAGCACTGGAACGAAGTCACGGCCACCGAAATGGTAGGTGAAGAGAAAACCCTGGCCGACGCATTCGCCGTGAGCAAAAGCCGCCTGGAAAGCGAAGGCGTCCAGTCGGCCGTTGCCCAGCTCAAGGCGGGCAACTACACGCAGACAAACAAGATACTGCTTGAGACCATCAATCCCTTGCTCGTAAAGACACAGGAAACTATCGACGAACTGTTCGAAATGCAAATGGTGGAGGCGGAAAGCGCCTATAAGGAAACGGAAGCCGGCTATCATGCGATGATCAACCTGGTCACCGTCACCCTGGTGGCAGGCGCACTGTTCAGCGCCGCCCTCGCCTATTTCACCATCTCCGGCATCACCAAGGGCGTGCAGCGCATCGAGCAGACAGCCAATCACCTTGCGGATGGCGATCTGACCTCCCGCGTGGACTACCAGTACAAGGACGAACTCGGCCACATCGCCAATGCCTTCAACCGGATGGCCGACAAGTTCAGGGACATGGTGGATAATGTCAAGGACTCGGTCAGTCAACTCGCCTCAGCGGCGGAAGAGACCTCCGTGGTAACCGCCCAAACCACTGCCGGCATCAACCAGCAACATACGGAGACCGACCAGATCGCCACCGCCATCAATGAAATGAACGCCACGGTTCACGACGTTGCGCAGAACGCGGTGCATGCGGCGGAAGCCACCCGGAATGCAGATACTTCCTCGGCGGAAGGTAAAAGAGTCGTCGATAAAACCATCGAAGCGATCGGCCAGTTGGCGACCGAGGTGGAACAGGCGGCAGCGGTGATACATGAACTTGAGCATGAGACCGAGAATATCGGCTCGGTGCTCGACGTGATCAAGAGCATTGCCGAGCAGACCAACCTGCTGGCGTTGAACGCCGCCATCGAGGCGGCCCGGGCCGGTGAACAGGGACGTGGATTCGCCGTCGTCGCCGACGAGGTCAGGACCCTTGCCGGACGGACACAGCAATCCACCCAAGAGATCGAAGAGATGATCAGCCGGCTCCAGACCGGGGCCAACAAGGCGGTGCAGGTGATGGAGACCGGTAAGGCCAAAACCCTGGTCGGCGTCGAACAGGCCGCTGCCGCCGGCAAGGCGCTGGAGACCATCAACGCCGCGGTTGAAAGTATCAACAACATGAATACCCAGATCGCCAGCGCCGCGGAAGAGCAGAGTTCAGTCACGGAAGAGATCAACCGGAATATCACCAATATCAGCCAGGTGGCTGAACAGACCTCGTCCGGCGCGGCACAGACCGCCCAGGCCAGTGACGACCTGGCGCGCCTTGCCGAGAAACTCAAAGGACTGGTGGCACAATTCAAGGTCTGACAGAGCGCCTTTCAAGGGATTGATATTTCTCGGGGTCAGCGGGTTATCCCGCAAGTCACAGGGTGCGGGTCACGCACCCTGTGCAGGGAAGGACGCCACACAAAGCACGGTCTTCTCCCAGGCAATATGTCAACCGTAAACAAGCGCCGGCAGCCAAGTCGCCAAACCGGGCCAGTAGGCAAGTAGCCCCAACATCAGCAGTTGAATGACGATAAACGGCGCTACGCCTCGATAGATAGCGACCGTGGTCACTTCCCGGGGCGCGACGCCACGCAGATAGAAAAGCGCAAAACCGAAGGGAGGGGTCAGAAAGGAGGTCTGCAGGTTGATGGCGATCATCACCCCGAGCCAGACCGGATCGAGTCCCATGGAGAGGAGAATCGGCCCGACGATGGGGACCACCACGAAGGTGATCTCGATAAAGTCGAGGATGAACCCGAGCAGGAACATCACCAGCATCACGACCAGCATCGCGCCGACCACGCCGCCGGGCAGATCCGTGAGCAACCCGGTCACCACTTCATCGCCGCCGAAACCGCGAAACACCAGGGAGAAGAGCGAGGCGCCGATGAAGATCAGGAACACCATGCTGGTCACCTTGGTGGCGCCTGTCATGACCTCCTTCAAGGTAAACAAATTGAACTGCCTCTGACTGATCGCCAGCAGGATGGCGCCGATCGCCCCGACGGACGCCGCCTCGGTCGGCGTGGCCAGCCCACCCAGGATGGAGCCGAGCACGGCAACGATCAGCAACAGGGGCGGCGCCAGCACTTTCAGCACCCTCAGCAACAACTGCCGCTGCTGGTCCCGCTCCGCCCGGGGAATCGCCGGAACCTGGTCCGGCTTCAAGATGGCGACCCCCGCCAGATAGAGCAGATAGAGCATCACCAACATCAGACCGGGCACGAACGCGCCGACAAAGAGATCGCCCACGGAGACGGTATCCGGTGAAAAGATCCCCATGTCGAGCTGTGCCTGCTGATAGGCGGCCGAAAGCACGTCCCCCAACAATACCAGGATAATCGAGGGGGGGATGATCTGCCCCAGGGTGCCGGCGGCGCAGATCACCCCGCTGGCGATCGCAGGATCGTAGTTGCGTTTGAGCATGGTCGGGAGGGACAGCAACCCCATGGTGACCACCGTGGCGCCGACAATGCCGGTGCTGGCGGCCAGCAGCATGCCCACCAGGGTCACCGAGACGCCCAATCCGCCACGCAACGGTCCGAACAGGCCGGCCATGGTGTCGAGCAGGTTCTCCGCCACCCGGGACCGCTCCAGCATCACCCCCATGAAGACGAACAGCGGCACGGCGATCAGCGTCTGGTTGGTCATGATGCCGTAGAGGCGATTGGGCAGGGCCTGCAGGAAGGCGTCGTCGAAGTGTCCGGTCATCCCGCCGATCCAGGCAAAGGCCAGGGCGGTGCCCCCTAAAGAGAACGCCACCGGATAGCCCAGCAGCAACACCAGACAGACCACAAGAAACAGGATAAGCGGCAGAAACTCAACCATCAGGCGGTCTCTGCCGGTTCATCATCAACCATGCCCAGAAGCCGGGACAGGCAACGGATGACAATGGCGATGCCCTGCAGCACCAACAGCCCGGCCATCACCAGGATCAGACTCTTGAACAGGTAGACCCCGTCCAGCCCACCCGCCTCGCGGGAGCCCTCTTGTAACGACCAGGACAGGGCCACATAGTCCCAACTGACGGTGAAGATGAACAGACAGACCGGCAACAGCAGCAGCAGACTGCCGAACAGATCGATCCAGACGCGCCCCCGGTCCGAGAAGCGGCGAAAAAAGATATCGACCCGGACATGGCCTTCATGCCTTAGGGTATAGGCGGCGCCGACCAGAAACAGCGCCCCGTGCATAAAGGTGACCGACTCCTGCAACCAGATCCAGCCCATACCGAAGACGTAGCGCAGCACCACCACGGCAAAGGTCACCAACACCATCAGCAGACTCAGCCATGAGACGGCCCGGCCCGACCATTCGTTGACGGCCTCGAACAGCGACGCCAGCCGCTCGAAAGAAACGACAATACTTCTCATCGGACTTACCGGCCGGTCACCAACGCATCAGAATCCATTGAGGAATGGCGATATTGGTCGGATCGGTGGAGCGGGAATCGAATTCGCCATCCCCGTCCCGGTCGATCATATAGTAGGCGGGTCCGTTATCCGGTTGAATCTTGACCATATAGAGTCGGCCGTTGACCCGGTATTCATAGATCGTCCCCTCCTCCCGCTTGATGATCGTCACCTCCGGCTCGATCGCCTCGTCATCGGCGACCACATCGGGCAGGTCCGGCGGTTCGGGAACGGCCTGATCCTCTGCCGCCATGACGATTGCGGAAAGCAACGTCCCCCACAGGGCCGTTTGGATGATTGTTGTTGCATGAATAAACATTTCCCCCTCCAGGGAGGCGCATCAACCTAAAAACCGGGCGGTCAGCCCGGCCTTTTCCATGCAAAGTCTAACATGGCCCTGCCGTGGATTGTGCGCCTTGAAAGGAATCGGCCGGATTCAGCCCGTTTTTACGGTTACAGCTCCAACAGTATCTCCTGTTCCGCCGGCGAGGGCTCGAAACGACGGGTCTCGTAATGGGCGAAGATGGCATCCACCACCTCCTTCGGCTGATTGCAGACCTGCACCAGATCGAGATCCTCCTCATTGATGGCGCCCGCTTCGCAGAGCGTCGTGCGGAACCACTCCAGCAAGCCTTGCCAAAACTTGCCGTCCACCAAAACAATGGGGATCTTACGGGTCTTCCCGGTCTGCACCAGGGTTAGGATCTCCGCCATCTCGTCGAGGGTGCCGAAACCACCGGGCAGCACCACGTAGGCCGAGGCATGTTTCACGAACATCACCTTGCGCGCAAAGAAGTGACGGAAGTTGAGGGCGATGTCCTGGTAGGCATTACCGGCCTGCTCCCTAGGCAATTGAATATTCAGTCCGATACTGGTGGACTTGCCCTCGAAGGCCCCCTTGTTGGCCGCCTCCATGATACCGGATCCTCCACCGCTGACGACGGAGAAGCCGCTGTCCGAGAGCAATCGGGCGATCTCCTCCGCCAAGGCATAATGAGGATGGTCGCGTGGGGTGCGCGCGGAACCGAAGAAGCTCACCGAGGGGCTGATCTGGGCCAACTGTTCGAAGCCCTCGACGAACTCGGCCATGATCTGGAATACCCGCCAGGATTCGCGGGTCAGATGGCGGTCCGAGCCGCCCCGGGGGCTTCGGCGCCTGTCTCTTGTGATGGTCATGAATGGTTCACTCTTTAATCGTTTTCCAAAGGCTGCATCAAGGCATCATAGCAAGACACCGCTCCACTGTTGAAATGCATCGCATCACTGCGTAACCTTCCGCTTCACAAGCGTGCCTCGTCATAAGATGCGATTTTTTATCCATGTCCGATCTCAACCCGCGCCAGCAACAGGCGGCGCATTACATCGACGGCCCCTTGCTGGTGCTTGCCGGCGCAGGCAGCGGCAAGACCCGTGTGATCACGGAGAAGATCGGCTATCTGGCAAAACAGTGCGGCATCGAACCACAATGCATCGCCGCCGTCACTTTCACCAACAAAGCGGCGCGGGAGATGAAGGAGCGCGTCGCCAAGGCAGTGGGGCGCGGCAAGGGCAACGGCCCCGCCGTCTCCACCTTTCATACCCTCGGCCTCAATATCCTGCGCCGGGAGTTGCGCCGACTCGGTTACACATCCGCTTTCTCCATCTTCGATCAACAGGATGGCGCCACCCTGTTGAAGGATCTGTTGCGCAAACAGAACAAGGGTGATGAATCGGCGGTGAACGCCGCCCAGTGGACCATCTCGGGTTGGAAAAATGATCTGATCACCCCCGAGCAGGCCCTGGCCGGGGCGGAGGACGACCTGCAAACCCACCAAGCCCTGCTCTATGCCGCTTATCAGCGCAGCCTGAAGGCCTTCAACGCCGTCGACTTTGATGACCTGATCCTGACGCCGGTAACCCTGTTCCGCGAAAACCCGGATACCCTGGAGACCTGGCAAAACCGCATCCGTTATCTGCTGGTCGACGAATACCAGGACACCAATCAGGCCCAATACGAACTGGTCAAGCTACTGGTCGGGGTGCGCGCCGCCTTCACCGTGGTCGGCGACGATGACCAGTCGATCTACGCTTGGCGCGGCGCCCGGCCGGAAAATCTGGCCAGGTTGCAGACCGACTTCCCCCGGCTGAAACTGATCAAGCTGGAGCAGAACTACCGCTCCAGCGGCCGCATTCTGAGATCGGCCAACCGGCTGATCAGCCACAACCCCCATGTCTTCGACAAACGGCTCTGGAGTGAATTGGGTCCGGGTCCCGAATTGCGGGTGCTGGAGTGCCGCAACGAGGAACAGGAGGCGGAGAAGGTGGTTTCCGAAATCATCCACTTGAAATTCACCGCCAAGGCCGACAACCGCGACTTTGCCATTCTCTATCGCGGCAACCACCAGGCCAAACGCTTCGAGAAGGCCCTGCGCACCCATAACATCCCCTACTTCCTCAGCGGCGGCACCTCGTTCTTCGCCCGCACCGAAGTCAAGGATGTGATGGCCTATCTGCGCCTGCTGGCCAATCCGGAGGATGACAGCGCCTTCCTACGCATCGTCAACACCCCGCGTCGGGAGATCGGCCCCAACACACTGGAAAAACTGAGTGGTTACGCCCGCCAACGGGAAACAGCCCTGCTGCCCTGCTGTGACGAAATCGGTTTACAAGGTTTGTTAAGCGGCCGCGCCTACGAGCGACTACAGGGTTTTTCCCGGCTCATCAAACACCATGCCGGCAAGGCGGAAGACGATCCCCTGTCGGCGATCCGCAACCTGGTCGACGAAATCAACTACCACGACTGGGTAAGGGAAAACTGCAGCAGTGGCCCAGTGGCCGAGCGACGCATGGAGAATGTCACCGATCTGCTAGCGTGGCTCAAGGCCCTGCACCATGGCGAACTTCAGGAAAAGACCCTGGCGGAAATGGTCAACCACCTGACCCTGATGGACCTGTTGGAGCGACAGAATGAGGAGCAACATCGGGACCAGGTCCACCTGATGACCCTGCACGCCGCCAAGGGGCTGGAGTTTTCGCATGTCTTCCTGGTCGGCATGGAAGAGGAACTGCTGCCCCACCGCAGCAGCATCGAAGAAGACAACATCGAAGAAGAGCGCAGGCTCGCCTATGTCGGCCTCACCCGGGCCCAGCGCAGCCTGGTGATGACCTATGCAGCCAGGCGCAAACGTTTCGGCGAGACGGTTGCCAGTAAGCCGAGCCGCTTTTTGCATGAGCTACCGCAGGAAGATCTGTGTTGGGAAGGGAGAGACGACCCACTCACGAAGGAGCGGAAACAGGAACGCGGATCGGCTCATCTGGCCAATCTGAAATCACTGCTTAGTTAAGATTTACATGGGTGACGAGATGGACGCTTCACTCCATCCTGATACTAAACCACTGACAGGCAAACCATTGACTTCGATTTGCCTATTCACCTGCTGAGGGAACCAGGCTACGGGGTGAATTGCACGCTTGCGGGGGCGCATGGCTACGTTGCAACGCCTTGGAACAGCATGACTATTCCGCGTCGTTGCGCGCCGTGTAGGGATGCGCAAGGGCGGATAGATTTTATCGAGGACGCATAGGCCGTCCCGGGATTGCGCCGGATCGATGTCGGCGATGCGTTGGGCCGGGTCCATGATCT
>JAHXHR010000031.1:13900-33088 GCA_025656505.1 Candidatus Thiodiazotropha sp. (ex Epidulcina cf. delphinae) | reverse complement strand
AAACAATTTAATAGCTCCGGGAAAGTTCAATGAAGCATAACAGATCATTGCCTTTAAAAACAGGAACTTATTACGTGCCCATTCCTAACTTTCCATTTCCGCGGAAAGCCTGCCCATCTTCAGCCTGAGAATCTTTGATCCAACGCCCTAGCATTTGTGGGTTGATATCCAGGCTACTTGCCGCCTCCTGTCGGGTGTAACCCTGCTCGGTTACCAAGCTGATGGCATCCAGCTTGAACTCTTTTGAATATTTCTTTCGTGTCTTCATTTTCTCTACCTCAGTTAAGTCATCAATTACGCTTAACTGGGGTGTACAATTCCATTAGACCACGTCATCCCACTTTGAAAGATCGGTTACCGTCACGCACCCGGCGCTGATGCGACCAGGGTGCAAATACCGGTCATTTCTTCCCGGTATGGCATTTCCTGTACCCAGATAAAACCACGTCATCGCGTTAGCGGCGCGAGAAATATAACTTCTGGCCAAACCATGTGGAAAAGCAGGTAACTGCACCGGGTGCTGCCCATTACGGATGGGGTTACTGGAGTCTGTAGTTGCCGTCAGTGTGCCTATCGACGTAATTAGCTTCCCTTCTCCTTTCTTAAACGTTAAGGCAACAGGGCCTCGATAAGTGGGTAAAGGCTTGCCAAGCCACGACGAGGGTCCCGGTATTATCAGTATCTACATAACGCATTTCCATAGTAAGTTTCCCTCGATATCTTTTTCCATGAATTCATCTTGTAGCTGTTGAGGTATTCGTCGATTATCTGCGTTGAGCAAATCGGCAATCGCGGTCCGGCTGCAACTGCCGATCTGCGCGATACCCACCTGTACGAAGCCGTAGATCACGTTGCGCTACGTGACGCCAACTCGGCAATTTTCTCCTGACACACCATCTCCACAATATCCCTCAGATGCTGAAGTCGTTCAGTCAGGGTATTGAGTTCATCTACCGTGATTCGATAGGACTTGCTGTACCTTGCATCCACGTAGGCCCGGCGCAACAGGTCGAAGAGGTGTTTTTCCTGTTTGCCGTCGTTGGGAAAAATAGCGGCGAAGCGGTGCTCGAAACCGGCGGCCTGCTGGATCAGCTTTTCCATGTCGTGTTCCTTGGGGCGGTAACCGGTATGCACGAGCAGCAGGCAGGTGATGTAGCGTTCGGTCGATTGGTGCAATAAAAATGCGGCCAGCTTGCTCTTGCCTTTTTCGATAGTTTCCTGTGCCGTTTCAAAAAAGTCATCCGCACTCTCCATCCACTCCTGAAAATACTCCTGCGCATGCCGCAACATGACCTCGGGCGGTAGCTCCTTGGGCGGTCGGACCAGTTTGTAGCGCTTGGCGTCGTGGAGCATGTAGCCCTCCTTCAGGATGTCCATGAAAAAGAAGCGGCGCTCGGCGAGCATCTGGTTGACGTGCTGGATGGTGTGGACGATGTAGTTGATGCGGGTGCCGTGCCGGCCGGGTTGCAGGGCTGCCTTGAGGTCGTTGTCGTAGGCGATGTCGCGTTCGTCGCCCTTGTCGGCGGTGACGATGAGAATGTCGAAATCGGAGCGGTATTCGTAGGTGATGTGGTCTTCTTCGTATTTGTCTTCCACCCAGTCGCCTCGGGCGTGGGAGCCGAAGAGGATGATCATCTCTACGTCATGCCGGGCGCGCACGGCCTCGACGATTTTTTTCAGTTCGTATTGCTTGCGCGGCGGCAAGTGTTTGGGGCGTGTCTTCATTCTGTACCAGGCCGTGGGACCCCTTGTGTCCTTATAGCTGTACTTCATCATGGCGTTATCTCCTGACAGTCGTTCCCTGTACGCGCGCGTCCTTTCCGGCACGGCGATGCGCGTACTTCGTCCTATCAGGTGCGGCGGGTTTATTCCCCGTGGGTGTCACGGATGTGCTATTACGCCCCCGCCCGGCCTTGTCGCCGGGCGCTACGACCGCCTGAGATCAGGCGCTATCCTAGCGAAATGCAGGGGATGGTGGAAGGGGGGGCTCCACTGTGCTGGTTGCCGGAGGCGCAAAGACCTCAACTCGTTTCCAGGCGCGGAAAGGCGAAATATTGCTTGAGCGCCGCCGTCAGCTCCCCCACGCTCTCGTAATCCTTGAGGTGGATTTCCTCGTACTTCACCCAGCGCCACCTTCGCCTTCAACGCCTTACTGTGCCGCTTTCGCTTCATCTCGCTATCCTAAGCTGCCGTCTCAAATTCGGGGTCCGCTTTATTCTATCAAACCTGATAAAGCTCATGTTTTCAAAGCGATTAATACAGTACATAGCGGTCAACTGCGGTTTTTAGGTTCAAGGGGTGTCCAAGATCACATGTTGAGAATGCCCGGCGCTTTCCATGTTACAAAATGTCTTGATAAAAAGGGAGTTTTCCATGAATTACCGCCTCGACATCGGCACCCACTCCATCGGCTGGGCCGTCCTGGAACTGGACGAGGCTGAACCATCCAGGCCGAAATCGCTTGTGCGGGTCGGATCGCGGGTCTTTCCCGACGGCCGAGATCCCCAGTCCGGCGAATCCCTGGCGCTCAACCGGCGGGAGCGCAGGGAGGGGGAAGCGGGCAAGATCAAACAGGCCGCCGACCGCTTCGCCAAGGAGGCGTTGACCCGTTTCCATACCGTTGGTGAGGCGCTCTACCACCGTTTGCAAGCAGGTCAGAGGACTCGCGCACGGCAGCGGCGTCAAGGCGGCGTACGACTTCTATGTCACCCGGGAGATGATTGCCGAAGAGTTCGACGCCCTGTGGGAGAAGCAACGGACCTTCCATCCCGAACGACTCCACGATCAGGCCAGGGATAGCCTGGGGGAAATCCTGCTCAGTCAGCGCCCGCTCAAGCCGTCATCGGTTGGCAAGTGCTGGTTGGAGCCGACCGAGAAACGAGCGCCCCTGGCGCTGCCCTCGGCGCAGCGCTTCCGGCTCTAGGAGTTCAACCACCTGCGGCTGATCGAGCTTTCCAGCGGTGAAGAGCGCCCCTTGCAAAGAGAGGAAAGAGACAATCCGGCAGACTACCTTGGCTGCCGTGCCAAGGCCAAATACCAGGCCCTGCGCCGGCACCTCTTCGGCAAGGAGAACCGGGACGCCTTTCTCTTTACCATCAAGCAGGGCGGCCTCGATAGCGTGTCCGTAGTTTAGCAAATCGGAAATCGCGGTCCAGCTACAACCTACTTCTTCTCCTTAAGCATAGCGGCCAGGTTCGCAAACGGATTATGGGTGGTGGCGCCGCTCTTTTGCATGTCAACCGAGGCATCACCACTCTCAGAATCGATATAGCGTGAATGCTCGTTGTCATGGCAATAGACACACAACAACTCCCAGTTGCTGCCATCCGGCGGATTATTGTCATGATCGTGGTCTCGATGATGAACCGTCAACTCGCGCAGGTTCTCCCTGGTGAATTCACGCACACAACGACCGCATACCCAGGGGTAGAGCTTCAGCGCCCTTTCCCGGTAGCCTTCTTCCCTCTCCTCCCGGTTACGGCGGGCCTGGGCTACGATCCGATCGAGCTTGTCGGTAGAGCTATCCGTTGACATGGTTTCGATCTGCTATTGAACCGTTTTTATTACAGCGTTGAAATCGTCTGTCGCCCACTCATTATAGATCAAACCACAGTTAAGGCATTCCCCCCGGTCAGCTAGGGAAAAAAGCAAATCAATAGGGTTCCGTTCACCCATTCCACTACCCGCTTGATCGGGGGAAACACCACTTTTCTATCCACCCGACCGAAAGACAGCGCCAAAAAAGCCGGGGGTTTCGGCTCCTTGTCCAGAGACAAGGAGCGGATTTAAAAATATTGGATCTATTGGATGATCACACGTGCGTTGAGCGGTTGAACCGGCCGGTTGTTCGGGTGGTGCATGACCTTTGCAAACCTTTCCAACTGCTCCTTTGAGGCGGTATCCGAGTGTTTCATTACCAGCCAGGTGACGCCCTCGGAACATGGCGGCGTGGTGAGGGAACCGTTGAAGCGGTAATAATCCCGGTCATGGGGTAAAAGCGCAGCCGCATCGACGGTCTTCGACAACGCCTGCTTCTCTCCCGCATGTTCCGGCATCTGCGCCCACGCCTTTTCCAACTCGGCATTCTTATCTCCGCGTTTGTACATCACCGCTATAACCGCTAAGTTACCATCCTTGTCGGCATGAACGAAATGGGCCTCCATCGGATAGGAGTTCCCTTGTATGGCGTTTTCGCTCGGCGAATGAAAATGCACTTGCTTCAGCTCGAAACGATGACCCGCCACCGCGATGGTGCTGCCCGGCGCATAGTTGACTTTGATGGTGTGGCCGTTATTCACGATTTGATTACCGCCGACCTTGTAACCCACAGCGATCTCGGGAAGCTCCCCTTCAACCATCTCGGTAAGATTGATAGGCGACTGATTTTTCCCCGACGAACAGGTTTTAAAAGATTCATCCAGTTCACCCCAATGCTCGGGTCCTTCTGCACCGGAATAGGTCCAAGGGGCCTTTCCTGCCGAAAATACGTCGGTTACCGACGCAAGCGCAACAACCAGCGTTACCGTACATATCGTCTTCATCTTCATACTAGATCCATCCTTAATGGCTCTTGAGGGAAATCTCCCGTGATAAAAAACCCGCTCATGGCATGCGCGGGATATGGAAATCCGCATACTAAACTACTGATAGGCAAACCATTGACTTCGATGTGCCTATTCACCGGCTGGGTGAACCAGGCTACGGGGCGAATTGCACGCCCTTATCCCTGCCGGATGGTACAACACTTTAAATATCCAAGTCGCCATTCATCCTTCCGCGATGTGCTATCGGTCTACCTTTGAGCATATATATATTGAACCTGAAAACCGCAAGAGAGCCAGCGTCCGAGTCGATCCGACAGGGCCGGCTTCGCTTCCGTGGTGTCTGTCGCCCGGACGGCCTTGATCAGGAGAAGCATCGCTGTTGATCAAGCCTCCTCCTCAATAGGCGCATGGACGCCGGCAATCCAACTGTAGACCACCGGCACTACGAACAGGGTAAACACCGTCCCCAGACTCATGCCGCCGACGATGACCCAACCGATCTGCTGACGACCCTCGGCGCCGGCGCCGCTGGCCAAGGCCAGGGGAACGGCGCCCAACACCATGGCGGCGGTGGTCATCAGAATAGGCCTCAGGCGCAACGAGGCGGCCTCGATCACCGCCTCCGGCTTGGTGCTGCCGCGGCGCTGGATCCGGTTGGCGAACTCGACGATCAGGATACCGTGTTTGGTGATCAGCCCCACCAGGGTGATCATGCCGATCTGGCTGTAGATATTGAGGGTGCCGCCGGTCAGCTTGAGCGCCAGCAGGGCGCCGCCGATGGCCAAAGGCACGCTGATGAGGATGATAAACGGATCGATAAAGCTTTCGAACTGCGCCGCCAGCACCAGGTAGATAAAACCAAGCGCCAGGACAAAAGCAAACAGCATGGTGTCGCCGCTCTCCTTGAACTCCCGTGACTCGCCCTTGTATTGGAGCTGCACCTTGCCCCCCCCCACCTCGTCCACCTGCCGCTCCATGAAGCTGATCGCTTCTCCCAGGCTGTAACCGGGCGCCAGGTTAGCGGAGATGACGGCGGCCCGCAGTTTGTCGAAATGGTTCAACTCCTTGGGCGCCACCCCCTCCTCCAGGGAGACCAGGTTGGCTAGCTGAATCATTGCTCCACCGCGACCCCGCACATAGATATTGTTCAGGTCACTGGGATCGCGCCGGTCTTTATCCTCCACCTGCACAATGACATCATACTGCTCGGCGCCACGCTTGAAACGGGTCACCTGGCGGCCTCCCAACATGGTCTCCAGGGTCTTGCCGATGGTGTCTATGCTGACATCCATAGCGGCGGCTTTGTCACGATCAACACGCATTTTCAACTCGGGCTTGTTGAGTTTCAGATCGCTGTCGAGAAATACCAATGCCTGATTCCGGCGGGCGCGGGCCATCACCTGCTGCACCAGGCCGTCCAGTTGCTGATAACTGCCGGTGGTCTGGATAACCACTTCCAGGTTCTTGTTGATCGGGCTCTGCCCCAGCGGTGGCGGATTGATCGCCACCCCCATCAGGCCGGTGACGCCGCCGTAGAGCTTCGGCGTCAGTTCACTGGTGACGGCCTTCGCGGGACGATCCCTCTCCTCCCAGAACTTCATGTTGCTGAATGCCAGGGTCTCGGTGACGACAGGGAAACCCACCACGGTGAAGGTCGTGTTCACCTCCGGCACGGTAGCGGTGATCGCCTCCATCTGCCGCGAGTAACGGTTAGTGTAGTCGACCGTGGAGCCCTGGGGCGCCATGCCCCAGGTCATGAAGAAACTCCTGTCCTCGATGGGGGCCAACTCCTGCTGCAATCCGTTATAGAGCAGGTAGCAACCGGCGCCGACGCCGACCGCCACCAACAGGATCAACCAGCGAATCCTGAGGGTGAATCCAAGTAAACCCTTGTAGCCGCTGATCATCCCGGCAAACACCCGCTCGCCCAGCTCATAGAACCGGTTGTGTTGCTGCTGATGACGAAGCAGCTTGGAGGACATCATGGTCGACAGGGTAAGGGCGGTGAAGCCGGAGACCAATACCGCCCCGGCAAGCGTCATGGCGAACTCGGTGAACAACTTACCGGTACGGCCGAGAGAGAACGAGATCGGGGCGAAAACCGCCACCAGGGTCAGGGTCATGGCGATCACCGCAAAGGCGATTTCACTGCTCCCCTTCATCGCCGCCTTGACGGGATGCAGTCCCTTTTCGATATAGCGGTGGATGTTTTCCAGGACCACAATGGCGTCGTCCACCACCAAGCCCACCGCCAGCACCATCGCCAGCAGGGTCAGGACATTGATGGAGTAGCCGAAGGCATACATCATGGCGAACACCCCGATCAGGGAGACCGGGATGGTGACCATCGGAATCAGTGTCGCCCGCACCGAGCGCAAAAACAGGAAGATCACCAGGATAACCAGCGCTACTGCCTCGAAAATGGTGGTGAACACCCCTTCGATAGAGCGCTCGATAAAGATGGAGGAGTCGTAGGCCACCTCGATGGTCATGCCCTCCGGTATCGCTTCGATCAGTTTCGGCAACAGTTCGCGTATCCCCTGGGAGATCCCCAGCGGATTGGCGACGGACTGTTTCACCACCCCCAGCGCCACCGCCGTCTCGCCTTTGTAGCGGGTCACGACACGCTCATCCTCCGGTCCCATTTCGACTCGCGCCACATCGCTCAGACGCACCAGATAACCGTCAATGTCACGCAGCACGATATTGCCGAACTCCTGAGGGGTCCGCAGATCGGTCTGAGCCAGGACGGTGAACTCTCGATCGCTGCTTTCGATGCGACCGGACGGCACCTCCAGGTTCTGCCCGTGCAAGGCGCCCTCCACATCCTGGGTGGTCAGATTGAAGGCGGCCAGGCGCACCGGGTCGAGCCAGATGCGCATCGCATAGCGCCGTTCGCCGAAAATTTCCACACTGGCCACCCCGTTGATCGTCTGCAAACGATCACGCACGATCTGATCCGCCACCTCGGAAATCTCCAGCTTGTCGTGGCGATCACTCGACATGGCCATCCAGATAATCGGCTGGGCGTCGGCCTCCACCTTGGCCACCACCGGCTCTTCCACATCCTCGGGCAGTGCGCCCCGCACCCGGCCGACCCGGTCACGCACGTCGTTGGCCGCATTATCGGCATCCCGATCAAGCTTGAAGGTGATGGTGATCTGACTCACCTCGGAGCGGCTGATCGAGGTCATGAAGTCGATCCCTTCGATACCCGCCAGGGAGTCCTCCAGGGTGCTGGTGACCTGACTCTCCATGATGCCGGCGCTGGCCCCCGGATAGCTGGTCTCGACGGTGACCACCGGCAGGTCGATATTGGGATACTCCCGCACCGTGAGCCGGTCGTAGGAGATTACGCCGATCAGTATCAACAACAGATTCACCACCGTCGCCAATACGGGACGGCGAATACTGGTATCGGTGATGACCATGCTTACTCCTTGGCGGGCATGGGTGACACCCCCATACCGTCCTGCAGTTTCAGATGGCCTGCCGTGACGACCTCATCCTGCGCACTCAGACCGGCGACAATCTCTACCCGGGCGCCCTGACGCTTACCGGTCCGAACCTCGGTCCAGGCAACCTTGCCTTCAACCAGCCTGTAGACGAACTGCTGCTCCCCCTGTGGCACCAACGCGGCTTCCGGCACGAACAGGCTGTTTTCCCGGCGGGAAAGGATCAGCGTGACACGAGCGAACTGCCCGGCCAGCAGCTTGCCGTTCTGATTCGGGATCCTGGCGCGCACCAGCAGACTGCGGCCGTTCAGGTCGATCTGTGGATCGATGGCGTAGACTTCGCCGCTGAAACCCTGCCCTGGAAACGCATCCAGGGTCACCTTGATCTCCTGACCCGTCTTCACTTCCGCCAGGGTGGTCTCCGGCAGTCTGAAATCGACCTTCAACAGACTCAGATCCAGCAAGGTGACGATATCCTCCCCGGTCTTCAGATAGTCGCCGACACTCACCCGGCGCAGACCCAGCACTCCGTCGAAGGGCGCCATGATGCGCGTCTTCTCGAGCCGCGCCTTGGCCAGCGCCACTTCGGCCTGATTGACCCGAAGCTCGGAGGAGGTCTGATCGCGTTCCTGTTCGCTGCCGTAGCCCTGTTTCTTCAGGGTCTTCGCCCGTTCGTAGTTGGAGCGGCCCAAGGCCAGGCGGGCTTCGGCCTGCTTCAGTTCCGCAGCATAAATCGAATCGTCAAGGGCGATCAGCCGTTGCCCCTGTGTGGCCCTCCCCCCCTCTGCAAAATTGATTTGCGTGAC
This sequence comes from Candidatus Thiodiazotropha sp. (ex Epidulcina cf. delphinae), assembly GCA_025656505.1. Classification (GTDB taxonomy): domain Bacteria; phylum Pseudomonadota; class Gammaproteobacteria; order Chromatiales; family Chromatiaceae; genus Thiodiazotropha. The sequence continues at coordinate 24,283 of JAHXHR010000031.1, read as the reverse complement.
CCGTCCCTCGATTTCGGACCTGATCACCACCGACTCGTTGGCGAGCAACGTCCCGACGGCCTGCACGCTATTGACCAGGGTATCCTGCATGACCTTGGCCGTTTCGACCGGCAAGGCGAATCCCTCAGCGGCGGATAGCCGGAATGTGGCAAGCAACAGTGTCATAACCATCACCGGCCCGGCGGCTAGCCCGGACGTTTCACCCGACCGCCGACAATATGAATTAACCTTTTGATTTAACATATAATTTTATTGAATATCAGCAAAGTGAAAAGTGTTACCCGGCAACGCTGCACGCGCCTTCCTCGATAGTTGCGATTCGCCGGACCAGGATCGCACAAAGCGGACACTCTCGGGAAGACCGTCGCCGATGTTCGACAAGGGGGCGCCCTGTAACTTCTTTTTGATGGTGGCGGCCAATGGCTTTGGAAAAACCACCGCCTTGGAAACTATAGCGGCCCCCATGGGATTACCGGGTACGCCGTTTCGGGCAAGACGATCTCGACAGCGGCCGAGGCCGTGCCCAGTTGGATATTTTGGTCCGTGCTCACTGGCAGGGGCGAGACCAAGCTTGCCATTCGCCCCGTAGCGTGGATCACCCGGCAGGTGAATAGGCAAATCGAAGTTAATAGTTTGCCTATCAGTAGCTTAGTATCGGAATGGAGTGGTCAACTGCGGCTTTTAGGTTCAGGCTATCGCTGGCGCGGCTCAGGACTGCTGCACCCTGTAGGCGCCCAATCCGAAGACGGCTTCGTCGCCGACCTGCTCGCGAACATGCGCACCGACATTGGAAGCTCCCCTGTCGGATTCGAGGAGGGGTTGCATCACCTTCCCTCTCTATTATTCTTTTCCGCATATCGGGATATCCCGCCGATCACCCGCACCATGCCCCCCGGCATGGGAGAGATCCTGGAGGCGATGGGGATGCGTGAAGAATTCCGACGCACAGGCGCGCTTAACTCACACCTTGAACTGCTTAACGGAAGCTTGCAGTTCCTGTGCAAGTTGGGAAACGACATGCCCCTGCTGCGAAGTCTGTTCCGCCCTGGTGGCTGTCTGCTCCGAGACCTGACTGATGGTATTTATACCTTCATTGACATCGGAGGCGACCTGTCGCTGATCATCTGTCGTACCGGCAATTTTTGAGTTGATTGCTGAGATGACATCGATAGCGTGAGTGATCGATTCCAGGGACACGCCTGCCTGTTGCGCCTGTTGCGCCGTCTCGTGACCGCGGGTTCGACCTGAATTCATGGCGTCGACCGCCTGTTCGGCGCCTGACTGCAAGCGGGTGATGATCGCTTGTATCTCCTGAGTGGATTCCTGAGTGCGTGTCGCCAGTGTTCTCACTTCGTCAGCCACGACCGCAAATCCCCGGCCCTGTTCACCTGCGCGCGCCGCCTCGATCGCTGCGTTAAGCGCTAGAAGATTCGTCTGTTCGGCAATCCCTTTGATCACATCCAGAACGCCGCCGATATCCTCACTGTCCTTTTGAAAACCGTTGATGATATTTGCAGCCGTATCAATCTCTTCAGCCAGGGAGGTAATGCTGCCGATGGTCTTACGCAGATCCTCACTGCCCTTTACCGATTCCTTTTCCGCGGACCCCGTAGCCTGATCGGCTTCTGCGGCACTCTCCGCAACGCCGTCCACCGTTACGGAAAGACTCTGCATCGCTTGTACGATCTCCTCTGTCTTGGATCGCTGATGAAGCACCCCGGAGCTTGATTCCTGGGTCATCTCAAGCATTTGAGAAGCTGCACTGGTCATCTTACCGGTTGAATCTTTCACGTTTCCAACCAGCGCCTGTAATTTATCCATAAAAACATTAAACCAGTGGGAAAGTTCACCCAATTCATTCTTTGCGTCTTCGTTGAGCCGCTTGGTCAAATCCCCCTCGCCTTCGGCAATATCCTTGATCCTCTCGCGCATCAGGGAAATCGGCCGGTTGATCACAAGATAGGTATTAAATGAGGTGATGAAGACAAAAACGACAGTGGCGACAATAGTCACCAGTAACAGCCGCATATTCTCTTCCGCTCTTTGCACCGATAATGCGGAGTCCTGCTCAATCACAGCCGATGCCCCAACCGCTTTGACGGATTTTTCCTTAAAGGTCTCCGCAAACGACTGCAACTCATTGGCCACCTGTGCCTGACGATCTCCCTCTACCGCCGCCTTCTCAAACTCGCTGACAATGGATCGGACGCGAGGCAATGACTCCTTTCTCACCTGCTCATAGATATCTTCAATTTCCAACATGAGCATGGTCGGATCTTCCTCACCGCTTTCAATCAGTTGATTGAGATTCTTTACCATCTTTTCGAATGCCGACTGAATCATGCCCATATCCGCTACGTTGGTTCGCAGCATTTTGACCAACGTCCGATTCATGTCTTCACTAAGTTTGGAGGCCGATGAAGACGCCAGCTTTGAATCCTGTTCAACTTCTTCTACGATGGTTCGGATGTCAGCAGCCTGCCCGGCAGCCTTTGAGAGATCATCCATGGAGCGCCCCAACTGATATAAGGCAAACAGTGTGGCGAACAACATCAATGCGATAAATAACGTCATGCCCATAAAAACCAGCGTACGGATCTTAAAACGTTCGAATAAAAGACTGACGGTTGCAACGTACCAGGATGAGACTGACATAATAGGGCCACCCGTTTTTAAGACTGCAACTACTACTGCTCCAGTTGCTCATACATTTTGACTGCTTTGTTCATCTCCTTAAGCAGAGGAAGATTGAGTTTTGACATATGCACAAGATCATCATGCGAAACCGCCTTGGCATCGATAGCTGACGCCCGTTCCATTAGCGGTTTGAAATCTCCCCAGAGCTTGCCGACGACCCCTAATTGGGTGCGGATAGCCTCATCCTTTGTGCCTGGGAGTTCCAAGTCCGGATCACCATCAAGCAACCCCTTGAGTGTACGATCGAACAATGAGGCAGTGCTGCGAAGGTTTGACTTGTTTTCGTCCACCTGATGCTTCAGCGCGATAAGTGACATCTCTTTCGACATCTTCTGGGTCAGCATGCGTTGCTTGCCGGCCAGATTAATCACAATCCCGGCGCTCTTACCCGTCGCCTTCTTGGCCTCTTTCTCATACAGGCGTACCGCGGTATTCATGTTTTTAAGCAATGGGAGATTGAGTTCCGCCACCTTAGTGATATCCACAGCTCCACCGGAGACTACCTGCGACGCCAAACCATGAAACTCATTCCAAAGCCCTTCAATTTTGGCTAACTGCTTCAGCAGCACCTTGCTATCAGTTGCCGGCAATTCCATCTCCTCATTCCCGTCGCGTAACCCCTTCAATGTCGTATCGAACAGCTTGGCGGTTTTTTCCAGATTGACCCTGTTTCCTGCAGCGTCTACGTCATTTGCGATCAGCAGCATCTCCTTGGACATCTTCTGTGTCAACATCCTTTGCCGTCCGGAGAGATTGATCACAATGGCATATTCGCTTGCGGTGACTGCCAAGACATCACCGGCAACCATCAGCAGCAGCATCAAAACGGATAGCGGAACGCTAAGTTTTTTCATGATCCCTCCCCTTGGAATAACCTATGAATATGGCGCCTCCTCTCTATTTATCGTCAGGATGATAGGTAAACTTTATTGAAAAAAAACTACCAACAATTTGAATCAATTGATCAAAACTATAGCGCTGACCAATAACTCACACGGTGCGAGCCCGTTCAACTGCGGTGATGTAATGCCGCATCAGACCGGCACCCTGGGCACCGCAGCGATCAATTGTCGGGTATAGCGATGACTCGGACGATTGACGATATCCTCTGTCCTGCCCTGCTCGACGATCTTGCCCTGATACATGACAGCGGTCCGGTCACTGACATACTCGACCACGCCGATATTATGGGTGATGAACAGCAAGGTCAGTCCCCGCCGGGCTCGCAGCTCCAACAACATGCGTAGTATCTCGGCTTGAACAGAGACATCCAGGGCGCTGGTAATCTCGTCACAGACAATAAATGAGGGATCCAGAGACAGGGCGCGGGCGATGCCGATCCTCTGCCTCTGTCCACCGGAAAATTCATGGGGGTAGCGCCACAATGTCTCCTCTTCCATCTGCACCTGACTCAGCAGATCCCTGGCAATCTCCAAGCGTGCTTCGCTATTCTCGCCGATGCCGTGCACCTTCATCGGCTCGGTGAGGATACCGGCAATGCTCAGACGCGGATTGAGCGAAGCGATCGGATCCTGAAAGATGATCTGCATATGTCGGCGGAAGCGGCGCAGTTGTGCGCGGTTCATCTGCGTGATGTCGGTGTCGTCGTAGGCCACCTGACCAGCGGTCGGTTCAGTCAGGCGCAGGATCCCCCGCCCCAAGGTCGTCTTGCCGCTACCCGACTCACCGACCAGGGCGAGGATCTGGCCACGCGGTATCGCCAGATCGACGCCATCCACGGCGCGCACCTGATCGACCACACGCCGAAAAAGGCCTTTGCGCACCGGAAAATGGATCTGTAACTGAGAGAGTTTGATCAGCGGCGCCTGCTCGCCGACCACATCATGCTTCTGGACCAGCGCCAGATTCTCCGGCAAGGCGGCGATCAATGACTGGGTATAGGCATGGCCGGGGCGGTGAATAATCTGCTCGGTCACACCGATCTCCACCAGCTTACCCTGCTGCATGACACCGACTCGATCGGCAATCTGTGAGACCACTCCGAAGTCATGAGTGATAAACAGCATCGCCATCCCTGTGCGCTGTTGCAGCGCCTTCATCAGGCGCAGGATCTCCCGCTGCACCGTTACATCCAGAGCGGTGGTGGGTTCGTCGGCGATCAACAAATCAGGTTCGCAGGCCATGGCCATGGCAATCATCACCCGTTGGCGCTGCCCACCTGAGAGCTGGTGAGGATAGCTGTGCACACGTGTCTCGGGATCGGGCAGTTGCACCGCTGCCAGTGATTGCATCACCCGCTGCCAGGCATCGGCCTCGGATAGCGTGGAAAAATGGAGCCTTACCGCCTCGAGAATCTGTTCGCCGATGGTGAATACCGGATTCAGCGAACTCATCGGCTCCTGGAAGATCATTGCGATCTTTCCACCACGCACCTGTTGCATCGCCGCTTCGCTCAGGCTCGCCAGATCAACCGGTGCTTCGCCTTCGGCCTGGAAGCGGATCTCCCCCGTATGCTGCTGCAAATTGGATTGGGGCAGGAGTTGCATGATGGAGAGTGCGGTGATCGATTTGCCGCTACCCGACTCGCCCACCAGACAGAAGGTCTCGCCACGCGCTATCTCAAAGCTGACCTCATCCACCGCCTTGATGACCTGGGCCTGGTGTCGAAACCAGGTGCGAAGCTGTTTTACCGACAGTAGGATCATCCCGACTTGCTCAGGTAGGGATCGATGGCGTCGCGCAGGGACTCGCCGATCAGGTTGTAGGCGAAGACGGTGAAAAAGATCGCTCCCCCCGGGAAGGCCGCCATCCACCAATTGAAGCGGGAGGACTGCACCGCCTGATTGAGCATCTCGCCCCAGGAGGGGTCGTCCACCAGGCCGAGCCCCAGGAAACTCAAGGTCGCCTCGGCGAGGATCGCCGAGGCGACGCCGAAGCTGGCCGCCACCAGCACAGGCCCCATGCCGTTCGGCAGCATATGGCGAAACAGGATCGAGGACAGCGGCAATCCGGCCGCCTCCGCGGCCTGGACGAAGTCCTGTTTACGCAGGCGCAGGAATTCGGCGCGCACATAGCGGGCATAGCCGGGCCAACTGGTGATGCCGATAATCACCATCATGATGTAGAGACTACGGCCGAAGAAGGCGACGAAGGTGAGCAGCAGAAACAGGGTGGGCACCGCCTCAAAGATCTCCACCAAGCGCATCCCCAGGATATCCACCGCACCGGAAAAATAGCCCATCAGACCGCCGATGATGACCCCCAGCAGCATGGCGATGCCGGTGGCGACAAAGCCTATGCCCAGGGCGATCCTCGAGGCGTGGATCATGCGGCTGAGCACATCGGCGCCGTTCTGTTCAGTGCCGAACCAGTGGCTGCGCTGCTGTTGCGACAGGGGCGCCTCCAGACCGGTGTCGCCCCGGTCTCGTTGATAGTCCTTGGGTGAATAGGGAACCGGCGCATAGAGCACCCAGTCGTAGCTTCCCGCCGCCTCCGCCACCCGGTACTGTTCATAGATCACCAATTGCTGCGGTTTGATCCATGTGTAGGCCGACACGGCGGCCAGTGCGAGCAAGCTGCTCAATATCAGCAGCTTGTGCAGCAGGGTGAAGCGCCGGGGATAGAGCAGCGGCAGGGTAAAAAAGACCACCAGTAACAGCACGTCGAGCGGTTGTAGATAGGTCAGCACCGGACTCGAGATCGCTCCCCCCTGACTGAGCAACAAGGGGAAGCTGCTGGCCAGGAAGGGGGCGAACACGCCGACAATAGCAAGTATGGCCACCCACAACAGTCCCAATCGCGCTCCCCAGCGGACAAAGGTATGGCCGAGAATCCTGCGCCAGTAGCTCTGCCGCTGTTTCACGGGCTCACTCATAGCTCACCCTCGGATCGGCCAGGGCATACAGCAGATCGGCCAACAGATAGCCCAGCAGGGTCAGACAGCCGCCGACCAGGGTGATCGACAGCACCAGTTCACGATCCCGGGTCTGCACCGCCTCGACGGCCAGTTTACCCATCCCCTCGATACTGAATATGCTCTCCACAATCACCGAGCCCGCCAACAGGCTGGGCAGCAGACTGGCCGCCACGGTGATCAACGGCAGCAGGCTATTACGAAATACATGCCGCCACAGCACCGCCGCCTCGGCAAGACCCTTGGCCCGGGCGGTGCGGGCATAGTCGGAGAGCAGGTTTTCCAGCACTGCGGTGCGGGTCAGCTTGGCAAGGCCGGCAAAGCCGCCGTAGGAGAGACAGATCACCGGCAGCACCAGATGCCATAGGCGGTCGAGCAGGAACCCTCTCAACCAGGTGCCCTGCATCCAGTACACCGACAGCAGGATACCGACCAGCAGACCGGTGGAGAGAAACCCGAGCTGACGCAACAGACGGTAATCGGTGCTCGCCAGCCAGGCGGCGAGCAGGGCGAAGATGACCGGGGAAGCCATCCACAACGATAGCGAACGCTGCGACTCCGGTAACTGCTGGATCATGGCCAGCCCCAGCAACCCCCAACAAAGCCCGAACAACAACATCCGCAGAGATCTGCCTGCCATGCGCCCCATGGCCAGAAACAGGGCGATGGCGATCACCAGGATAATGAACAGCAGACCGATATCCCACAGGCTGGACCAATGGGGCATGAAGACCTGATCCAGCACCAGACGATCGCTCAGGCCCGCTGTGGGAAACCAGTGCCAATACTGCTCATTGGCGAAAAAACCGATCAGCAACACCCCGGCGAGCATGGTCGGCACCGACCAGAGCGCGAGCATGATCATGCCGCTGCTGACATCGAAGGAGCGGCCACGCTCAACCGCTGCGCGCACCCCTACCAGCAAGGCCAGCAGATAGACGATGGGGATACTCAAGACATTCAATAGGATGGTGATCGGCACCCTTTCGGACAGCAGTTCCGTGACCGGCCGGCCATAGCGAAAGCTGCGTCCCAGATCGGAACCCTTGGTGAAGGAGAAGCCGCTCATGCGGTTCGCTTCATCGAAGGTAAAGCCGATCGGAGAGACATTGTTCAACCAGCGCAGATATTGCAGGTAAGGCGGATCATCCAGACCATACAGACGGTTGTAGTAGGCCTCGATCTCCTTTTTCGCCTCCGGATCGAGATTCTGCCCCTCCACCAAGCTCTGGGCGCTGATCCCTCCAGGTGATGCGGCCATGACGACAAACACCACCAGGGTGATGCCCAGCAATGTGGGCAGCATCAGCAGCAGGCGTCGAAGCAGATAGGTCAGCATCGGCGCTTACTGGCTATAACGCTGCTCAACGACCGGGACATAGTTCTCCAGCGGCACCTGTCCCAGATTGAGGCCGACCTTGGTATCCACCACATTGTGAATACGCCGGTCGATGAACATCAGACGCTTGCTGCGCCTGAGAAAGGTGTAGGGCTGGTCGTTATGGAGATGCGCCTCCGCCGCCTGCCAGAGGGGCATGCGCTTCGTCTCATCCACCGTTGCCCGCGCCGCTTCGATCAGCCGATCCAGCTCAGGATTGTTGTAGTTGATGAAATTGTTCCCGCCCCCTTCGATCTGGCTGGTGTGAAACATTTGATAGAGATCGGTCTCCAAGCCGCTGCTCCAACCCAGGGAGATGGCATCGAAATCGCGTTTTTTCATCAGGTCGAGCATCACCGACCACTCGCTGGGCTTAGGTTGCAGAAGAATGCCTACACGGGCCAGCATATCCTTCAGAAACAGCACCATCCGGCCGGTATCCTCGTTGCCTTGAAAATAGACCAGCTCGAATTCGAAGGGTGTGCCGGCGTTGTCTTCCAAGATGCCGTCGCCATCTCGGTCTTCAAAACCCGCCTGCTTGAGCAGGGCGACACCCTTTGCCTGATCATACTCCCGCGTCAGCAAGGTAGGATCGTGCTGTTTACTGTCGGCATTGAAAGGACTGAGCGCCACTTCGGCATAACCGAGATAGATCTCGTCGACAATACGCCGACGATCAATCAGATAGGTCATCGCCTGCCTCACCTCGCGCTCGGCAAAGCGGGTCGGTTTGTCATTGCGTTGCTGGTTCCAACCGATATAGGAGTAACCTGCCACCGGACTCATATACTCCCAATGTTCCGCCTTCTTGCGCAGATCTTCATCCGCAACCAGTTGTTTGTACTCCCGGGGACGGGATAAGTAGCTGTCGATCTCACCATTGCGAAAGGTGGTCAAACGCGCACTGTCGTTTTCGATCACCCGCCAGATGAGGCGATCGAAGGTGGGTTGCACAGATCCCCAGTAACGGGGATTGCGGCGAAGCTCGACCCCTCCCTTGTCGGGTGACCAATTGCTCGGGTCTTCAAGGCGGTAGGGGCCGGAGCCCAACAACAACCCTTTTGACTGATTGAATGCATTCGGTTTATCCAGATAGGGTTCATAGAAGTGCTTCGGCATGATATCCATGCCGCCCGCCAATGCGAGGGCGTTGAAATAGGGCTCGGCAAACTGAAATTTCACCGTGAGCGGGTCCAGCACCTCGACCGATTCGATCTTGGCGTAATAGGCGCGCTCCCGCGGCGCCTGTATCGCTTCGGTCATGATAAATCTGAAGGTGAAGGCCACATCCTCGGCCGTCAGCGCAACACCATCGGAAAATCGCAGGCCCTCACGGAGTTTGAAAACGAAGGTCAGACCATCCTCACTGACGGACCACTCACTTGCCAGCAACCCTTGCCACGCCAGGGTGTCGGGGTTGCGGATCAACAGCGTCTCGAGAATAAAGCTCTGTACCTGGGACGAGTAGACATCTTGCGAGATAAACGGGGTCAGTGACTTCAGATTGACACCGAATGCCTGCACCATCCAGTCTCCCGGGCTGTAATCCGCCTGCTGTGTGACCGCATAGGCCCGTTGAAACGCCGCCGGTAGCGGGTTGTCCGATGCTGATCCGCTGCCTTGCGACAGACTGACACCTTGTTTGATACGCTGATCCAGGTTCCTGACCTGGACGCCGATCTCTCTGAGATCGCCGGCCTGCTCACGCATCAGTTGTTCCATACCCGACATCCTCTGCCATTGCCGGTCGATCATATACATGACCAGAATGATGGTCACCAGAACCAACCCAAGACCGCCGAAATAGAGTATATCCCGACCGTTTAAACGCCGCTGCATGAAGCTTCTCCTACGATCCGGGATGACTGGTTACTTGAAATCCGAACCCATGGATTCGGATTAAAAAGTAGAGAGTCTATTATGCTTTCCCGGTACTTGAAAGCGTATCTACCGCGCTACCCCTGGAACGAATCTTGAACGATACGCCTTGGAGTACTACTGTGTAGAAGAAGTTCTACACGTAAAGACCCTATGGTACTGAACATTCGAAACCTGGAAACTGAGCGGCTTGCGGAGATGCTGAGCAAATTGACCGGGAAGTCCGAGACTCAGGCGGTTACGGTGGCGCTTCGCGAGCGCTTGGATATGATACGCCGGCGTGGCTCGGCCCGAAATTTAGCCGACGAATTGGACGAGATCGCCTCTCACTGTGCTTCCCTTCCGGTTTATGACACCCGAGATGGGGATGAAATCCTCGGCTACGACGAACACGGCTTGCCGCACTGATGGTAATCGACACGTCGGCTTTGGTGGCGATTCTGCAGGATGAGCCAGAGCGCCATACCTTCAACAAGCTTATCGGAACGGCCCGATCATGCTGCATGTCAACGGCCGATTTCGTGGAGTTGTCCATGATCATCGACTCCCGATTCGG
>JAHXHR010000031.1:0-13890 GCA_025656505.1 Candidatus Thiodiazotropha sp. (ex Epidulcina cf. delphinae) | reverse complement strand
GTTCATGATCAAAGCCGGGATCAAGTTGATTCCTGTCGATGAAGAGCATGCCTTACTGGCCCGCAAGGGGTTTAGAGACTATGGAAAAGGGCGGCATCCGGCAGGACTGAACTTTGGTGATTGTTTTTCTTATGCGTTAGCGAAGTCCCGGGGAGAACCTCTGTTGTTCAAAGGCGACGACTTCTCCAAGACGGATGTAGCCTTTATCGGCTGATTCACGCCGCACTTTTCGCTGACGGTAAATTCCGGTACCTTACGCAGTTCAAACCACCAATACGCGATAGGCTACGAAGCTTAGTCCCCCCGAGTTTCTTAATCGATGACTCCAGCAAGGAATTGTTCCATGGGTTTTTTACAAAACAAACGCATTCTTATTGTCGGCATCGCCAGTAACCGCTCTATTGCCTGGGGGATTGCCGAAGCCATGCACCGTGAAGGGGCCGAACTGGCGCTCACCTACCAGACCGAAAAATTGAAAAAACGCGTCGACGATGCCGCAGCAAAATTCGGCGCCGAACTTGTGCTGCCCTTAGATGTCGCCAGCGATGAACAGATCGCTGACTTGTTCGCCACCCTGGAAAAAGAGTGGGGCTATCTTGACGGCATCGTCCATGCGGTGGGTTTTGCCCCCCGCGATCACCTGGAAGGGGGTTACCTGGACAATCTCACCCGCGAAGGCTTTGCCCTGGCCCACGATATCAGCTCCTACAGCTTTGCCGCCCTGGCCAAGGCCGGACGCCCATTGATGCAGGGGAGAAATGCCGCATTGGTCACCATGAGCTACCTGGGCGCCGTACGCACCGTCAACCATTACAATGTCATGGGTGTGGCAAAGGCGAGTCTCGAGGCCAACGTCCGCTACATGGCCGAGTGCCTGGGTCAGGAAGGTATCCGGATCAACGCCGTCTCCGCAGGCCCTATCAGAACCCTCGCCGCCTCCGGCATCAAGGATTTCAAGGGCATGCTGGATGAGGTCGGGAAGCGAAATCCCCTGCGCCGCAATACCACCATCGAAGAAGTGGGCAACACTGCGGCGTTTCTCTGTTCCGATCTCGCCTCAGGCATTACCGGCGATATTATCTATGTGGACTCGGGCTATCACATCCTGGGGATGGCCTAACACGACCTAAGGGAGCCACCCAAGTAGAAGGTCCATCTCATCACCTTAGAACCCGTCTGTTTAGAAACCCGTAGGTCACGTTGCGCAGCTACGTGACACCCCCATTGAGTCAGGTAGCCGCTCCGCGTCAACCTGCGCAGGCCCTCTGTCTGCTGCTGAACGTCGGCTTGGTCCACACTGCCCTCGATCACACCCGTCAGCACATACACGGCATAGTCCCCTTCCGCCAGTCTGGCGCTGCCTGGCGTGACGGCATCGGCTAGTGGCTTTTCAGCACGAAACAGGGTACTCGACAACCCCATCGGTAGCTGGGTGTCATTACGCGCCACCGTCAACGGACCGGTAACGGCATAACCGCCCGCCGCTTGCGTCAGGGAGTTCCCCGAACGGATTTCCGCCAGGCGTTTTTCCGCCTCGGCCCGGGTCTGCTCCTCTGCCCGCTGGTTCCGCAGGGTCTCGGTAATCCGATCCTTGACCTCGTCAAGAGGCAGGGTCGAGGCTTGCTGATGGTCCAAGACCCTCAATACCAGGGAACCGGCCCCATCCAGTTCAAGCAACTCACTGTTGTTTCGCTGTTGCAAAACATCTTCACTGAAAACACTCGCCATCACCTTGGGTTTGGCGAATACCCCTTGCATCTGATCGCGCGTGAGCCAGTCACTCTGCTGAACCGACAGTCCCAGCGCATTGGCGGCCGATTCCAGGCTGGCGGGATCCTCATAGCTGAGATCGGCCAATTGCTCGGCCATCTCAAAATAGAGCCGCTCTCCTTCTGCCTTGCGATAGGCCGCCTCCACTTCACCGAGCGCCTCCTCGAAAGGCTTGACATCACCCGCTTTGATCCCGGTCAGTTTTATCAGATGAAGGCCGAAACTGCTGCGTACCGGTTCGCTCACCTCACCTTCCTGGAGAGCAAAAACCGCTGTCTCGAAGGCCGGATCCATGATGCCCTTGCCGAAGAAGCCCAGATCGCCACCCTTCGTCGCTGAACCCGGATCCTGGGAACGGGCCTTGGCGATGTCAGCGAAAGACTCACCCTGACGGACGCTTTCAGCCAATGCCTCGATCTTTGACTCTGCCTCATCGACAGCCGCCTGATCGGCATCCTGGGCAAGCAGAATCAGGATATGGCTCGCCCGGCGCTGTTCCGGCAGACCGAACTCGTCCTCATTGTTTTCGTAATAACCGCGCAACAGCGCCTGATCCGTATTGACGGTGCTGCCCGCCGTCCCTGCGTCCAGCAGAATATACTCAAGCTTGACCTTTTCCGGCGAGATGAAAGCGCTCTCATTGGTTTCGTAGTATCCCCTGACATCGTCATCCGAAACTCCGCCATCCAATACAAAGTCGGCCGTGGGGATAACGAAATAGGAGAACTCACGGGTCTGTTTCAACAGCCGTTGGGATTCGGTAAACTCATGATCGGTAACGAATGCACCGACCGTTACCGCCTGGGCCAACTGTTCAGATACCAGAGCGCGACGGACCCGGTCTTCAAAACCCGTCGCTGAAAGCCCCTGTAAGCGCAGGGCGCCTTCATAGGTCTGCTGATCGAAACGGCCATCCTTCTGAAACATCGACATACCGAGTATGGTGGCCTGTATCATCGATTTGCCGGCGCGTAAGCCTATCTTTTCCGAGGTTTGTTGGAGTACCTCTTCCCGCATCAGGCGATTCAGCACTTCTTTGCGCATTCCGGCGTCGTCGAACATTTCGGGGCGGTAGGCGGAACCGAGTTGTTCACGCAATTGCCGGCGAAAACGTTGAAACCGGTTATCCAGTGTCCGCTCGGTGATCTCGGTCCCATTTACCATCGCGGCAACGGGTTCGGAACCTACGCCTAAATAGGATTGAATACCCCAAAGCGCAAAGGGGACCGAGATGAGGATGACAATCGCCCACGCGATCCATCCCTGGGCTTTATCTCTGATTTCCTGAAGCATGACCTATGACTCACTTACTCTGCATCTGAAACAAAAACGGGGTATCTGTCAGATACCCCGTTGATGGCTGAAGTTGGCGGAGCGGACGGGGCTCGAACCCGCGACCCCCGGCGTGACAGGCCGGTATTCTAACCAACTGAACTACCGCTCCGGTTGGTGGGTGCTGCAGGGATCGAACCTGCGACCCTCGCCTTGTAAGGGCGATGCTCTCCCGGCTGAGCTAAGCACCCCATGCGAAGGCGCGCTAGTTTATTGCATCCTTCAACGCTTTACCAGCCTTGAATGACGGGATCTTAGATGCCTTGATCTTGATGGTCTCGCCGGTCTGAGGGTTACGACCCTCACGAGCCGCTCGCTCTTTCACGGAGAAGGTGCCAAATCCTACCAGAGAGAGGGTATCGCCGGCTTGCATCGCTCCGGTCACTGCCTGCACCATTCCGTCAAGTGCACGCCCGGCAGCCGCCTTGGAGATATCAGCGGATTCCGCCATCGCCTCAATTAGTTCGGCCTTATTCATTAATTGTATTCCCCTATGATGGTCTTGGCGGAAAGGCCCGCCATGAGAAGGTATGTATTGTGGCTCACTTGAAGCCTGAGACGCCAGAATTTATACCGGCTGCCAGAAACCCTGTCAAGCAACGACCATCGCTGATAACCAGCAATGGCCGTACTTGTGAACTAATGCTTTGTCGGCGGCGCCCGCTTCTTGACTTCCTCGCTGTCGCTTTTCTCGCCGCGCTTCCCCTGTGTGGCGGCGACCGGCTTGGCGCCCTTCGGCACCTCCGTGAGAGCGATTTGCAACACCTCGTCGATCCAGCGCACCGGTCTGATCTCCAAATTCTGTTTAATATTCTTCGGGATATCAACCAGATCACGTTCGTTTTCTTCAGGAATGATCACCGTGGCAATACCCCCGCGATGGGCGGCCAGCAGCTTCTCCTTGAGCCCCCCGATCGGTAATACCTCGCCTCGAAGCGTAATCTCTCCGGTCATCGCCACGTCGGCCCGCACCGGTATCTTGGTCAGGGCGGAAACCAAGCTGGTGCACATCCCCACACCGGCGCTGGGACCATCCTTAGGCGTGGCCCCTTCCGGCACATGGATATGCACATCGTGTTTTTGATGGAAATCCTCTTCCAAGGCCAGTGAATCGGCGCGGCTTCTCACCACGGTCATGGCTGCCTGGATCGACTCCTGCATGACCTCACCCAATTGACCGGTATGGCTTAGCCGTCCCTTGCCCGGCATCAATGCCGCTTCGATGCGCAACAGTTCACCACCCACCTCGGTCCAGGCCAGACCCGTGACCTGCCCGACCTGATCGTACTCATCGGCACGTCCATAGCGAAATCGCTTCACCCCGAGATAGTCATCCAGACGCTTGGGGGTAATGGTGATCTTGCCCTTCGGTTTTCTCAGCAGGATCTCTTTCACGACTTTACGGCAGATCTTGGCGATCTCCCGCTCCAGGTTGCGCACCCCCGCTTCGCGGGTATAGTAGCGGACGATGTCGCGGATCGCGGCCTCACGAATGATCACTTCATTCGGTTTCAGGCCGTTGTTCTCCATCTGCTTGCGCACTAGATAGCGTTCGGCGATATTGACCTTCTCGTCTTCGGTATAGCCGGAGAGCCGAATCACCTCCATCCGGTCCAGTAATGCCGGCGGAATATTCAAGGTATTCGCCGTGGCGACGAACATCACTTCAGAGAGATCGAAATCGACTTCCAGATAGTGATCGTTGAAGGTATGGTTCTGTTCGGGATCGAGCACCTCCAGCAGCGCAGAGGCCGGATCACCCCGAAAATCCATCGCCATCTTGTCGATCTCATCCAATAGGAATAAGGGATTACGGGTCTTCACCTTACCCAGATTGTTGATGATCTTACCGGGCAAGGCGCCGATATAGGTGCGTCTATGGCCGCGGATCTCGGCTTCGTCGCGCACCCCGCCCAGGGCCATGCGGGTAAACTTACGGTTGGTGGCGCGGGCGATCGATTGCCCCAACGAGGTCTTGCCCACACCCGGAGGACCGACCAGACAGAGAATGGGACCCTTCAGCTTGCGCACCCGCTGCTGCACGGCGAGATACTCCAGAATCCGCTCCTTGACCTTCTCCAGGCCATAGTGATCCTCGTTCAACACCGCATCGGCGGCGCCGATGTCGTTGCGGATTTTGGTGCGTTTTTTCCAGGGCAGTCCCACCAGGGTGTCGATATAGTTGCGCACCACCGTGGCTTCGGCGGACATCGGCGACATCAGCTTCAGTTTGTTCAACTCATTGGCGGCCTTGTCCCTGGCCTCCTTGGTCATACCGACTGTTTCAATCTTCTTCGAGAGATCCTCTATCTCGTTCGGCGCATCGTCCATCTCCCCCAGTTCCTTCTGGATCGCCTTCATCTGTTCGTTCAGATAGTACTCGCGCTGATTCTTCTCCATCTGACGTTTGACGCGGCCGCGGATGCGCTTCTCCATCTGCAGGATATCGTTCTCCCCTTCCATCAGGCCCATCAGGTGCTCAAGGCGCTCACGCACGTTGGGCATTTCAAGGACGCGCTGCTTCTCCTCCAATTTCAAAGACATATGTGCGGCAATCGTGTCCGCCAGACGACTCGGATCATCGATGCTGGAGAGGGAGGTCAGGACTTCGGGCGGTACTTTTTTGTTGAGTTTGACATACTGATCGAACAGGTTGGTGGCGGAGCGCATCAATACCTCGGTCTCTCGCCCCGCCAGATCGAGGGAGTCGGTCAGGGTTTCAAGCCGGGCCGTGAAAAACTCATCGGTATCGATAAACTCGGTGATGCTGGCCCGCTCGCCACCCTCCACCAATACCTTGACGGTGCCGTCCGGCAGCTTAAGCAGCTGCAGAATATTGGCCAGGGTGCCGATCGCGTACATATCGCCGACATCGGGATCATCCACGTCGGCGCTCTTCTGCGCTGCGAGCAGTATCTGCTTATTGCTCTGCATTGCCGCATCCAGCGCCAGGATGGACTTGTCACGACCGACAAAGAGCGGAATAACCATGTGTGGATAGACAACCACATCACGTAGCGGCAAAACGGGCACGACGTTGCTCTGATCGATGGTCTTAACAGATGCTATGTACTCTTGACCCATTAGTGTGTCCTCGTTTGGCGGAATCTCTGCGTAACAAAACCTCAACCGCAGGTATGACGGAGTCAGTACAGGGATTTGAGTCTGATGGATAGGGTATGTTCAATCCTGATACACTCAGCCGGATAGATGTTCATATGGGGCCGGCGGCGAGATGTTTCAAGCCCCATTGACGGAAACGATAGGATCTGAGTGTGGCGTAGTGCATTGATCACATCAGTACCTTGAGGCAAGACCTGGAAGAACCCTGAAATGAGCGATTTATACGCTACGGCGCATCAGGTTCAATCCGATGCGGCAAGCTGCTTGTCACTGTTTTCGTAGATCATTAACGGATCAGACTCCCCGGCGATCACCGCCTCGTCCACCACGACTTTGGTCACCTCGTCCATGGAAGGGAGGTCATACATGGTATCCAGCAGCACCTGTTCCAGAATGGTGCGCAAGCCCCGTGCTCCGGTCTTGCGCAGCATGGCCTTACAGGCAATGGCTTGAAGCGCATCTTCGCGGATCTCCAGTTCGCAGCCTTCCATTTCGAACAACCGGCCGTACTGCTTAATCAATGCGTTCTTCGGTTCGGTGAGAATCTTGATCAGTGAGTCTTCATCCAGTTCCTGCAACGTGGCGACCACCGGCAGACGACCGACAAACTCAGGAATCAAGCCGTACTTGATCAGATCTTCGGGTTCGACATCGACGATGATGTCGCCCACCGAGCGTGATTCGTCCTTGCTCTTGACCTCGGCCGAAAAGCCGATGCCCCCCTTTTCGGAGCGATCATTGATAACCTTCTCCAGACCGGCGAACGCGCCCCCGACGATGAACAGGATATTCGAAGTATTGACCTGGAGAAACTCCTGCTGGGGATGTTTACGGCCCCCCTGGGGCGGCACCGACGCCACCGTGCCCTCGATCAATTTCAGCAACGCCTGCTGCACGCCTTCGCCCGATACGTCGCGGGTGATGGAGGGGTTGTCGGATTTTCGAGAAATCTTATCGATTTCATCGATATAGACGATACCGGTCTGGGCCTTTTCCACATCATAATCGCACTTTTGCAGTAACTTCTGAATGATGTTTTCCACATCCTCGCCGACATAGCCCGCCTCTGTCAGGGTGGTGGCGTCGGCAATGGTGAAAGGCACATTGAGCAATCTGGCGAGGGTCTCGGCCAATAGCGTCTTACCCGACCCCGTGGGTCCGATCAAAAGGATATTCGACTTCGCCAGTTCGACCTCGCTCTCCTTACCGATGGCATCAAGACGCTTATAGTGGTTGTATACCGCGACGGAGAGTACCTTTTTCGCTCTCTGTTGACCGATAACATACTGATCCACGGTCTTTTTAATCTCATGGGGCTTGGGAAGCCTGTCGATGTTCTCTTCCCCGGTATCCTGCATCTCCTCACGGATGATATCGTTGCAGAGTTCGACGCATTCATCGCAGATAAAGACGGAGGGACCGGCGATCAGCTTACGCACCTCATGCTGGCTCTTGCCGCAAAAGGAGCAATACAACAGTTTGCCGTCGTCACCCTTTCCGCTCTTGTCACTGCCCATATCTCACTCCTCGAAACCGAAATCTGCCTGCGTTAACCCAATCATATCCAACTGCGCATAGATGGCAAGGACAGCGTCATAAAACCCTGACATGGTTATCAAGCCGTCCAGTGTACGCTTCAGCCGCCTGTCGCGGCTGCTTCTATTTCGCCTCAACGCCCTTGCGATTCGCCAAAACAGTGTCAATCAGGCCATATTCCACCGAGTCCTCACCACCCATGAAATTGTCTCGTTCGGTATCCCCGGCGATCTTTTCCAGGGTCTGCCCGGTATGCAGGGCCAGAATAGTGTTCAGACGTTCGCGCAACAACAGAATCTCTTTCGCATGAATCTCGATATCGCTGGCCTGCCCCTGAAAACCACCCAGCGGCTGATGAATCATCATCCGCGAGTTGGGGAGGCAGAAGCGCTTACCCTTCGCTCCGCCGGTCAGCAGTAAGGCGCCCATACTGGCGGCTTGGCCGATACACATGGTGCTGACATCCGGACGCACGAACTGCATGGTGTCGTAAATCGATAGGCCTGCGGTAACCGACCCGCCGGGCGAGTTGATATAGAGGTGAATGTCCTTGTCCGGATTCTCAGACTCGAGAAACAGTAGTTGAGCGACAACCAGGTTGGCCATATAGTCTTCCACCGGCCCGACCAGAAAAATGACCCGCTCCTTGAGCAGCCTGGAGTAGATATCGAAAGAGCGCTCGCCCCTGGCGGTCTGCTCAATGACGATCGGAACCAGGCCGAGATTTTCAACATCCTGCATCACTGACGGAAATCGTTCGTTCATCGGTTTCATTACCCCGGGACTCAACCCTGTTCTGTCAATGCGGCGAAGCTGGTCTGCTCATCAGACACATCGGCCTGATCCAATACCCAATCCACCACCTGATCCTCAAGTACAACGTTTTGCACCGTGGCTAACTGCTGCTGACTCGCGTAGTAGTGCTTGACCACTTCCTCAGGCTGCTCATAGCTGGCGGCAAACTCCTCGACTTTCCTGCGTACAAGATCATTATCGACCCGTATATCGTTTTGTTTAATGATTTCATCGATAACCAGGCCCAAGGTCACACGCCGCCTGGCCTGCTCCTCGAACATTTCACGCGGCAGCTCGAAGGCGCCGGCGCTGCGTCCCAACCGTTCCCGTGCCTGTTTGCGCAACGCCTTGACCTCCTCATCCATCAGAACAGTGGGAAGATCGATTTTGTTCATCCGGTAGATCAGATCCATGGCTTGAGCCTTGATCCGGGACTGAATACGCTGGATGAGCTCCCGCTGCATGTTCTCGCGGATGTCCGCCTTCAGCTTGTCCACCCCCTCCTCGGCGTCGAACTCCTTGGCGAAATCGTCATCGACAGGGGGCAACACCTCCTCCGAAACCTGATTGGCTTCCACCTCGAAGGTTACCGGTTTGCCCGCCAGTTCTTCTACATGGTAATCCTGGGGGAATTCCAGATCGAGCGTGCGTTTTTCCGCCTTCACTACACCGACCAGGCCGCTCTCGAAGCCTTCGATCATGCGTTTGGACCCGAGTACAAGGTCAACATCATCGGCGCTGCCGCCTTCGAAAGTCTCCCCGTCCACCGTGCCTTTGAAGTTAATCCGGACCTGATCTCCCTCTTCGGCGGCACGCTCCACACCGTCCCAGGTGGCGCGTTGCTTGCGCAGCTTCTCGATCATCTCATCAATATCCTGTTCGCCCACTGCGGCCACAGGTCGTTTGATCTCTCCTTCGAGTGGAGCCAGTTCGATCTCCGGCATCACCTCAAAGGTGGCCACATAACTGAACAACCCATCCTCATCGGCCTCCTTGGGCTCGATCTTGGGCATCCCGGCAGGATGCAACTTCTCCTGCCGGACGGCCTCCTTGTAGCTGGTCTCGATCATTTGACCATAGACCTCCTGCAAGACCTGACCGCCGTAATGGCGACGCAACATATTCATCGGCACCTTGCCCGGACGAAAGCCGTCCAGCTTGGCGGTTCGGCTGATTTGCTTCAGGCGTTTGGCGACTTCCGCATCGATCCGCTCAGCGGGCAGCTCGACGATTAGACGCCTCTCAAACCCTTCTCCCGATTCCACCGAAACTTGCATGTATATTCTCCTGACAGCCTGACCTGTCACTATCTGAATGTAAAAACCGGTACCTGAAAATCGCGGACGGCAATCGCCAGGGAAATGGTGCGAAAGGAGAGACTCGAACTCTCACGGGTTGCCCCACAGGAACCTAAATCCAGCGCGTCTACCAATTCCGCCACTTTCGCTTCTCAGCCGGGACGGCAAGCTAAATCGATCACCGTCACACAGCCGCGAACTAGCCATTATAACGACGAACGGGCCAAGTCTCCACGCCAAATCATCAAACCCGGTGTGGAGTATCCGCGGATAACCATCACCCAAGGTCGTTTTTACAGGACAAACGAGCCCTGGACAATCATCCAGCTATTCAATACCCGGCAAATCAATTAACCGCCACCCGGTCAACCCGCTGAAACCCTCTCGGCAGCTTGGCGCCGCGACGTCCCCGCTCGCCCTGGTAACCATCGAGATCCGAGGGTTTGAGAACGATATAGCGCTTACCGGCATGAGCGGTGAGACTGCCCTTCCGAGGAACCACGGCCAGGGCGACGACGAACTCCTCCCTGGCTGCCACCCGCTTGGGCGGAATAGCGATGATCCGGTTGCCTTTCCCACGCGCCAACCGGGGTAATTCGGAAACCGGGAAGACCAGCATGCGACCTTCGTTGGTGATCGCCACCACCCGGTCGAGTTCGGCATCGGTCACCGCCGCCGGAGACAACACACGCGCCCCCTTGGGCAGAGATAGCAAGGCCTTGCCGGACTTGTTTTTCGCCAGCATATCCGCCGACCCGACCAGGAAACCGTGCCCCGCATCCGAGGCCAACAGAAATTCACTCCCTGATTCACCACTCACCACGGCGCAAAAGGTCGCACCCGTCGCCGGCGAGAGCCGGCCGGTCAGGGGTTCGCCCTGACTGCGCGCCGACGGCAAGGTATGGGCCGGCAGTGAATAGCTGCGGCCGTTGGAGTCGATAAACACCGCCTGCTGGTTGCTGCGCAGGCAGGCTGCGGCAAGAAAAGCGTCCCCCGCCCGATAGCTGAGCATGGCGGGATCGATATCGTATCCCTTGGCGGTTCGCGCCCAGCCCTTTTCGGAAAGCACTACGGTGACTGCCTCACTCGGTGTCAGGTCGGTCTCAGCCAATGCCTCCGCAGAGGCCCGCTTGACGATGGGGGAGCGACGATCATCCCCATACTGTTCTGCATCGGCCTGAAGCTCTTTGCGTATCAGGGTGCGAAGCCGTTGCTTTGAACCGAGAATCAGTTGCAGTGACTTTCGCTCCTTCTCCAACTCATCCTGTTCACCACGGATCTTCATCTCTTCCAGTTTCGCCAGATGACGCAGGCGCAGGTTGAGGATCGCCTCGGCCTGCATCTCGGAGAGGGCGAATCGCTTCATTAACTCCGCCTTGGGCTCCTCCTCGTAGCGGATGATGGCGATCACTTCATCGATATTGAGGTAGGCGATCATCAGGCCTTGCAGGATATGCAGACGATCGAGCACCTGATCCAGGCGGTGCTGCAAACGCCTACGCACGGTTTCAGTACGGAAGCTGAGCCACTCCTCAAGCAGGGTGCGCAGGTCTTTCACCGCCGGCCGGCCGTCAATACCGATCAGATTCATATTGACCCGGTAGGTTCTTTCCAGGTCTGTGGTGGCGAAGAGATGGGACATCACCCGCTCCACATCGACCCGGTTGGAACGCGGCACGATCACCAGGCGGGTCGGATTCTCATGATCCGACTCGTCCCGCAGATCCTCCACCATCGGCAATTTCTTGGCCTGCATCTGCGCCGCGATCTGCTCCAACACCTTGGCGCCTGAAACCTGATGCGGCAGGGCGATGACGATGATATCGTCGTTCTCACGCTCGTAGCAGGCGCGCATGCGAATTGAGCCATGGCCGCTCTGGTAGAGTTTGGTCAACTCATCCGCCGGGGTGATGATCTCCGCTTCGGTGGGGTAATCCGGTCCGTGAACATGGATCATCAAATCGGCCAGCGTAGCCTTCGGGGACTCCAGCAGGTAAATGCAGGCGTTTGTCACCTCCCGCAGATTATGGGGCGGGATATCCGTCGCCATACCCACCGCGATGCCCGATGTGCCATTCAGTAGCACATTGGGCAGCCTGGCCGGCAGAATTGAAGGTTCACGCAGGGTGCTGTCGAAATTCGGCACCCAATCCACTGTCCCCTGCCCCAGCTCCGCGAGCAATAGCTGCGCATAGGCGGTCAGTTTCGACTCGGTATAACGCATCGCGGCAAAGGATTTGGGATCGTCCGGTGAACCCCAGTTACCCTGCCCGTCCACCAGGGGGTAACGGTAGGAGAAACGCTGCGCCATCAGCACCATCGCCTCATAGCAGGCGGTATCGCCGTGAGGATGAAACTTACCGAGCACGTCACCCACGGTGCGGGCCGACTTTTTGAATTTGGCGCCGGCGCTGAGCCCCAGTTCCGACATCGCATAGACGATGCGCCGCTGTACCGGCTTGAGGCCGTCACCGATATTCGGCAGGGCGCGATCGAGGATGACATACATGGAGTACTCCAGGTAGGCCTTCTCGGTAAACCGGCTGAGCGGAACCTGCTCGATCCCCTCAAAGCGCTGATCGATGTTGTCAGTCATGAATTTGCATACTATCGCTGAAATAGAATTAGCTAGTGTCCATCCCGAAACAACAGCGTTCGTCATTCCGGCGCATGCCGGGATGACGTGAATTTAAAAAATGTGTGTTTCCAGACGGAGTAGAGAAACGACACCGGATCATACGGAAAGCGGAAGAATTAGTGAATAGGTGCGGGAATGCGCAACATTCGCAAAAAATATAGAATGGCGCAAGATAGCCAGCCAGTCACAACACCAGGGAGCCGTTCATGCCAAACAGCCACGCGCCACCCCCCAGGAAGCCGAGGACGCCTACTACGACGCTATTGAAGAGAGGGATCTGGAGGCAATGTTGTCGGTCTGGGAAGAGAGCGAAGAAACTCTCTGCCTGTTACCCATGATGCCGGCGCGGAATGGAAGGGATACGCAGCGTCTGGAAGCCGCTCTTCCAAGGCGATATCACTCTTGAGATCGAAATCAGGCATCTGCACTGGATCGAAACCGCTGATCTGGCTATCCATCTGGTTGAAGAGAAGGTCAGCACATCGGCTCAACCCGCCGCGCCGGTCTACGCCAGCAACATCTACCGTAAGGGCGCCCAGGGCCGGCGGCGGCTGATGCACCAGAATTCACCCACCCCGCCCCCTCCCGGCCTGCATGTGCCGGATTAATAATCCTAAAATCCTCAGTTGATCACTATGCACACTACTCTTCACGGCATTCAACTGAGGATTCTAGGATAATGGAAAACCATAAACTAAAGTTTCACGCTTTTTAAATGGCCCACAAACTCGTTCGAATATCCTTTTCTCAAGACAACGAGGCAACAATAACAACCATAACATCAGCAAGGGTAAAAGTCGATTTTTCGTTTAAAAACAACGATTTATTGTTGTGCCGGTGCTCCCTGTTTGTTATAATTTCTGCTGCTAATCGGTTGAAATCAATAGCAAAAAGGAACATCAACACATGTTCATTCTACGTGACATCCTCGCCCCTCTCCAAGAACAATGTAAACACTCTCGCAAAGGCGCTGAGCGTGGTGTCTGGTTTGTTTATACGCTTCCGGCCGTTATTACTCATTTCACCTCTTCGCGCACCTCTAAGGAATGGGCACGTAATAACTCAAGTTTCGGAGTTCAAAATTTGCAAAAAAGTGCTGCTTTCTAAGCATTTCGCACGGTAACCCGTTATTTGGAGCCATATGCAAGTGTTCGTAAATGTGCCGGGAAACCAACACACAAGCAAAATACCTGCAAATTCATTGTTGACATAAAAACACAGTGCTTTTAGAGGGGAGATCGTAATTATTCATATTTATCATACTATTAGAGGCGATTCGTATGTAAATATGAACTCCGAAACTTGAGGTAATAACTTCCCGATTTATGTGACTGGATTTACGGAATAATTCAAGTGACCCAGTTTTTCATCAAATAGTATATTAGCCCATTCATAAAA
>JAHXHR010000030.1 GCA_025656505.1 Candidatus Thiodiazotropha sp. (ex Epidulcina cf. delphinae) | reverse complement strand
GATCAGGCGATGCTCCTTGCGGTAGAAATCCCCCTCCACCACCAAATCCGCAACCCTGTCCCAGCCGGCGTTATCCAGCATCAAACCGCCCAGCACCGACTGTTCAGCCTGGATCGAGTGCGGCGGCACCTTGATGGCGTGGGTATCCAGATCCGGATAAGCGGGTATCTCTTCAGGATAAGCGGTTTCTGACATCAAACGTGGTCTGTGAATGAGCTGAATCGGGATTACCGGGATGATCGCTAAGCATACGGGATTGGGTCTAGCGAGAAAAGAGAGCGCTTGCATCCAAGATCCGCGATTGATTTAAGAGCATGGGGAATTCCGCACTTTTCGAGGGTAGTTCCCCGTCTGCGTAGTTGTCCTGATCAGCCTATAAACTCCAACGATAATTCACCCAAGTCGATGCGGTCACCATTATGCAATTCCACGCCTCCGGCCCTGATCCGATCTCCGTTGATCATCGGATTGTTCTCCCCGCCCACTTTAAGAAGGAAGTAACCGGAATGACGGTGATTGATCAACACCAGATCGCCTCCCGGTCTACCGACACTGAAAAAAGCCCGATCCACCACCTTTTCCTCACCTCTATGTTCCCCCGAGAGAAAACGGACCTTGGCCTGAGGCTCCTGTGCGGTGTGAGTATCGGATCGCTGTTTATCGGTCTCTCCCGCTACCGGCGCAGACCCTGCGGTCGGCGGGGTCATAGGTGCGGCTGAAAAAGCACTCGGCACGGTCAACTCAGATCGATGGGTAGGCCGTAAAACCACGGTACGGTCCGGATCGTCCATGTCCCGCTCCGGCGGTTGGGCGATGTAACGCATACGGTACTTGCCGATCTCTATCAGATCTCCGTGCTTGAGGAAACGTTTATTGATAACCGTGCCGTTCACCTTGGTGCCGTTGGTGCTCCGCTCATCCTCAATGGAAAAACCACGGAACACCCGCATCAGCGTGGCATGATGACGACTTACCGATCGATCACTGAGGCACATATCGCAGGTCTCATCACGTCCTATCAACAAGCGCTTATCAATGAGCCTATACTCTTGCGGCGCTTCATCGTCACTCATAACTACGAGCTTTTCCATAAAATCATCCACCCAGGTACCGGTGTATCATACTGATCGGTGATATCAGCGTAACCCCAGGCCATCAGCCGCTAGGCGCAGGGAATGGCGCACCCTTTCCAAGCAACGCAGATGACGGCTTAACGCCTCGTCCGGAGGCCTGTCAATGCCTCAACCCTGCATTGCAGCGCTCTTTGACAAGGGGGGGGGCGCCATTGCCTGCGCGCTGCGGCAGACTCCAACAGGGCGTCTTGAAGCATTGACGGGCCTCTGATTAAGCATGGTTTATACGTTAGTACACTAGCTCATTTCTTATTTCGCGTCACTCCGCATCACGCGGACCAGGATCACCGATATATTATCGATACCGCCCATCCCACAGGCCAGATCGACCAACCCATCGGCCTGCTGCATCAGGTCAGTCTTTTGATTTTCCAGGATACTTTGCATTTCCTGATCCGTCACCATGCCGGATAACCCATCGGAGCAGAAGAGATAGAGATCTCCGGGTTCGATATCGGCCTCGGTGAGAGCAACCTCCACATCCGCTTCCGAACCAAAGGCCCTGGACAGCACATTCACCGGCACCCCAGCCGATTGCGCCTGATCAATGCTAACAAAATCTCCGACATTCACCATCTCCTGGATCAAGGTATGGTCGATGGTCAATTGCTCAAACAGACCCAAACGCAAACGATATAATCTGGAATCTCCCACATGGGCATGGATCAGACTCCTCTCCCCGAACACCCCCACCACCAGCGTCGTTCCCATTCCCTGATATTCGGGTATTTGCTGCGAGAGCTCCAGGATCGCCTGATTGACGCCTTGCATCGCATCCAGCAGTTCCTGGCCGCCGATACGACCGTCACTCTGCCGCCGGCCGGTAACCAGTTGGCTGACCAGCAGATCGACGGCCAATCCGCTGGCCACCTCACCGGCGTTGGCGCCTCCCATTCCGTCAGCGAGAATCACCAGACCCGCTACGGGATCGCCGCCCACCGCATCTTCATTTTGCTCCCGCACCACACCCTTATCGGTACGCATGGCCACATCTAAAATCAAGCTGACTCCTGGATAGACCCTAGCCGGGATATTTCACCCGGCCGCAGACAAAAAGTACAAAGTGTTACCGGGCAATGCTCAACAAACCATAATCAAGCGACGATATTCGTGCTTTCGAAATATTAGAAATTCGCGACGCTGCCGCCGGGGATCATCCGGAGACAACTTACTGAATACGGTTCGTACTTGCCTGTTTTGCCTCCCCAGCCTTCTTCCCCTCCAAAATAGCACTCATGCGCTTCGCAGGCACATATCCCGGCAACATATCGCCATCCTGCAAGAATATCGTCGGGGTACCGCTCACACCCAACAACTTGCCGAGTTGAAGATGATCCACCACCGGATTGTCACACACTTTCTTCTCGATATCCTCGCCGGCCTTGGCGCGGGTCATGGCGTCGTTTTGATCATCCTCGCACCATACGGATACCGCCTTGTCATAGGATGGACTGCCGACTCCGGCGCGAGGATACATCAGGTAACGCACCCGAATGCCAAGCGCATTGTAATCGTTGATCTCACTATGCAGCTTGCGGCAATAACCGCAATCGATATCGGTAAAAACCGTGACTGTGTGGCTATATTTTTCCGGCGAGAAGATCACCATGCCGTCTTCCCCGGCCTGCTCGATGAACCGGGCCTTGGCCTGCGAGACCTTCGGCGTGGTCAAATCTTCACGGTTATCGATATTAAACAACTTTCCGCTCAACAGATACTTGCCATCGGCGGAAACATAGAAAATCTGTGGGCCTATCAACACCTCATACAAGCCACCGATCTCTGTGGGCGTGATACTGGAAACGGTGCCTTGCTGAATGATTTTCCCGATGCCCTCGCGCACCTTGAGCATTTCCGCATTTTGCTGGGCAGACTCAGCCATGGCGCCGGCGGCGAAGAATATAGAGAGTAGCGCCGAAAGCGTTTGAGTCGATTTCAGGCCGACTTTGTCAAAATATTTCATCAATGATTAGTCCCGAAAGTTTTGGTATTGAAGCGGAAGACCGTAGTCGGCATTCCGCAATGCTGTAATGACCTGCTGCAGATCATCCCGTTTTTTCCCTGTCACCCGAATCTGATCACCCTGAATCTGAGCCTGCACCTTGAGCTTACCTGCCTTGATATCCTTGACCATCTTCTTCGCCACATCGCTGTCGATTCCTTGTATGACAATCACCGCTTGCCGTGCTGCATTGAGACTGATCTGCGGATCCTTGATATCCATAGCGGCGATATCGACTCTCCGTTTGACCAGTTTCTGACGCAAAATATCCATCATCTGATCGAGTTGAAACGCCTGTTCGGCGCGCAGGGCGATTTCGCTATCGGCCAACTCGAATTCGGCATTCACGCCTTTGAAGTCGAAGCGGGTCCCTATCTCCCGGTTTGCCTGGTCCACGGCGTTCCTGACCTCCTGAAGGTCCACCTCTGAGACGATATCGAATGACGGCATCGCATGCTCCCGGCTTCTGAATTATCGAGCAAAGACTCTACCACAACCGGCGCCAAGACCCTTGGTTTGATTAGCGTTACCCCGTCCAACTGCGGTTTTTAGGTTTATTGCTGAATCCCTGGTTTCACCCCCTCGGATGGTGCTCTGCATGCAGCCGTTTCAGGCGTTCGCGGGCCACATGGGTGTAGATCTGAGTGGTGGAAAGATCGCTATGGCCGAGCAACAGTTGCACTACCCGCAGATTCGCGCCATGGTTCAGCAAATGGGTCGCAAAGGCATGACGCAAAGTATGTGGGGAGACCTGGCGGTTGATCCCGGCGGTGGCCGCATGCTTTTTGATCCGGTGCCAAAACGCCTGCCGGGTCATGCCATGGCCACGACGTGTAGGAAAGAGATGGGGACAGATCCGGGCGCCAAGCAGTTCTCCCCGAGCGCCGGCACAGAACCTTTCAAGCCAGTCCTGCGCTTCATCCCCCATCGGCACCAACCGCTCTTTGCCGCCCTTGCCGACGATCCGTATCACCCCCTGGGTCAGGCTGACCTGTTCCGGGCGCAGATCCACCAGTTCCGATACCCTAAGTCCCGTCGCATAGAGAATCTCCAACATGGCGCGATCCCGCATGCCTTCCGCATTCTCCGAATCAGGGGCCTCCAACAAGGCTTCCACCTCTCCCTCGGAGAGGGATTTCGGCAACGCCCTGCCCAATTTGGGCGCATCGATTCGCACACTGGGATCGACGCTCAACCAACCCTCGCGCAAACCATGCCGGTAGAACTGTTTCAAACAGGAGAGCAGACGTGCGCTGGAGCGAGATTTGCGTCCCTGCCGGGCCAATTCTCCCAAATAGCGCTGCAAATCGGCCCGTTGCGCCCACAACAAACCGTACCCTTGATGGGTTTTCAGCCAATCGGCCAGTTTGTGCAAATCGGATTGGTAGGCCGAGAGGGTGTTACGACTCAAACCACGCTCCATCCAGAGCGCATCGGAGAAAGTCTCTATAAAACGGAGATCCTCCCCATCGCTCTTCATAGCCAACCCTCATGCCGCAACAACCAGCGCTTTATCTCCAGTTTCTCACCACCCCGCTCGCCGGCGAATCCGCCCAGGCCGTTGACCCCCACCACCCGATGACAGGGAATGACAAGAGGACAGGGATTGGCCCTGCAAGCGTTTCCCACCGCCCTGGCCCCACTGCCGATCTTTTCAGCCAGTCGGCCGTATGTCAGGGGCCTGCCTGGGGGAATCGCCTGCAGTGCTTTCCACACACGTTGCTGAAACGCTGTCCCAAGCAATATAAGATCCAGGTCGAACCGCCAGGTGGGATCATGCAGATAGGCCTCGATGGCATCGACTACGCGATCCAGTCCGGGAGCCTCTTGCCGATAACCCTGCTGCGGCGATGAAAGATACTCGATCGCCTTCAATCCGCCCTCAGACATGGCAATGCCGATAGGACCGAAAGGGAGAGGAACGACCGCGTGGTAGTTCAACCTAAAAACCGCAGTTGGACGGGGTAAAGTGTGCGCTTGCGGGGGTGCAGGGCAAGGGTCGCTCCTGCACATCCCTGTGCTTGCGACACTTGTGCATCCCCGCACGGCGCACAACGACGCGGAATCCTCATGCTATTCCAAGGCGTTGCAATGCAGCCATGCGCCCCGTAGCGTGGCTCACCCGGCAGGTGAATAGGCAAATCGAAGTCAATAGTTTGCATATTGGTAGCTTAGTATCAGGATGGAGCGGTCAACTGCGGTTTTTAGGTTCAATTACGCATGGACCACTGTGTATCCTCCATAGGCCCGATTGTCAGGGATCGCATATTGGAAAAGATAACCGAAATATGCTTCGATGCCTGAGCCGAAACAGCAATCGGATGTTTCCACAGATCCTGTGGATATCTTTGTGGGTAAGCTGGAGGCATTCACCCACGGCCCTTGATGTTGCTATACCCTGTTTAGATTGTGTAATTTCTGTACAATACATATTAACTGTTATTTATCAAAAGGATATATTATATCTCTCGAGCGTTGTCACATAACTTCCTCTTAACCTGCCAATCACTGAGGTGACGCAATAAAGATGTATACCTAAGCATTGACACATCGCATTTTACCTGATCCGCGAATATTGGCGGACAACAACCCATAGCCTACTATAGAAGTCAGCATTCACCCATGCCACAACGCTACGCCGATCAGCCATTTTGGAAGACCCGATCACTTGACGCCATCCCCTCCAACGAGTGGGAATCCCTATGCGACGGTTGCGCCAAATGTTGCCTGCAAAAATTGGAAGATGAGGAGACGCGGGATATCCATTACACCAATGTGGTCTGCGATCTCCTGGATCTCGGGACTTGCCGCTGCACCCGTTACCAAGAGCGGTCAATGCTTGTGCCCAACTGCGTGACTCTCACGCCAAACGATCTGATCGATCCGTACTGGTTACCGCCCACTTGCACCTATCGCCTACTGGCAGAAGGAAAGGAGCTGCCTTCCTGGCATCCGCTGATCACAGGCGACTCCGCCGGCGTCGAAAAGGGCGGACACTCCATCCGTGGCAAGGTGGTGCCGGAAGCTGAAGCGGACGACTGGGAGTTTCACCTGATTGACTGGGTATGAAATAAGTAGCAACGCTTACCGAGTGCCTTGAGTCCGGCGGCATCGAGCACAAGCGCACACTTCACCCCGTCCATCTGCGGTTTTTAGGCTGGGCGATTGGCCAGGCATGATTCGGGCCAAGTTTTTTTCAATCACATCCTAAGCGATCCGCTCTACCTGCCGATAACCGGAGTACCGCTGCAAACCGGCTTGAGAGAACCGCAACGCTCCACCGCAATGACCAACCGCGCCGGGAACCGAGCTTCTGCCGTTCAGCAGCACTCCTCAAACATTCTTTCGTGTCGAGGTATATAAAAAAATGCAGAAAACATTGTTGCACATAGCCATCGCAATCACGCTCTCATGGCAAGGAGCCGCTACGGCCGATGTCGGCCTTGACGGCCAACTCCCTGAAGCCGACCCAAACGACCGGGGCGATGTCATGCAGTCAGATGAACGGCATGGTGACTGGCTGAACAAGATGGAAATCGGCGGCATCATCGAAATCGAGGCCGCATTCGCTGATCCGGATGAGGGTGAATCAGAAAGCAATCTGACCCTGGCCACCATGGAACTCGGCCTTGCCGCCGACATCAATCCCTCATTGTCGGCGGAAATCGTCCTGCTGTACGAGGATGACGGTGACGAGAAGCTGGATGTGGACGTGGCGGCCGTCACCTTCGCAGCCGATGCAGACTGGTTTGTCATCGCCGGCCAATTCTATCTGCCTTTCGGTAGCTTCGAGACCGGGATGATCTCCGATCCGCTCACACTGGAGATCGGCGAGACCCGCGAAACGAGTCTGCTGGGCGGTTATTCGACCGGCCCCTTTTCCGGTTCGTTGTACCTCTTCGACGGCGATGCCGGCGAAGAAGAGACGAATAAGATCGATAATTTCGGACTCAGCTTCGCCTACATGTTCGAAAACGATCAATTCTCGCTCAATGCCGGTCTCGGTTACATCAACGACATCGGCGACTCCGACGGGCTCATCGACTACGCCGGGACAGTACATGACCGTATCGGCGGCTTAGCCTTCCATGTGCTGATGCAGACAGGCCCGTTTACCCTAATCGGTGAGACGATCACCTCCCTGGATGAGTTCCCTACCGGCGAAAAGCCCGGCGCCTTCAGCGTCGAGGGTGGATACGGCTTCGCCGTCGCAGACCGTGAAGCCACGCTAGCGGTCGGCTATCAAGGCACCAACGATGCCGAGTTGACTGAACTTCCTGAAGCGATTCTCCTCACTACATTCTCCGTCGGGTTGATGGAGGGCGCGGCCATCGGCCTCGAATATGCACGGGCCGAGGCGTACGACGACAGTCATTCCAACAACCTGACGATCCAGTTCGCGGCAGAGTTTTAACCTGAAAAGCGGCGTTAACCTAAAAACCGCAGTTGGACGGGGTGAAGGGTACGTTTGCGGGAGTGCAGGGCAAGGGCCGCTCCCGCACATCCCTGTGCTTGCGACACTTGTGCAGCGCGCAACGACGCGAAATCGTCATGCTATTCCAAGGCGTTGCAACGCAGCCATGCGCCGCCGCAAGCGTGCCATTCACCCCGTAGCCTGGTTCACCCAACCGGTGAATAGGCAAATCGAAATTACTAGGGGGCGTTCTCAATTAGCTGAGTGAGCGTGATTCTGAGTCATTTTTCGTGCCGGCAAGGCGCGATGAGGCGTAATAGTCATTCTATTGCAACGAATCGCAACGCCGCCGGCGCGGAAAAGGGCCGGAATCACGCCGCGAACGATGATTGAGAACGCCCCCTAGTTTCTCTATCCCTAGGTTAGTATCAGAATGGAGCGGTCAACTGCGGTTTTTAGGGTTAACCGCCGCAGGAGGAGGTTCCCCCTGCGGTGTTCCCCTTTGAATATTCACATCATGGCAATCATGGCATCGCCAAAGGCGGAACAGCTCAGCTCTTGGGGATCTCCCATCAGCCGCGCCAGATCATAGGTTACGGTCTTGGCGGAAATGGTGGCGCCGAGACTTTGGATCACCAGGTCCGCAGCCTCATGCCATCCCATGTGACGCAGCATCATTTCGGCTGAAAGGATCAGCGAACCGGGATTGACCTTGTCCTGGCCGGCATATTTCGGCGCGGTGCCATGGGTCGCCTCGAACATCGCCACGCTATCCGACAGATTGGCCCCCGGCGCGATACCGATACCGCCCACCTGGGCGGCCAGGGCATCGGAGATGTAGTCGCCGTTCAGGTTGAGGGTGGCGATCACGCTGTATTCGGCGGGACGCAACAGGATCTGCTGCAGGAAGGCATCAGCGATCACATCCTTGACGATGATCTCTTTGCCACTGTTGGGATTGTTGAAGGAACACCAGGGGCCGCCGTCCAACTCCACCGCGCCGAACTCCTCCTTGGCCAGTTCGTAGCCCCAGTTCTTGAACGCCCCCTCGGTAAACTTCATGATGTTACCCTTGTGGACCAGGGTCACCGAGTCACGATCATTGTCGATGGCATACTGCAACGCCTTGCGCACCAAGCGTTTGCTACCCTCGCTTGAGACGGGTTTGACGCCGACACCCGAGGTATTCGGGAAACGGATCTTACTCACGCCCATCCTGTTTTGCAGGAAATCGATCAGCGTCTTCACCTCTTCCGAGCCCGATTCCCATTCGATGCCGGCATAGATATCCTCTGAATTCTCGCGGAAGATCACCATGTCGGTCCTCTCCGGCTCCTTCAACGGACTGGGAGTGCCGTTGAAATAGCGCACCGGCCGGAGACAGACATACAGGTCGAGTTGCTGACGCAACGCCACATTCAGGGATCGGATGCCGCCTCCCACCGGGGTGGTCAACGGCCCCTTGATGGAGACAACGAACGCCTTGACTGCATCGAGGGTCTCATCCGGCAACCAGGTATCGCTATCGTAGACATGGGTCGCTTTCTCACCGGCATAGATCTCCATCCAGGCGATATCCCTTTTGCCGCCATAGGCCTTAGCCACAGCGGCATCGATCACTTTACGCATCACCGGAGTGATGTCCACACCAATCCCGTCACCCTCGATATATGGGATGATCGGGTTGTTCGGCACGCTCAGCGCACCACCCGCGTCAACTCTGATCTTTTCACCCGCTGAAGGGACCTCAATCTTGTCGTATGCCATGGATGTTTCCTGTATTTAGATGAATAACAATGAAATCCGGCCTGCGATTGTAGCTGTGTTTAGGGGGTTGTTTGTAGGGCAATAGCGAATTCATCGACAGACAAAGTGAAGTGACGGCTCATACTACATGGATACACATGGAGCGTCGCTTCAATTCAGTGCTTGGCAAAGACGCTCGTCTTTCCGTTTTTCTTAAATGTCAGCACTTCGTAGTTATCCTTTCTCGGCCCTTCCATACCCGGCGATCCCATCGGCATACCAGGCGCGGTGATTCCCGTGACGGCAGGTTTCTCTTTTAAAAGACGAATAATGTCATCAGCGGGGACATGACCCTCAATGACATATCCTTCAATTTGAGCCGTATGACAGGACTGTAAACGGTCTGGAACGCCCATCGCCTGCTTGATCGGTTGCATGTTGTTCCTGTCATGCACTTCAACGGAGAAGCCGTTATCCTGCAAGTGGGTCACCCACGCCTTGCAACAGCCGCAGGTCGGGCTTTTATAGACCACAATGTCGGCTGCTTCGCTGGCTTGTTGAGTCATCAGCAAACCGCCGATAATCGGAACAGCACCGGCTATAAACCAAGCGGCTATTTTTAGGTAGATGGATTTTTTATGAGACTTGTCGGGTTTGTTGTTAGTCATGATTGACCTCATTTCCTGTAAAGTTCAGCCTTTTTTCAAAGACTGTAGATTCCGCTTATGCCAGATCGTGTAGATCTCATCGGACCAGTGAGACTGCACCCAGGCAAAAATGTCATCGATCTGCTGTTCATTCAGTTTATCCGCGAATCCCGGCATGGAGCCGCCCAACGGAACACCACCGATTCTCACTGTCCGTCGTAAAACCGAGAGTGGATGATGCCAGGTATGGGCGGTGCCGTTAAGGGGCGGCGGCGGATAGTTACCCTGCTCGTCCGGCTCTTTCCAGTTTGCCGCACCGGAAGCATCCGGTCTATGACACTCGGCACAGTTCTCCAGATAGAACTTATTACCCCGTACTATCTGCCCAGCTCCATACCAGCGCTCAACAGGGGGCGATTGCAGTATCGATACAGATGCTGTCCGCCGTTGCAGATCCCCTGCAGCACTTCGTTGATCATCACATCCCACCAAGATGGTCAGGCCGGATAGCGACCACAATATAACTTCGTTTCTCTTCATTAAGTGTTTCTTCCTCTGCATAGCCGTGACGGACGGCACGCCGCCATGGAAACATCTGTTGATGTTTTTCATCGGCCGATCCCTTATCTCTGAAGGATCGTTGCTATGGAGGTCAGACTCTGGGTGGTCGGAAGGGAGGAGAGGATATTCGCCTCAGCGGCGTAGCATCGGTGAGTATCCTCTGACAGCCTGGGAACGCATCTGTAGCGTGGATGAGGGTTGAGGGGATAAGCGCGGGAACGGAGCTACAATGGCCGCTGTTACAGGCATCCGGGGAACAGCACTTGTCAATCATCCCCTGGGCGCAACGGCATGATTCATGATCCGCAGCCATCCCGGAGGTCGAGTCCATCTCCATCTGATGCATCGTCCCAAGCTGGTGTCGGGTGCTGTCATCACTGGCCGATATGCCGGTAAAAGCCGCCTGCAAGGGAGCTGTCCCCAGCAGCAGGGCGAGTAGGACCAGCAATATTTTCTCAGGAAACCGCTGCATTTTCAGTCAGTGAAGTTGATATTCATACTATGAATAACAAGATTCGAGCAATCGTTTGCCGTAAAAGTTCCTTTGCGCTTCTCATCCGACCTCTTCCAGGGTGAGAAACCTCCTGAGAGTCCGTTTCAGTGCATACAGTCCTTAACACCGGTGCCGGGGATCAGTGAAATTACAATGGCGAGGAGAATAATCACCGGACTGATCAGAACCATGGCCAAAGCGAGTGACTGGAAAAGCAGCAGAGTAACCGTTGCAGCCGTGAGATGGGCAATGACTTCCAGCAATATCCCGCTGATCAAGACTATGCCCGCCAGGCTGACGACTCGGCGTAAACGTTTACAATTCAGAAATGACATAGCACACCTCAACTACTCGTATATTTGTCATTTGATTTTGCGCTGTCGGCAAACCCCTGTTTTGCCCTGAGCGATCGTCTATGAATGCCTATTCCCGGTGAACCGCCGAACATGGATTCCCATAGCCATTCTCCCAGAATATTAATTTATTCTTAATTAATTATAAGGCATGTAAAAATTAATGTTGTGACAAAAATCCAAATAACGATATTTAGATATAATATTAAGATATTGTCATTGCATCATGTATTTACTGGCATTCTTACCATACACTTCAAAGTCATGGGCTGCCGCCGCACGTTCACTCAAGCGCTTGGTAAGATGCCGGGACAAATCGGGGTGTGCACAGGGCTAGAAAGATCAGATCCTCTTCACCCGTATTGGAGATACGCTGAGGCGCCCCAGGGGGTATGAACACGGCATCGCCTGATGTCACCACCTCTGAGGGTAAATCGCCCACTTCCACCAACCCCCTCCCATGCAGGATGAGATAACGTTCAGTCGTGTTGCGCAGGCTGTGCCATTGGGTCGTATCCCCCGGTCTTACCCTGACCCGGGCAATAGAGAGTTCACGATCCCGCAGATGATTCAAGAGTTCATTTATGAAACACCCTTCATGGAAAAAGTACTCTTTATCCACCGTATGCTTTAAGATCATCGCCTGCATTGATCGATCCCCACCCTAGAATGACTGAATGGATTGCCCAAACACACAGTGTACCTCGCCATAGATACACTAGCACAGAGGACAGCTCCGGTGTTTTTCGCTCTCGACCCTGACATCATCTATCTCAATCACGCAGCCGTGGCGCCCTGGCCAAACCGAACTCGGGAAGCCGTCTGCTCCTTCGCACGTGAAAACAACCGCCAGGGCTCAATCGACTATCCCCGTTGGCTGAGGGCGGAAGATTCGCTGAGATCCCTGTTGGCTGAGCTGATCCACGCACCGGATCTGGCGGATATCGCGCTCCTGAAGAGCACCTCGGAAGGCCTGTCGCTGATCGCCCATGGTCTCGATTGGCAACCCGGGGACAACATCGTGTCGATTGCCCAGGAATTCCCCTCGAACCGCATCGTCTGGGAGTCGTTGAAGGGTCAGGGAGTCGAAGTCCGTCTCCTCGACCTGCAGCAGGCAGGCAACGATCCGGAGCGGGAGCTTGTGGCGCTGTGCGACAACCATACCCGTCTGCTTGCCGTGAGTTCGGTGCAGTATGCCGACGGACGCAGGATGCAGTTGGACACCCTGGGAGCCTATTGCCGGCAGCGTTGCACGCTTTTCGTGGTCGATGCCATCCAGAGCCTGGGCGCCCTCCCCTTCGATCTGAGACAGTCCCAAGCCGATGTCGTGGTGGCGGACGGACACAAATGGATGCTCGGCCCGGAAGGACTGGCCCTCTTCTATTGTCGACCTGAGTTGCGGGACAAGCTCAGGCTGCATCAGTATGGCTGGCACATGATACAGGCAATGGGCGATTTTGATCGCACTGACTGGTGTCCGGCCGACACCGCACGGCGCTTTGAATGCGGAAGCTCAAACATGCTCGGTGTGCATGCCCTACAGGCCAGTCTATCGCTGATCCTGGAGATCGGCCTCGAAAAGATATTCTCGAGGATTCAGGCCAATACCGACGAGATCATCGAGCAGGTGGATGCCTTGGGATTCGAGTTGCTGACCCCCCGCGCCCACGACAAGCGCGCCGGCATCGTTACATTCCGCGTTCCAGAGAAGGACAATCAGGCCCTCTATCATAGGTTGATGGAACAGCGGGTCGTTTGCGCCTATCGGGGAGGCGGCATTCGCTTTTCACCCCATTTTCACAATACCATAGAGCAGATTCGGACCGCATTCGCCCGCCTGCGTGAATTGCACGGATAGCGAGGGGCCACATGGGTTCAAATACCGGCTTTTTTATGGTTTTCCCGGCGAGTGTCTGGTGCGGTATGACAATGAGCGGGGAAAGGATGATCATCGACATGATGAAGATCAGGAAGCGCCATATACCTTTATCTCCGTTGAACAATTGATCCATCCAAAACTTCAAGACAGATATCGAACGCTGCGAGGTTAGCAGGATGAGTAAACAGCATATTCATATGGGTGTAGAAGATGCGAACCGTGGCTTTGAACGTTTCATAAAAGCCTGGCACAAAGCCGAGACAAGCGAGACCGAGCAAGCGGAAATACACCTCAATTCCGAGGACTTTGCCATCCTGGCTTCAGTACTGACACCGAAGCGACTGGAGTTGATGAAGACCCTGCCTCAACGCGGCCCATTGAGCTTCAGGGCATTGGCGAAACAACTGCAACGTGACTACAAGAATGTCCGCACCGATGCCAGTGCCCTGGAGGAAGTCGATCTCATCCAGCGTACCGAGAAAGGATTATTGATAGCCCCCTGGGATGTGATTGATGCCCATGTGAGGTTAGTGGCATAAGCTGATTAATAATGACCTTACAGGACAGCCATATTTCACTCGCTCACGGCAATGGTGGGCGATACATGCGCGAACTCATCGAGTCGCTGTTTGCCCGCTATCTGAAAAATCCCAATCTGGATATCCAGGCAGACGCCGTTGCCCTGCCACTCGGGCAGCCGGGAGAGCTACTGTTCACCACCGATGGATTTACTGTGCAACCCTTGGAATTTCCTGGTGGTAACATCGGTTCTCTGGCTGTGCATGGGACGACCAATGATCTGGCCGTGAGTGGCGCAATCCCGAAATATCTCAGTCTCAATGCCTTCATCGAAGAAGGGTTCGAAGTAGCGACCTTGGAGCGTATCATTCAAGGCATCGCAGATGCCGCCAAAGCTATTGATGTGGAAGTGGTCGCTGGTGATACCAAGGTGGTTCGGCGTGGTGAAGGTGGCGGCATCTATCTGGCAACCACCGGCATAGGGTTCAAAGATCCCCGGATACAACTGGGAATGAATCAAATCCAGCCGGGTGACATGTTGCTGGTGAGCGGACCTGTCGGCGATCATGGTATTGCCGTGATGCTTGCCCGTGAACAATTTGGCTTACGTGGCGACTTGTTGTCCGATGCCGCCAGTGTCTTACCCTTTACCCAGGCCCTGCTCGGCCTCCCCGGACTGCGCTTCATGCGTGATCCTACACGGGGCGGTCTGGCGACCGTGGCCCATGAACTGTGCCGGGCCACCGGTTTACAGATAAAACTCGATCAAGCGGCCATACCGGTACGGGATCCGGTTAACGCCGTATGCGAGATGCTTGGTTACGACCCCCTTTTCCTGGCCTGCGAAGGAAGGGTGGTTGCCGTAGTGGCTGCCAACCAGGCTGATGAAGCCCTGGCCTTATGGCGAAGCCGGCCCGGTGGTGATCTCGCGGCACTGATCGGAGAGACGAAAAAGGCCGATCCCTACGTCATTCTCCAGACGGAGCTGGGTGGCGCGCGCATTCTGGAAGAGTTGGAGGACGATCCGCTGCCGCGGATCTGTTAAGCCAAGCAATCGGATGAAATATACTGATGTCACTGGATGGTCAACCCGCTGCCCAATCCGCTGATTCTCGCCAGCACTTTGGCGACTCCGGCGCCCAGGTTTTTGGCAAGACGGTCCCAAACCTCTTCTTTCGGGGTGAAGTCGACGATCTCTTCCGCACCGATGACCTCCCTGGCGACGAAGCTGCTGCTGCCGAACTCGTCGATCAGACCCAATTCACGCGCCTCTTCGCCGCTCCAGAAGAGTCCGCTGAAGAGCTCCGGGTGCTGATCGGTCTTGAGCCGATCCCCCCTGCCCTGTTTGACGGTCTCGATAAACTGCTCATGCAACTGATCGAGCATGCGTTGGATATGCACCTTGTCCTCCTCGTTCAGGGGAGAGAAGGGATCGAGTATGCCTTTATTGTCTCCGGCGGTGAGGAGACGCCGCTCGATACCCAACTCCTCCATGCCTTCAACGAAACCGAAGCCGTTGACCAGAACACCGATGGAACCGACAATGCTGCCTTCGTCCGCATAGATCTTGTCCGCCGCAGCGGCAATGTAGTAACCGCCCGAGGCACAGATATCCGCCACCACGGCGTAGACCGGTATCTTTGGATACTTTTCCTTCAAGCGCATGATTTCCCGGTTGATATAGCGGGACTGTACCGGACTCCCACCCGGGGTATTCATACGCAGGATGACCCCTTTGGTCTTTTTGTCTTCAAAGGCGCTGCGTAACCCGGTAACGATCTTGTCGGCACTGGCCTTGGTCTCGGATGAGATCAGTCCCTTCACCTCGACCAGTGCGGTATGTTCCTCGGCGCTGATTTGCGCGAGCTGGAGCTTGTCCCCCCAGAAAAAAACACCCAATATCAGGAACAGATAACCAAAGGTAAGGAGTTTGAAGAATATTCCCCAACGGCGACTGCGCCGGCTTTCGGCCACGGTCGCCATCACCATCCGGTTCAGCAGATCCCTCTCCCAGCGGCTGGGCTCGGACTGACTTCGGTGTTCACCACTATTATTATCCGACATAAGAAATACCCTTTAACTAATTGTATATACTGGCCATTTTATTAATTCATAATAGCTCATCCGATTTCTCGACGCTAGCCGGAAGCCATGCCGTCTGAACACCTGCCCAACCAAGCCGGAATCTCCGTGATCCGGTCCAGACAAGCCAGCGGATGATGCTTCAGCAGCCGCTCATGGGCATGCACGCCGTAGGTCACTCCCAAGGCGGGCATTCCCGCGTTGACGGCCATTTCCAGATCATACTCGGTGTCACCTATCATCAGCGCCCGATCCTGCGCGACGCCTGTCTCCTCGAGAATTTGTTGCAGCATCTCCGGATTGGGCTTGGAAGAGGTCTCTTCGGCGCAACGGGTTAGCTGAAAATAATCCCCCAAGCCGGTGGTTTGCAAGGCATAATCCAGGCCTTTTCGCCCTTTGCCCGTGGCGACCGCCAGCATATATCCCTGTTGCGACAGCTCATCTACGACCTCCCGGGCGCCCTCGAAGAGCTGCGAGGGTGACGCGCCAGCGCTGAAGAAGTGGGTCCGATAGCGGGCGGCGATATCCAGATGCAGATGGTCATCGTCCTCGGGAAAAAGGGTGTTTACGGCTTCGCGCAGTCCCAGTCCGATGATATTGCTAATGGCCTCCCGGCTCGGCAACGGCAGTTCCAGGTCTCTGACAGCAGCCTCCACGCATGCCACAATATGCGCCTCTGAATCCATCAAAGTGCCATCCCAATCAAATACTAATAATTTAAAGTTCATGTCAACTCTTGAGCTTGTCCAGGAGCTTCTCCAATGCTTTCGGCAAGGGAGCCTCGACGATTAAATCCCGTTTTTCACCCGGCCAACGGAAGCTGAGCCGGTGGGCGTGGAGAAAAAGCCGCCGCAACCCGATCTCCCGCATGCGCCTGTTTGCATCATCATCGCCGTATTTGCCGTCACCCAGCACAGGGGTGCCCAGCCAAGCGCTATGCACACGGATCTGGTGGGTACGGCCGGTGATCAATTTGGCTTCGACCAATGTCGCCTCTTTGAAACGTTGCAGACGTTTGAATCGAGTTTGCGCCGGTTTACCCTCGGCATCGACCCTGACCACACGCTCGCCGCCTTGCAGGGTGTTTTTCCTTAGCGGCATATCAACCATTTGCACACCTTTGCGCCAACACCCCGCGAGCAGCGCCAGATAACGTTTATCGACCCGGTTTTCGCGCATCAGTTCATGCAGTCTCCGCAGGGAACTGCGCCGTTTGCTGATCATCAGACAGCCTGAGGTATCCCTGTCCAGTCGATGCACCAACTCAAGCTGCCGTTGCTCCGGTCTCAATTCCCGAAGGGCCTCGATGATACCGACGCTCACACCGCTACCGCCATGCACTGCCATGCCGGAAGGCTTGTTCAACACCAGCAGCCTCTCATCCTCATAGACCACGGCCTTTTCCAGGCTGGAGCGCAGTTGTTCGGAGAGGCGCGGCGCAGACTCCTGCGGCCCCGTGCGCACAGGCGGAATGCGAATTGAATCACCTGCCTGGAGCTTGTAGTCTGCCTTGATCCTTCCTTTATTGACCCTTACCTCGCCTTTTCTCAGAATACGGTAGATATGGCTCTTAGGCACCCCCTTGAGCTGTCGCAACAGGAAATTATCGATCCGCTGACCGGCAAACTCCTCTGTCACCCCGATAAATCTGACTGAGGGAGAATTCTTTTTTGATTCTGACATTTAGCGGCGATTTAATTGTGTTATCACGATTGATGTTCGGGGGGAAGATTGCTATATTTATGATCAGTTTTTCAGGCGCCGGCTAGCAAAATATCGCAACCGCCGACGCCCGCACGGTTGGTGAGCGGCTGCAACCTGATTTGATCTATTCGGTGCAACCGGTCAATCCGCCAAGTGCATAGGTGCCCTTTGGAAACGGCTTTTAATCCGAACCCTTAAGCCGCGCCAAAGCAGACTTTGCGTGTCCGCCCATAGATTCGGGCTTGCACCATGGGAATTGATGCCGGGCCTAATTGACAAGGCCATGTCGCTCTCCCCTGCTTTAAGCGCCTAATATACCGTTCGATCAGCAGCAGATCCCAAGCGGCGGACTTTAACAGCTTTTCAACCGTCCGAGCTAGTTTTCTAGCCTGACAGCGAACCCTGGTCTCAGGGTTTACGTAGCGATGCTCAATTGACACTTGAGTGGGTAAGGGTTCGCCCGCCCATGCCTGCGGGGCTTTTGCTGCGTGTCGGGTTGGCGACAGCCTCGTGCGGTTGTACGGACATAACAAAATGAAACGTATGCTGATCAACGCAACTCAGCCTGAGGAGTTGCGCGTTGCCATCGTCGATGGTCAAAAACTATTCAATCTGGACATTGAAATTCCCGGCCGGGAACAAAAAAAGGCCAACATCTACAAAGGGCGTATCACCCGCGTAGAACCGAGCCTT
Source organism: Candidatus Thiodiazotropha sp. (ex Epidulcina cf. delphinae) (assembly GCA_025656505.1). Taxonomy (GTDB): domain Bacteria; phylum Pseudomonadota; class Gammaproteobacteria; order Chromatiales; family Chromatiaceae; genus Thiodiazotropha. The sequence continues at coordinate 14,885 of JAHXHR010000030.1, read as the reverse complement.
GAAGCCGCCTTCATCGACTATGGGTCAGAACGCCATGGCTTCCTCCCCCTCAAAGAGATCGCCAGAAACTACTTTACCGACAAGGCGAGGGAATCCTCGGGCCGGGTGAATATTCAAGAGGCGATCAAGGAGGGGCAGGAGATCGTTGTCCAGGTCGAGAAGGAAGAGCGTGGCAACAAAGGGGCCGCGCTCACCACCTTCATCTCCCTGGCGGGCCGATATCTTGTGCTGATGCCGAACAACCCCCGGGCCGGCGGCGTCTCCCGCCGAATCGAGGGTCAGGACCGTACCGAGCTGCGTGAAGCCATGAGCGAACTGCAGATCCAGGATGACATGGGACTGATCGTTCGCACCGCCGGCGTGGGCAAGAATGCAGAGGAGCTGCAATGGGATCTGGACTACCTGATCCAGCTCTGGCAGGCCATCGAACACTCAGCCGATAAACCCGCCCCATTTCTGATCTATCAGGAGAGCAATGTCATCATTCGCTCGATACGCGACTATCTGCGTGCGGATATCGGCGAGATTGTGATCGATGATACGGATGTATACAGTCAGGCGGAGCGCTTCATCAATCAGGTGATGCCGCAATACGGCAAGAAGTTGCGCCACTATGATGATGAGGTTCCCCTATTCAGCCGCTATCAGATCGAGAGCCAGATCGAATCGGCTTTCCAACGGGAGGTCAGCCTGCCTTCCGGCGGCGCCATCGTCATCGATCACACCGAAGCATTGACCTCCATCGATATCAACTCCGCCCGCGCCACCAAGGGCGCCGATATTGAAGAGACCGCGCTGAACACCAATCTCGAAGCAGCCGACGAGATCGCCCGCCAACTGCGCTTGCGTGACCTTGGCGGCCTGTTCGTCATCGATTTCATCGATATGACCCCCTCCCGCAGCCAGCGAGAGGTGGAGAACCGGCTCAAAGAGGCGCTCAAACAGGATCGCGCCAGGGTCCAGGTCGGCCGAATCTCCCGCTTCGGCTTGCTGGAGATGTCCAGGCAGCGCCTACGCCCTTCCCTGGGAGAGGCCAGCGAGCAGGTCTGCCCTCGATGCAAGGGGCATGGCACCGTTCGTGGGGTTGAGTCGCTTTCACTGTCGGTGCTGCGGATTATCGAAGAGGAGGCGATGAAGGAGAATACCGGTCGTATCATGGCGCAACTCCCCGTCGATATGGCTACATTCCTGCTGAACGAAAAGCGCCAGATGATTCACGACGTCGAACAACGCCAATCCATCGATGTGGTGCTGATACCCAACGTCCACCTGGAGACGCCCAACTACGGCATTGAACGCATACGTGTCAGCGACATGCCATCTGAAGAGGAGGGTGTTTCGAGCTACAGGATGGTCTCTGAAGAGAACGCCGCCGAAGTGTCGGAACCCGGCAAGCCCAAACAATCCAAGGCGGAACAGCCCGCGGTGAAATCCATCGAGCCGGCCAGCCCCGTTCCCCAACGGACAGATCCGGTACAAGCCGACGGGGAAGCGGGCGAGTCCGGGTTTCTGAAAAAGATCTTCAATATTTTCTCACCGAAAAGCGTGGAGTCGGCAACGTCTGGGGCCGAACCGGTGGTGGAAACGAAAAAACAGAGACCGGCCCAGGACGGTGGTGACTCGTCTGCCAGGAAAACCCGAAGAAACCAGCTCTCCGACGGACGTGACCGCAAACCGACCGGCGGCGGCAACCGACGTGACGAGCGTGGTGAAGGCCGTTCCCAGGAGGCCACCGTCAACAAGCGGCGAAACGCCAAACCGACGGCCGGTGAGAAAAAAGTCGCCGACAAGCGAATCGTGGAGCAAAAGCCACCGGAACAGGCCAAGACACACGCGGAAACCGAGACCGGTGAGATCAGCAAGCCGAAATCCCGCCGAGGTCGGCGTGGTGGTCGCAAGCGCCGCACCGGTACCGAGCGAAACGGTGAACCATCAGCGGTCAAGGCTGTCTCTGACGGCAAATCGGATAACATCGCCAATGAGGCCATGGCGGATAAAGAAAAGCGTCAACCCCGTCCGCAAAAGCGAGTTGCTCCACAGCGAACGCCAAGATCCGAAACCAAGACATCGGTTAGGCCGCCCCGGAAACGGGAGTCCACCGTGCCTGCAACTGATGAAAGTCCGTTGAAGCCTGTCCAGATAGAGACGACCAAACCTGCCGAAAACCGGCCCGACCTCCAATCGAGGGCCATTCAGACCGATGCCGCCCAGGTGGTTGAAAAAAAGGCGCATGGCGCCAACTCAGGCAAAGCCACGGCATCCGCAAGCCGGCCGGCAGCCAAGCCTGCTCCTCGAAAGCTGCAGCAGGTCGAAACCGTAAAGCCTGCTACAGTCCCTCCTCCGCCCGAACCTACCAAGACCGAGTCGGCCAAGACCGAGTCGGCCAAGACCGTGTCGGCCAAGACCGTGTCGGCCAAGACCGTGTCGGCCAAGACCGTGTCGGCCAAGACCGTGTCGGCCAAGACCGTGTCGGCCAAGACCGAGCCTGCCAAGACCGAGCCTGCCAAGACCGTGTCGGCCAAGACCGAGCCTGCCAAGACCGTGTCGGCCAAGACCGAGCCTGCCAAGACCGAGTCGGCCAAGACCGAGTCGGCCAAGACCGAGTCGGCTAAGACCGAGCCTGCCAAGACCGAGTCGGCTAAGACCGAGTCGGCTAAGACCGAGCCTGCCAAGACCGAGTCGGCCAAGACCGAGCCTTCGGCGGTTAAGGTGGTTAAAACCCAGACCGGCATTGAAACGGTTCCGCAGCAGAAACCCTTACCTGCAGAGTCCAAGGCAGAGGTCAAAAAATCCGTGGAGCCTGTCGGGAAGAAAGTAAATATCGCCGATGCGGGAAACAGTGACTGAAAGCCATAGCCGGTGTGGTGACTGATTCCACGACCGGCCTGGGATGTAAAACCTCTGTTTCAGCCTAAAAGCCGCAATTGGACGGGGTGAGCAGTAGTCCAGTATCGGAATGGAGCGGTCAACTGCGGTTTTTAGGTTCAGCTAAGGTGATCCTCCCGGATTCGCTGAAGCAGACCCTTTGAAGCCGCTTCAACCAGGTCGAACACACGGTCGAAGCCCCCTGCGCCGCCGTAGTAGGGATCCGGCACTTCCCGCGCCGGCAAGTGGGGCGCAAAATCGAGAAACAGGTATAGGCGCTCCTCCCTTCCCGGCGGGCAGAGTTCCAGTAAATCATGGTAGTTGGACCGGTCCATGGCGATGACATAGTCGAACAGATCGAAATCCTCTACGATGACCTGACGGGCGCGAAGATCGTTGAGATCGACACCGCGCTTGAGCGCTGTTTCCCGGGCGCGCCGATCAGGCTTGCCCCCGACATGGTAGTCAATGGTGCCGGCGGAGTCAGTAGCGATGCGATCGCCCAATCCTTCCCTGTCCACCATGGCGCGAAACACCCCCTGGGCAGTCGGTGAACGACAGATATTGCCCATGCACACGAATAGTACCTTTATTTGTCTGTTGTTATTCATATGGATAATTTAACCTGGAATCCTCAATTATCTTGAAGACATGGATTATACGGAAACGGCATATAGGAAAGAACCGGCTACGCTTAGGAAGCGCTGTTCCATGTAGTGTGTGGCGCGACGAATACAATGCTCACGTCAAAACTAAGCTTTCCAGCAGCAAAGCCGCTATTTGGATGCAAATGAAGAATAACAGCCTCAGGTTAAGGTAGAGATCATGCTAAAGATTGCACATCTCTCTCCAAATCAAAGAATTGCGCTCATCGTCGAGGATGAGATTACAAACCGCCTGATTCTCAAGAAACTGCTGAAAAAACAGGGCTATCAGGTTATTGAGGCGGAAAACGGCGTCGATGCCGTAAAGCAGTTTGAGAAGCGCAGCCCAGACATCATTTTCATGGATGTCATGATGCCTGTCATGGACGGTTACGAAGCAGCGACACGCATCAAACAGTTGGCCGGCAACCATTTCGTGCCGATCATTTTTCTGACAGCAATGTCTGACGAACAGGCGTTGGCGCGATGCATTGAGGTGGGGGGTGATGATTTCCTCTCAAAGCCTTACAGCTTCACGGTTCTCTCGGCAAAGGTAAAAGCGATGGAGCGTATCCGTACCCTGCATCAGGATACTCGTATGCTCTACAGCCGCATGCAGCGGGATGAAGAGATTGCGGAACAGGTCTTCAGCGGCGCGGTGGTCGCCGGGAATGTCGCCCTCGAACATATCCACAGCCTGCTCAGGCCGGCCAGCGTTTTCAGCGGTGACTTGATGCTGACGGCGTTTGCACCTTCCCATGATCTGCATGTGTTGCTAGGTGACTTCACCGGTCACGGTCTGGCGGCGGCCTTGGGCGCCCTACCCACCTCCGAGGTCTTCCGCTCCATGACGGCCAAAGGTTTCGCCCCACAACAGATTCTCTATGCCATCAATAACAAACTACACAGCCTATTACCAACGGGAATGTTCCTGGCCGCGCAGTTTGTCAAGGTCGATCACCACCTCGATCATATTACGATTATCAATTGCGGCATGCCCGATTGCTATCTCATCGAAAATGACAGCAGGCGCATCAAAGAGCGTATCACTTCCCAATCCCTGCCGCTCGGTATTGCCTCCGACATCAATTTCAAGGATGAATTTCACCATCTGCGCATCAAAGAGGGGGATCGGGTGATTCTCGCCACTGACGGAGTCACCGAAGCGCGCAATAGTGAAGGTGAGTACTTCGGTCAGCAGCGATTTATCCGGGTCATCAATAACAGCGCCTCTCACCCCTACATCCTCGACAAACTCGCCCTGGATCTTGAATCGTTTTGTCAAAACGCGCCTCAAGATGATGATATCAGCGTAGTCGAGGTGCCGTTGATCCATGCGTTGTTGCCGGGATGGGAGACAACCACGGACCGTATCGAGGTCAGCAAGGATCTACCGGAAGCGCTATTGATGCAGGATCATCCCGACTGCATCGAGTTCCAACTCATCCTGTACGGCTCCCAATTACGGCAGGCCGACCCGGTACCGATCCTGATCAACTATATCCAAGAAACCGCCGGGCTCCACGAACACCGACGCCCCCTATTCACCATTCTTACCGAACTCTATATCAATGCCCTGGATCATGGTGTGCTGCGTCTGGACTCCGCCATTAAACAGGGTGAGGATGGTTTCACCAACTACTTCCAACAGCGGGAACAGCGCCTCCATGCCTTAACCGAAGGCCGGATTCGCATCGGTTTAAGAATCCATCAGCTAATTGACGGGGGGTATATCCTGATATCGATAGAAGACAGCGGCAACGGATTCGACTTCAAGGCGCTGAAACGTTTCGTGGCGAATGAGGACACCTACAGCGGCCGAGGCCTCATGTTAGTGGAATCACTCTGTAAACAACTTCACTTTTACGAGCCGGGAAATAAGGCAGAGGTGATCTACGTCTGGGAAAATCACTAACCGCTCACTTTCAGTAAGCATGGAAAAGCCTCATACTGTCCACTATAAGGCGTAAACATCATCACTTCGACCATGATATGGCAAAGACACTTATAATCGACCCCACGGACGGAACACGCACTCCCTTTCTCAGAGGCATCCTGACCCGTTCTCTGACCGATGCCGGGCTCTCTTTCGAAACAGGCTATCGGCTCTCTTCCGAGATACGACAAAAGATCAGCGGAAAAGACGAAATCACCACCCAGGAATTGCGCCGTTTGGTGTTGAGCGAGCTACACACTCTGGATGAAAGAGAGGTTATCGAAAACTATGAAAGCATCAATCCGACATCGACCAATATCATCGTGCGTGACCGCAAGGGCTCGACGCTCCCATTCTCCATCACCGAGCACCGTCGCACACTTGAATCCACCGGTCTCAGTTCGGATAAGGCGGCTTATATTTCACAGATTGTGTACCTTGAGTCGGCTGAATCCTATCAGGAAGAGATAGGCAGCAACGCCATTGGCAGATTGACTTACGAAAAGCTCAGGCAACACTACGGAAAAGAGGCCGCGAAACACTATCTGGTCTGGATCGACTATAAACACAGCCAGCGGCCGCTGATCCTGTTGATCGGGGGCACCACCGGCAGCGGTAAGAGCACCATCGCCACAGAGGCGGCGCACCGTCTGAATATTATTCGAACCCAATCCACCGACATGCTGCGTGAAGTGATGCGCATGATGGTACCTGAGCGATTAATACCGGAACTGCACACCTCGTCTTTTAATGCCTGGCGCAAGATTCTCGGCTCGGGCGATACCAAAGAGACGCCTGAAGAGATGATGATACATGGCTATATCCATCAGTCCGAATTGGTTGCAGTCCCCTGCGAAGCGGTCGTGCAACGCGCCTTGAGTGAACGGGTCTCTCTGATCCTGGAAGGCGTCCACATCTCGCCCGCCCTGGTCAATCGCTTTCAGGACACGGAAAATGCCGTCATCGTACCCATCATGCTGGCGGTGCTCAAACCGGATCGGCTCAAGCACCATTTAAAAGACCGAGGCATTTCGGCGCCTGAGCGAAATGCTCACAGTGACTACCTTTCCAATTTCGAATCGATCTGGATGCTTCAGTCCCATCTCCTGTCGGAAGCGGACAACAACGCCATTCCGATCATCGCCAACGACGAAAAGGATAAGACCACAGACCGGGTCATGCGCTCGATCATAGAGGTGTTGGAAAAGGGTTTTCATGCTAGTGTGGAAGACGTTTTCAGTATAGACTGACAATCGGGTTTAGTGCTTCTCACAAAGATATAATGATGGGTTCAAAGCCATTAACCCGGCGACCTGATATGTTGCATTCAAGGGTACAAGGTGCTTTCCGAAAAGAAAAAAAGCACGGCTATCGCTTTATTGCGTAAGCCCTACAAAGGCGTTCCCTGAAGGTGCGCTCCAAGGTTGCCTCCCCCCAGGCTTTCCGGCTCGCTTGAACCCGTCAATACAATTTTGCAGGAGTAGTTGAGCCGTGCTCACGATACGTAAGGGGCTGATGATCATATTGGACGGCCTGGGAGACCGGGGAATTCCCGCTTTCGGCGGCAAGACCCCGTTGGAAGTTGCCGACACGCCGAATATGGACAGTCTCGCAAGCACGGGGCAATGCGGTTTAGTCGACCCGCTCTTCCCCGGCATGCCTGTCGGCACTCATACCGGAACATGCCTGTTGCTGGGACTCTCGAAACAACAAGCCATGAAACTTGCACGGGGACCGGTGGAAGCCTCCGGCGTTGGTCTGGATAACGACGACAAAGCGCTGTTTTTTCGCTGTAACTTCGCCACTCTCGAAAAAAGCCACAACGGATTTCACATCCTCGATCGCAGAGCCGGTCGGATCAATACAGGAACCGACAGCCTGGCGGCCGAGGTCGGTCAACTTGACTTGGGAGGGGGCATCACGGCCAGCCTGCACCCTGCGACTCAGCATCGCGTAGTCCTGCAACTGAACGGCGAAGGACTGTCGCATGACATCAGCAATACCGACCCTGGAAATCGCTACCGAAGCAAGGGGGTATTGAGCTGCCATGCAAATGATCCGCTGGACAGCTCAGCCGTCAGAACCTCCGATGCAGTCAACCGCCTGATGGATACGACCCATGAGAAGCTCCGTCATCATCCGATCAACCTCAAAAGGATCGAGAAGGGCCTGCCACCCGCCAACGGCATTATCTGCCGAAGCCCCGGAAGACTCCCGAAACTGAAGCCCCTGCTGAAAACCCTCAAACTCAAAACGGCCGTGATTTCAGGCGAGCAAACCGTGCTGGGACTGGGAAAACTATTGGGCTACACGCTTTTCAAGGATGATCGCTTTACCGCCATGCCGAATACCGACCTGAACGGCAAGGTAAAAACAGCCATGCTGGCCCTGGATGACCACGACATCGTCTATCTGCACATCAAAGCGACGGATATCCATTCCCATGATCGGGACCCGGTAGGCAAACGGGAGATGCTGGCTAAAATCGATGATGCCATTGCCCCGCTGATCAGTGACGCTCTGGTCATCGCAATTACCGCCGACCACTCCACCGACACCAATACAGGCCGACACACCGGAGATCCTATTCCCAGTCTGATCTACAACCCGCTCGGCAGAACGGATGGATGCCGGCATTTTTCCGAACTGGCGTGCGCGGCGGGTGGCCTGGGCCGTATCAACAGCAGCGGGTTTCTATTGACCATGCTGGATCAGATGAACCAACTGGAAAACTTCAAACCTAAAGACAGCGCTTTTCTCTTCTGAGAGAAACAACTAAGGCGGCAGTAGAAAGTGGGCCCTAAAAATAGATCATTCCCCCGTGATCAGGGAGTGCGCGTCGCACATCCCGTCATAGACAGCACCCACTCGATCGAATGACGAGCCTATAATTCATGTAGTACCCCACCTTCCAAGCCGATATCAATGCCATGTCACAGCCGGAACAAATACCACCGAACAGCGAAGTCCCAGCCGATGATCGTAACGATCAGCGCCACGGAATCGATCTGGATGATCCAAGCCTCTACCTGAACAGGGAACTCACCTGGCTCTCTTTCAACCGACGGGTCCTGGATGAAGCGGAACAGGAGCAAAACCCCTTGCTTGAAAGGGTCAAGTTTCTCGCCATCGTCAGCAACAACCTCGATGAGTTTTTCATGAAGCGCATCGGCGGCCTGAAACAGCAGGTCGCTGCGGGCCTCACCACCCCCACCGTTGATGGCAGAACACCCACCCAACAGCTTAGCGAATGCCATCAGGTCACCCGTGACATGCAGCAGGTGCAACAACGCATCTATAACGACCTGCTGGATCGGCTGGCTGAATCCGATATTCTCATCAGCGAATTTCAGGTATTGGACGGATCTCAACAACAACAGTTGCGGGACCATTTCCAACTGAATATCTTCCCCATGCTGACCCCACTGGCGATGGACCCCAGCCATCCCTTCCCCTTCATCTCCAACCTGACCCTCAATCTGCTTGTCACGCTGCGATTTCCGGGTGGGCACGACCTGCACATGGCGAGGGTAAAGGTGCCTGTCAGCAAGGAGGTTTCACCGCGCTTGATCCAGGTGGGCGACAGCTACACCCATGTCACGCTCGACGACTTGATCGCTAACAATCTCGACATGCTGTTTCCGGGAATGGAGATCGAATCCTGCGAGCTGTTCCGGGTCACCCGCAACGCCAATGTGGAACTCGACCAGGAATCGGCCAGCGACCTGTTGGAGACCATCGAGACCGAACTGCGGGAGCGCCATTTCGCGCCGATCGTGCGCCTGGAGGTTTCCAAGGGTATGAACCCCACCCATCGCGGCATGCTGGCCGCCGAACTGGGCCTCGACGAAAAGCGGGACGTGTTCGAGATCGACTGCATGATGGCCCTGCGCGACCTGTTTGAACTGGCCATGCTGAATATCCCTGAACTGCACGACACCCCCCACCATCCCATCGATCATCCACAGCTTGCCCATGACCGGCGAAACATCTTCCATATCATCCGCGACCAGGGTTCGCTGTTATTGCAACACCCTTACGAGTCCTTCAATACCACGGTCGAGCGTTTCCTGCGCACTGCGGCTGAAGACCCAAAGGTGCTGGCCATCAAGATGACCCTTTACCGCACATCCGCCGACGGCAATGTGCTCGACTCGCTGACCAAGGCCGCCCGCAACGGCAAACAGGTCGCGGTGCTGGTGGAGCTCAAGGCGCGTTTCGATGAGGCGGCGAACATCCGCTGGGCGAGACGCCTGGAACAGGCGGGCATACATGTCACCTATGGGGTCATCGGATTGAAGACCCATAGCAAACTCATCATGGTCGTCCGAAAAGACTACTCGCAACTGCGCCGCTACTACCATGTCGGCACCGGCAACTATCATGCGGGCACAGCCCGGCTCTATACCGACCTTGGACTATTCGGCTGTGACGAGGAGATCGGCAAAGACCTGACCGAACTGTTCAACTACCTGACCGGCTACTCACCGCCGCCCAGTTATCGCAAGATCCTCGCGGCCCCGTATACCCTGAAGCAGGCCCTGCTGAACAAGATCGAGCGTGAGATCAGGATTCATATCCAAGGCAAGCCTGCCCATATCCAGATGAAGATGAACGCCTTGGAGGATCACGATATCGTCAAGGCCCTCTACAAAGCCACCCAGGCCGGGGTCAAGGTGGAACTGATCGTGCGCGATACCTGCCGCTTCCGACCGGGCATTCCCGGACTGAGCGAAAGCGGCAGCGTGGTCAGCGTTGTCGGACGTTTCCTCGAACATGCACGCATCACCTATTTCCTCAACGGCGGCGATGAGGAGTATTTCATCGGCTCAGCCGATTTTATGCAGCGCAATCTCATGATGCGGGTGGAGGTGCTGGCGCCCGTGGAGTCGCAGGCGTTGCGCCAAGAGCTGCGATTGATTCTCGATGTTCAGCTCGGTGACAAGCATAACACCTGGGATATGCAATCCGACGGAACTTATCTGCGACGAACGCCCGCCGAAGACGATAAATCCCTCAACTGTCAGGAGACCCTCGTCGGCGTCGTCGAGCGACGCCTGGAAGCAGCGAAGAAACACCGGGAAAAACGCATGCGGGAAAAACTCATGCATCACTTCAAGCACCGCCTCAAGAACAATCACCGGAATGGAGGCGCTGACGCCGGATGAGCATGAGAAGAGACGAAAGCAGTGCATAATCCTAAAAACCACAGTTGGACGGGGTGAAGTGTACGCTTGCGGGGGTGCAGGGCAAGGGTCGCTCCTGCACATCGCCTACTTTTTGGAAGATTTACTTTTGCCTGCAACAGCTACCGATTCATGAGTCCGTAAATTGAATTACAACCGATTTAAAACCACTGTTACACGAAGCCCTTGCAGTTCCGGCGAACGATCAAAATCAATTTGCCCTTTATAGAGTTTAACTACGTCATAGACGATCGCCAATCCCAGACCATGGCCTTCAATATTCTCATCCAGACGGCCGCCACGTTGTGTCAAACGATCCATATCCTCATCCTGAAGGCCACGGCCGTCGTCCTCGACCGTCACTGCAAACCGATCATTACCTGAAATACGGCATCGCACCCTGCAATCAGCCCACTTGCATGCGTTGTCCAGGAGATTCCCGAGCAATTCCAGCATGTCCTCTCGATCCCCGAACGGTATCTGATCACTTGGTACATGCGCTTCCATGGTCAGCCGTTTTTCTTTATAGATCTGTTTTAATACGCTCAACAGATCCTGCAGATCCTGTTGCGAATCGAATCGTTGGCTTATTGTTCCGCTGCCTGCCAAGCGGGCACGTTTTAACTCTCTCTCAATCAGCAAACGTATTCGCTCAACCTGCTGACTCGCCTGCCGGCCCTCCTTGTCATCGAGTTGCGCTAACCGCCTGTCAATGAACCGGGTCAGCAGATTCAGGGGGGCCTTGAGCGCATGGGCGAGATTGCCCAGGGCGTTGCGTGATCGCTGATTACGCTTTGAGAGCAGTTGCAGCAAGTGATTCACCTCGCACACCAGCGGCGACATTTCACTGGGCACATCTTCGCTCAGCAGTTGCTCTTGCCCTTTAGCCAGGCTTTTCACATCCTCTCTCAAGGGTTCGAGACGGCGAAAGGATTGGCGTACGACCACCCCCTGCACAACCAGTAAGATAACAAGACCCGTCAGGGCCAACAGTGCGAAGTTACGCAGAAAAAGATCGCGTTGTTTTTTTATCAGCGTTAAATCCTCCGCAACGGCCACGGTCAGCTCCCGACCCTGTTTCCTGAATCCGGCCACCCAAACCAACAGCCGTTGCCCTTCCGGGCCGCTCAGGCGAAGGCGTTGATGCTTGCCGACATCCATCGACGGCACCTGAAGTTTGAAATCCCACAGTGAGCGGGAGGTGGCCTCATGGCCATCGGCCAGCCTAATCAGGTAGTAGTGACCGGAATAGGGGCGGAGATAGATCTGATCGATGCGCGCTGGGCGAACTTCCAATCGTTGTTGATTCAGGGAGACGGCCACCAGCAGGGTTTCGCTATCGTGCTCCAGCCTGGATGCGACGAAGTTCTCCGTCAGGGCTTCGAGGGATTTCGCCCCGAACAGCCATAACAAACCCACCAGCAAAATAAGGCTGATCGCCAAGCCGATATGCAGACGGTGTTCGAGGGAATTAGGTCTCAACACCGACATAGATATAACCCTGCCCGCGACGGGTTTCGATAACCTGTTTACCCAGTTTGTCCCGCAAACGCCTGATGTAGACCTCGATCAAGTTGCTGTCGCGGTCGAAATCCTGTTCGTAGACATGTTCTGTGAGACGGGTCTTGGAGAGGATTTTGTCCTTGTTAAGCATGAAACAACGCAACAGGCGAAACTCCGTGCCGGTGAGATCGCGCCGCGCCTGATCGGGCAGGATCACCTGTTGCCGCTCTTCATCGAGCTCCAGCCCTCCCGATTGCAACCCCTTGCCGAGCATATCGTGACTGCGCCTGACCAGCGCCTGGAGCCGCACCACCAGCTCTTCCACATGAAAAGGTTTGCCGAGATAGTCATCCGCCCCAGCCTTGAACCCCGCGACCCGTTCATGCCAGGCGTCGCGGGCCGTCAGAATAATCACCGGCGTGGCATTGCCTCCGCCCCGCCAGTTCTGCAGGACTTCGATACCGGACCGTTTCGGCAAACCTAAATCCAGCACGATGAGATCGTAGGCTATTTCATTACCCATAAACTCCGCTTCGACACCCTCTTTTGCCAAATCGACGGCGAAACCCTGCTGTTCCAGGTCGTGCCGCAAGGGCGTGGAGAGGAGGTCGTCATCTTCCACCAATAGCAGTCGCAATGCTCAATCCTCCAGCTCTCGCTCCACGATTTCACCGCTGGACGCATCGATCTTGAACTCCCACACGGCGCCCTGTTTGTCAAGGATCTCGATCTCATACACATACCGTTCACCCTTGCGCTCGAACTCCACTTCCAGAACACGCCCGGGATGTTGTGATTGAATGGTATGCAGCAGCGTCTGCAGAGGCAGGATATCTCCCGCCTCCTTCAATCGCCGCGCCTGTTGGTAACCCTCATCGGCCGATAGCCGGCCAGTCATCGCCAGGATTGCCAGGATTGCCAGGGACAAGCATAGGATAAGCGATTTCATCATCGATTAATCATCCCAATGACCGATGCCCGGAATGCGGATTTCATGCTCATCGTAGGAACCCTGCATGGCCCTGGTATGGCAGCTATCACAGTTGCTGAAAGCGAGACGCTCTCCCTCGCTTTCCAACATTCGCGGCGGTATTTCACGATGCTCATGCTGAAAAAAGGCCGTCTCGGTAATGCGTTGCGGATTCGGTATATAACGCAGGGACCACATGACCTTGTTGGGTATTTCCTGATCGACGACGCCTGCGGCGTTTGCGCTGAGATAACTCAGCAGGTGCGCATTGGCCTCGTCGGAAAGTTCGGCGTTCTCGCCGAAATGGTCATCCAGGCCGCTCATGATATCCTGCCAGGAAACCGTCGGAAGGAAACCCGGCTGGAAGGGAAAATGGCAACTTCCGCACTCCTCCCGGTAGAGCCGACTCTCCTGGCTGTTGAATACCATGAAATCGGGTTTGAACCAACGGGAATAGAACCTTTCGCCTCTTTCGTCGTCATCAAGATCCGCCAACGCCGCGCCTAAGCCTAAGATCATCAGGACACTCAACAACAAGAATAACCAATAGGACTGAATTTTCATATCTCTTCTCCTCACTGCTGTTGCAGATAGCGCAGCAGATCGCCCTTTTCCTGCGCCGTGCACTCCCTTCCCCAGGTCCATTTACAATTGCGCTTGAACCACTTCTCTATCTTTTTCGCATCGCTCAGGCGTTGCGGATTGGCGGATGGCGCCATCGGCTCGATCAGTTTTCCGGTCTTGGCATGACCGCCCTCCTTGGTCAGATCGGACCCATGACAGTCGCTGCATGATCGGGCCTGACCGCTTTTGGCATGAGCGACACGTCGCTGCCAATCCGCAGCGCCCTGTTCCGCAGAGAAGCCCCCCGCCCCGCTGACCTGATATCCTTTGAGCAAGCCATCCACGACATTCGCCTGAAGCGCCATCGGCAGGAAAAACAGCAACAGCGTGGCAATATGTTTCATAGTCATCTCATTTAACTCCTGTCGGGTCACACCCGTTTAGTACCGGTCACCATCGAACGCACTAGATTCTCTCTATGGACAAGGGACCCGAGTCCCACCCCAGCCAAGTGGATCAGCACCAGCAAGAGTGTAAAATTGGCGAAAAATTCATGAACCTCTTCAAACAACTCACTCCCGTATGCCGCCTGTGAAAAGAACATCGCCGCCAGCGGGCCGGCCCCGGTGGCGCCATAGGCCAGCATTCCGGTGAGTGTCGTGATCAGCAACGACAGCAGCAGCGCGACGATCATCGCACCACCGGCGGGATTGTGTCCGATATAGCGCCTTGCCCGTAAAACCATCAGATCTTTGAGATAACCGACGACGCTGGAAGGTGATGTAATGAAGTCGTTGAAGCGGGCATAGCGAGTCCCGATCAGGCCCCAGGCAAGGCGAACCAGCAGCAATGAGCCAATCACATACCCGGCATACGCATGCAGATCCATCCATTCATCTTCCGTCAGCCAGGCAATGGCGAATGCGCCAACCAGCCCCCAATGAAACAGGCGCACCAACGGATCCCATACCTTTATTTCGTGTTCATCTCGCATTTTTCACCTCACATAAATCCTGCCATGAGGGAGAGCTTGGCAGAGAGAGATGAAACAAAGCTGAAAATCACTACCCCCATAAAGTCGGGTTAATGATGAGGAAGAAGAAGAATAAGCCGCAAATGAACGCCAATCACCGCAAATATTCGCAAATCCATTTTATGGCTCTTCCCCTGATCGGGTGGGTAGATCCTACCAATCGCAACAATTCAGTTCGCCGACT
>JAHXHR010000029.1 GCA_025656505.1 Candidatus Thiodiazotropha sp. (ex Epidulcina cf. delphinae) | reverse complement strand
TTTCCTCCATTCTTTCCATGGATACCAAGATGAACCGTTTGGACTATTATTTTAGGTGGGGACCAGGATATTCACTTGGGGAACAAAGTTACATAAACCATACGCGGCATCAGCATCCGACCGGAATCCATGGGTTCGAATCGGCGCCGTCCCGTTATGGCTGTTCGGCATCTGTGTAACTGATTGTCAAGGCGGGCTTTTATGGACGATGGCCGAGCCTGACATGTGAGCCGATCATGAACTCACCCTACCCTCAGTGTGGGAGCAGGTTTTTTGGGACAGCGGTAAGTTCAAAGATATCTTTGAGACCCCAGCTCGAAACACAGTACGAAGAACAAAATGGGGGAACATCCATGTCAGCGGAAAAACGTTTGGGAATGGGTCCGATTCCAACTTCACCTGAAATGTACATCAACGAAAAACAGGTCGATGGCATGTCCATTCTGAAAAAATTCGGTTGGAGGTTGGTGTGTATCAGAAGACCTCGGATCGGAGGCGTGTCCACGCTCCTGAAACACAGTCATGAGCGAGGCATCGGCATATTGGGTGAGGACGGCGTACTCAGAATCCGCCCGGAGATCAAGGTTCGCCGGTAGCACGGATGGTCCTAAAAACCGCAGTTGGACGGGGTGAAGTGTGCGCTTGCGGGGGGTGCAGGGCAAGGCGCAACAACGCGGAATAGTCATGCTATTCCAAGGCGTTGCAACGCAGCCATGCACCCCCGCAAGCGTGCAATTCACCCCGTAGCGTGGTTCACCCAACCGGTGAATAGGCAAATCGAAGTCAATGATTTGCATATCAGTAGTTTAGTATCAGAATGGAGCGGTCAACTGCGGTTTTTAGGATGATGCATCATTCGGGCCCCTCGCCACCCATTACCGGAGAGAGGGGCCTGAGGTATTTCAAGCTGGGGAATTTCAGGCGGTAGTGATGGCATTTCTCTACCCGGCAATGTCATCAGCATAATCCTAAAAACCGATAAAAAGAACGGGAAAGCAATGCCCTTCCCTACCAAGTTCGAGCAGGCCATCGAGACGCCCGCTCAGGGAAAACCGGGAAACTTCAGATAATCCACTGATTCCAATGCAAAATAATCCGTAAGGGTAAACCACCATGAATCAACATCGTTATCTTGACGACTTCGCAGTCGGCGAAACCTTCATCAGCGGTGGCATCACCTTCACAGAGAGCGACATCATCGATTTTGCCATGAATTTCGATCCCCAGCCGTTTCATCTGGATACGGAGGCTGCGGCACACTCCCTCTACGGTGGACTCATCGCCAGCGGACTGCATACGGTTTCCGTCTGTTTCAGGCTGTTTATTCAGGGCGGCCTGCTGGCGAAATGCAGCATGGGCTCGCCCGGCATCGACGAAATGCGTTGGCTCGTCCCTGTCAGACCCGGCGACACATTGCACAGCAAGGTTGAGGTCATCGAGGTCAAACCCTCATCCAAACGACCCGACCGGGGGATTTTACGGCTCAAATATGCGGCCATCAATCAGCATGGCGAGACCGTGTCGAGTTTTATCGTCAACCACTTGGTCAAGCGGTCAATCTCGACGACTTCGTAACATGCCGTCCGCCACGCCATAGCCTGGATGTTTCACCTGGGTAAGGGATTTTTGAGTGCTTCCCTATGGGCGATGCCGATGAGCACCAGGCCCGGCCAGAACAGGTAGGCGAGAATCTCCAGGTTTTCTCCGAAGGTATAGAGAAACAGCAGCATCACCATACCCAGTCCGGTCTTTGCCGTCTGACTGGTCTGGGCCTTGAGCAACAGTTCAACGAAACTCCATAACAACGGTACGGCCAAGGCGACGAAACCGACGGCGCCTTTGACAAACAGCAGTCCATACCAGGTATGATGAGAACCGATAGGCATATACTCAACCAAATGCGGCCCCCGCTCTACAATGCCGTGCCCCCATACCGGGGCCTCTCCCTGCCAGCGGTCCAGGGCAATGCGTCCGAGCGTTTCGCGCACCCGGCTCGAATCCACCCTGGCGGCGCGAAATCCGGCTGCCAAATCATCGAGCAACCGGATCAGGAAGGGCGCTGCCATACCGGCGATTAAGGAGCCGGCGCCTGCCATCAGCAGGATGCGTGTTTGCGTCAACCGGCTTAGCGCCCAACCGGCCAAAGGGATGAGCGCCATCACCACCAAGGCCAGCCTTGATTTGCAAATCAACACCATGACGATGCATCCCAGGATGCCGATCCAGAACCACTTCCTCTCCTTCTCCTGTAAAGCAAACAGTAAGTAGACATTGGCGACAAAACCGAGCGCCGGCGCCCAGGGGGCGAACAGAAACCAGCGCGCAACACCTTCATAATCTACGTTGTAGAGCGATACCATGAAGAACTCAGGTCCGGGACCGCCCACATGTTGGATTGGGGATATATACAGATCCTGCGGCAGCCCGAGCAGATAGGCGGCATACAGAAACGGCATCAGGATCAAGGTGTGCAGACAGACGATGCTTGCCGCCCGATAGATGATCTCGGGACGGATATTCAGGCATCCGATCAGCGGGAACACTGCCATCAGCGCCCAGCCTTTGGCCCAACCGATGGTGGACTTGACGGTTTTTCCCAAGCCGAGTTCCCAGTCGATATGCCCTATGATCAAGGCAACCAACATCACCAGCATGGCGATCACCCAAATCCAGACCCCGGCGGGTATGCGAACCCGTAGCCGTTCCGGCGTATCGTCATCCTGAGACCAAAGTCGCCGGCCTAAATAGCCCAGGAGCACCCATCCCACAACCGGCGCCAGAACGTAAAGCCCCCCGATCAGGTAGAACCCGTAGGTGAAGGTGATCGAATACCAGATTATTCGCTCTTCAAAATTCTGCGGAGAAACGGTCTGCGTATCCACATCAACACCAATCCGGTTACAGTGAAAATCGAGGCAACAAACGCGCCGGTAATGGTCAGCATTTTATTCGGCGAAGAGACCTTTGTCGGCAATAGTGGCTCGTCAAGCAGTTGAACCAAGGGAAAAGAGACATAAATGTCGGATTTCGCAATGTCCGTGCGAGCCAAAGCCGAGATGAATACCGCTTCCGCAACCTGGTGGTTGCGCTTCAAGTCATCCAGCATGGCTGCCGGTCGGGTCAGGGAACTGCGCTCATGCTCCATTTCGGCGATAAGAACGGAGATTTTATCCCGTCTCTTCTGTAGTCCGTTGTATTTCGCATCCATGGCGATAAGCTCCTGCAGCAATGCGTTCCTGGTATTGTCACCGGCAAGAGACAGCAAATCGATCAACTCGCCGTTGCGACCTTTAAGCAAGATTTTAACACGCTTATTCATGGCCTGTTTTGCGGCCGACTCACGTGCATGCTCTTTGCGAACCTCCGGGTGATTCCTGTCCCACTTTGAGGCATTTGTGTTAAGGCGCTGTCGGGCATCCGTATATTCCCTCAAGGCGGTTGTGAACAGCTTGTCGTTTTGCAGGATCAGGGCATCGCTTGCTTGTTGCGGGGTAACGCCGAGATTCGAAACAAGTTGCTTTGAGCGGCCTTGAACATCTTCCAGTTCGGCACGGGTTTGTATCATCTCGCGCCGGAGCTGCTCGACCGTCAGAACCAATTGATTGAACTGTTCCATGGATACGATATTCGAATCGGACTGGTACTTGAGAAGATTGCCGCTTGCTTCCCGGAGTTTTCTCTGAAAGCCGATAAGTATGCTGTTGCCCCCCATTTCCTGCTGTTCGAGTTCATCTCGGCGCAGCCTGTCCAGCAGTTCCGAGAATGCCTCATGCAGGGCGACCGCCTTGGATTGCGCCTGCTCAGGACTCTCTCCCGTGATGCTGAGGTGCATCAATGAAGTCTGGTCCACCAGCTTGACCCGCGGCGCGCCGAACCTGTGTATCGCCATACCGTGCTTTTCGGCCGCCATCCTGAGAACGGTATTGCTGGTAATCAGTTCTTTATAGTTTGCTCTTGGGTTGGTCACGGAGTTGGAATAGGGTGAGGCCGATCCTGTCGACGCCTGGCCGATATCAACCAGGTTGAAGTTGGCGCTGGCGCCTTTACCGGGAAGAATTAATGTCCATTTACTGCTGTAGATCGGCGGGGTCAACCCTAGATAGGCGGTCGCCATACCCCAGATAAGCCCCAAGACAATGACTATCGTGTAGACGTAACGCGGCCGGCGACGCTCATCGCCATGGGTCCAGAGTAACAGCTTTCGCACACCGTCAGGTATCAGCGAATCCTTGCCTGATACTTTGCTCACACGCCGAATCCCGTCAAAATACGCAACATGATTAATGGATTAAAGATATCACTGAGGGTCTTTGCCAGATCACGGGCATTGGTTACGCCTGAGTCGTAACAGGCGATGCCGTCATTCGGCATCAGATAGGGATTCAATTCATCACGATCATGCCGATGCACCAGTTGTTCGACGGATCGGTGAACGACCTGGGTCTCGCCTGAGACAGCGTCTGTCGTAACATGGACGGCCATGCGTGACGCATTGGTGGCCTGCGTGCCGCCGATGCAGTTCGCCGATATCAGGCCTCTTAGCAAGCGTGTGCCGTAGGGAATACTGCGAGATTCCTTACCGATGGCTGCATCTGAATTACTGTCTGCGGGGCTGGAGAGATTGGATATGAATATCTCAAATCCGGGCGGCGTAATCAGGGACGGTCGCATCAGGGCGTCCTGTCGAAAGCCGACGGAGGGCACGATGATGTGATCACCGGCGATCAATGCCGTGTCCTGCACCGGGTTTCCGGCGAGGATTCCAGACATATCGTGGATGCTTGTCTCTCCGTTTCTGATTAGACGAATATTTTTCAGATCGGCATCCGGGCGCACCCCTCCGGCGCTACGAACGGCAGTGGTCAGAAAGCGTTCCAAGGGATAGTCGCCTGCGGCCTGAGTGAGTTGGTGTGACTTTACCTCGACACTGCGATCATTAATCAACACCCGGCCCGGTGAAAAAACCGCTCCGGCCACGGATACATGCACCCCTGACCATTGCTGGATGCGCACACTGACCTGAACGAAATCAGCTCTGAAAATGCGCTCCTTCACCAGCGCCTTTTCCAGGCGTTGCTGCACTTCGGACGGCGTTGCGCCTACTGCCGGGACAGGCTTTATGAACGGGATGTGCAGACGGCCGTCGATATCGACTTCAAAGACACCGCTGAAATGCTCCCCCTCGAAGACAAGAATTCTCAACCGGTCGCCCCGAGAGAGGGGGAGCTGATGGGCGTCCACCCTCGTGATCGGTTCGGGAACGGTGGTCGCAGCGGTGTTTCGTGCGGTCTGCAATTGGCTGATAAGGGCAGTCAGTTCATGGTTTGGCGCTTGGCCTTGGCCTCCGTCGCTGAATGGATCAGCCGGTTTGCCTGGCATGCTGCCGCAGCCGCTCAGAACGATCACCGAGATAATCAGCAACCCCCTCGCTATGTAAGTATATTCAGACAACTGACTGTGCTCCGCAATAAGTGCTTTCAATTAGCGCGGCCCGCGTGGCCTTCGGACGATCCTTAACGATGCAATAGACCTGATCGAGTCATGCCGGTTGATGAACCGCTCCGGTTTCAGCGTGGATATTCCTGTGCTTGCGCCTTTGTTGCAGATTGGAGCAATAACCTTGCCAGTGGTTTAATTATTATTAATATCAATATATTAAACAGTGCAGTCTCATGCTGCATCCCGCCCGGCGCCAGACTGCAATGCAATTTGCGGATTGCGTAAGCGGATATTGCAGCGATGTAGCGACGAACTTCCTTATGGGGATGGCTTATCAGGCAGTACTACGCCAACACGGTTACGTCCGGCTTGCTTTGCCTGATAGAGGGCCTTGTCGGCCCGCGCCAGTAAGGTGGAACGGTTATCTGATATACGGTTGAAACCGGTCAGGCCGAAGCTGGCCGTTAGCTTCAGACCCTGTGCCGTGCCGTTATCGATAACCAGGCTTTCGAGCAGTGACCGATAGCGCTCGCAAGGCTCCATACCCTGTTCGGCATTGCTTCCCGGCAGACAGATACAGAATTCTTCACCACCGAGGCGACCGATACTGTCTTCAGTGCGCATCCCGCCGTCAAGCGTCGCGGATACCTTGCGCAATACGGCGTCTCCCGTATCGTGGCCGTAGCTGTCGTTGATCCGTTTGAAATGATCCAGGTCCAGATAGGCGATCGAGAGTGGTGTCCCGTGACGCCTGGCTCGGGCGATCTCCGAATCGAGTATCGCAAGAAAATGCCGCCGATTGGGTAACCGGGTCAGTTCGTCCGTATGCGCCTGTATCTCAAGTCGCCGTTTCATATCAAGCAGTTGCTGCCGCATCTCGGCGATACGCTGCATGGCAAAGATCTTCGCCTTCAGGACGGTAGTGTTGACCGGTTTTGTCAGGTAGTCGTCACCGCCGGCCATGATGCCTCTTGCAATGTCGTGCGGATTGCTCTTGCCACTGAGAAAGATGATCGGAAGCCATCCCTCTGCCTGTTCCTTCTCCAGTGCCCGGATGCGGGTCGCAGTCTCGAAGCCGTCCAGTCCGGGCATGCAGATGTCAAGGAGGATCAGGTCGCTGTGCCGCCGGAATTTTTCGAGGTGACTTAGTGCCCGGATGCCGTCGGGCGCCTCGGTCACTTTGTGCCCTATTTGTTTAAGCCGTGCCCGCAGCAGGGCGCGTTCGCTTGGGGAATCGTCTATGAGGAGGATTGACAGGGGACGTGATACGGCCTGCCTCATACGGCTTCTCGATAGGTTCGGGCGGGCGTGTGGCGGGTAGGCTCCCACCGGATCATCGTTGTCGCGCCAGGGCCGGATCTTGTGCATCGTTGTATTCATTGCGTCATTCAACTCCTTGAAAGGGTCTCATGCTGGATGTTGCAAGAATGGTGCCGAAGATCGTTATTGCGATGCTGCGCCGGATCATATAGCCGGGTTAATAATCCGACTCCCAGGCCTGTTTTTTCCGGTAAATCGTGGATGGACTCACTTCGAGCAGGGCGGCAGCCCTTGGAATGTTGCCGTTACAGGATTCGATAGCCCATTCGATCGTTTCGCGTTCGACCTGCGCCAATGGTTTTATCGCTGTGTTTTCGGGATGGGCGCCACCCGCTGACTGTGGATGAGGTTGCGCCAGTTGCTTTATCTCTTGTTCATTCAGTGCCGTATTCAGCGGGGGGGGGAGATGGTGCGCCTTAACGCTTTTGCCTTCGTGAAGCACAACGATATTACGGATCACGTTCTGCAGTTGCCTGACATTGCCCGGCCAGCCGTAGTGACACAGGATTACTTCTACCTCGGGAGCCAGGCCGGCGAAGTGCTTACCCTCTTCTTTCGCATAGGTGACCAGGAAGTAGGAGGCGATGGCGATGATATCTTCGCTGCGATCGCGTAACGGCGGCAAGTGTAGCGGCACGACGTGCAGCCTGTAGTAGAGATCCTCCCTGAGGCGTTTTTCGGCCACGGCCTCAAGGGGATCGCGGTTGGTCGCGCAGATGAAGCGTACATCAACCTGCTCGACTTTGCCGCTGCCGACTTTTTGAAAACTGCCGGTCTGGATGAAGCGTAGCAGTTTCGTCTGCAGCTCCATATCCATTTCGCCGATTTCATCGAGAAACAGGGTGCCGCTGTCAGCGAGTGAGGCGGCGCCCTTACGTTCTGCGGAGGCGCCGGTGAAGGCCCCCTTGATATGACCGAAGATTTCGCTCTCCATCAGGTCGCGCGGGACGGCGCCGCAGTTCAGTGCAATGAACGGCCGGCCGGCGCGAGGCCCTTGTTTGTGGATTGCTTCGGCGCAAACCTCCTTACCGGTGCCGCTCTCGCCGGTGATGAAGACACTGGCCTTGCTGGGGGCGGCGGCGTCTATGATTCGGTAGACCGCCTGCATCGGCAGACTGGAACCGATGAAGCCATGATACCGCTTCCGTTCGAAGGTGCTTTGAATATCATTCACCAAATGCTGCAAGCGGGTCTTGTCCAACAGATTCCTGACCGTGGTCTTCAGCCGATCGGCTGTGACCGGTTTTTCCAGAAAATCCTCGGCGCCGATGCGCATCACCTCTACCGCGACATCCACCGAGCTGTGGGAGGTTATGACGACCACGGACATGGGGATGCCTTGTCGTCTGATCCACTGGAGGATTTCCTGGCCTGATATATCGGGCAGTTTAAGATCGAGCAATAGCAGATCCGGCGGGCGTTGGGCAATGAATGTCTTTGCCGCTTTTCCTCGATCCACATGGGAGAGTTCGATCGGCTCGTCCTTCAGGTATTGTTGGAAAAGTGCTGCCATGGGGGCGGCATCCTCCACGAGCAACACACTGGGTTTGTCCCTCATGCCCTATCCTCATTGATTTCCATTCCCTGCTCGATGCGTTGCATGAGCCGCTGAAAAGATTCATCGGCTACCTGAGACAGAGAGGCGGCCTGAGCCAACGCCTGCTGACTGTCATCCTGTCGGCAAAGCTCCTCGATCTTTCGCGCCAGGGTGTGAAGTTTTGGATTGCCATGGGCGGCGGCGCTGCTGCCCAGGGTATGGCTTTCGAATTCCAGGGTCTTGATATCGCTCTCTTTGATCGCTTCCTGAATCTGTTCTACCCGGTTGCGGGAGTCTTCTATGTAGAAAGTGACCAACCCGGGCACAACCTCCGCCGAGGTATCCTTCGCCAGTTGTTGCAGCACCGATTCATCCACGTACTCCCCGGTATCGGCGGGATCTGTGCCGGCTTGAGACGGCATTGAGTCGGTGTCCGGTCCGGTGGCCTCAGCGGCGCCGGTCCAACGGGCAATGCAGTGGAGCATGGTGGGCCGGTCTATCGGCTTGGTCAGGTAATCATCCATGCCCGCCTCAAGGAAGTGCTCTTTGTCCCCCGACAGGGCGTGGGCGGTGAGGGCCACGATCGGGAGTCTGCCGCCCTCTCCCGTGATTCGGCGAATCTCGCGGGTGGCCGCCATGCCGTCCATCTCCGGCATGGAGATATCCATCAGTACGATATCATAGGGTAGATTGCGCACGGTTTCGACCGCCTCTCGGCCGTTGGCGACGATATCCACCTGTAGACCGGCGTATTCCAGGATGCTCTTGATCACCATTTGGTTGGCCGGATTGTCCTCCGCCAGCAGGATGCGTGTGTTTCGGGTCGGCATCAGCCTCGGTTCGTCCGAGGTCGGTTCAATGTTGCAGTCGCGCTGATTCGCGGCTTCCAGCTCGACGCTGAAAAAGAAAGTGCTGCCGTCTCCGGGCTCACTGCGAAAGCCGATATTGCCTCCCATCAAAGAGACCAGGCGTTTGCAGATGGCCAGCCCCAGACCTGTGCCCTCATGGGTTCTGGAATGGCTCTGATCGGCCATGGTGAACTCCTCGAACAGGTGGGCACGCTGCTTTTCCGATATGCCGATCCCTGTGTCCTTCACGGTGCAGTGTAGGGTAAAGGCATCGCTTGTCGGCGATTCCGCAGCAGCATGAATAGTGATACTGCCGCTGGGAGTGAATTTAACGGCATTGTTGATCAGGTTGAGCAGGATCTGACGCAGGCGGTCCGGATCGCCCTTGGCATAGCGGGGCAGGTCTGGATCCAAGAAGAGGATCAGGGCCAGGTTTTTGCGATCGGTTTGGGGTTTGAGCAGTTCGACGGTGTAGGCCAGGAGGCGGTGCAGGTCGAAGCCGGAGTGTTCCAGTTGCAACTTGTCCGCTTCCATCTTGGAGAAATCGAGGATATCGTTGATGATCGACAGCAACAGCTCGCCGGAGTCGCGGCCGGTCTGTACAAGCCGTTGCTGCTTAGGGTTCAGCGGGGTATCCCTGAGCAGGCCGAGAATGCCAAGCAACGCATTCATCGGGGTGCGGATCTCATGGCTCATGGCGGCGAGAAAACCGGACTTGGCCCGGCTCGCACTGAGGGCTTCGTCATGGGCGAGCTGCAGTTGTCCACGGGTGTGTAACAGTTCGGACTCACGCTCGTCCCGCTGCTGCATGGCCTTCGAGAGATCGTTCGCCGATGCCGCCAGGAACGCCAGTTCCCGGCTTATCGGTAGAGAAAGACGCAGTGGCGAGGATGGTCTGCCGTCCGACAGGGAGACCAGATGATGGTTGATGTTGCGAATCGGGCGAATGACCAGCCAATGGATCAACATGATGGTCAGACCGGTCAGGAGCACGAGCATCGTGGAGATGAATAACTGAACCTTGGCCACATGCCGGCTTATCTCGCGTTGAACCGGTTCTATATCCCACTTGATGCTGATGGAGCCAAAGCGCTCTCCTTCGAACTCCATGGCATAGCGGTAGTCGCGTATCATGTCGCGGACAGCGCTATCGGGGCGTGAGCGCCGGACCAATAACTCATCCCGCTCGTTCTTTATCGAGAACTCAAGCATGTTGGGCGACTGCTCCAATGACTGTGCCGCGATGGTGTCAAGCAGTGGGATATCCTCGCTGATCACGGCATCGATGGTCGTTGCGGCCAGCAGTGCAGAGGAGCTGCGGCTCTGCTTTTCGATCAGCTTGAATTCGAAATTCCTCACTACATGCCGGACCAGGGATGCGGTCAGCAGGTTGACCGCCAGCAGGGCGGCTAGCAAAGCGAACGTCACCTGCAGCCACAGGGGCCAGCGTTTGAAAAGTGAAGGGGGAGGGTGAGTCATCAGGGCTGTTACACCGGCCTGTCGATGATCGCTTAGCGGAAAAAGTCACCGTTGTTCCGCATCGACTCCCGGATAGAGACGTAGTCGCTATCCTCGGCGGGAAGGAATCCGTCCTTCTTTAGCGATTTCAGCGCTGCGGGGTCTTTGAGGTCGAGCAGGGACTCTCTGAGCGCAGCGACCATCTCCGCACGCATGTCGCTGGCGGCGATCCACGGCTTGGTGACATTGGGAAAGCGGGCCAGTTCACGAATCTTCATCCCTTTTGACTTCAGCTTTTTAAATGTACTCTCCTTGAGTGCGCCGGCATCAAACTGGCCGGCGGCTACCGCTGCACCGACCCTGTCGTGCCGCTCAAGATATTGGTATCCGGACAGATCGCCGGCATGCACACCCTGTTTTACCAGCAGATATTGTGAAAGATAGCGGCCAATGGTCGAATTTTCGTTGCCAAACGCAAATGTTCGTCCTTTGAGTTGGCCGAGGTCCTGGATCGGGCTTTGCTCCTGCACGCAGATGATACCGTAAAAGGTCTTGCTGTCCTTGTTGCTCTCCATGGCGAGGAGCAGGAGATCGGGGTTGAGGCCTTTAGCGATGATGTAGGAGGCCGGCCCCATCCGTGCAAAATCGACTTCTCCGGTAATGAGATCGTCGATACCGCGATCATAGGTGTTGGCTACCTGCAGCGTGATGCGGGTGGATTCGCCCAGTTTCGCTGTAAGTCTGGTTTCCAGGACGTTGAGCAGCGGCCGGAACATTTTCACCATGGCGGTGGGTTTGTCAGATGTATAGACGCCGAAATTGAGTGTTACATCAGCAGAGAGAGGGCTGCCGGCGAGGATGATCGGTATCATTACCGGGGCAAGGATGTTTTTCATATTGCTGTCTCGCACCTCAAATCCTGATCTGCTTATATTAACCCGGCGACATATGTAGGTTGCCGGGTTAATAGTAGTCGATAAACTGACTATCGCAATTCCGTTCTGACAGGGATGACACTGCCGATGCGCAGCAACTCCATCATCTCCATTGGCTGGCGCTGCACATTAATCATTTCCAACATCCGGCCTTCGGCCCTCAGTCGTTTGTAAAGAAAGACGATTACGCCGATTCCGGTGGAATCGATAAAGCTGACTTGGCTTAAGTCGAAGAGCAGATGGTTGTTGTGCGTCGTGTCAATGATTTGCTCCAATGAAGCATGTATCCGAGCACAGCCGACAACGTTCATCTCACCGTTTAATTTAATAATCAGCTTGCCCTTGGGCGTCTCAACGCATTCAAAATCCATGTCGGTCTCCAGTCGGTTACAAGATTGATGGAGATATTGCAGGGCCTATGCCAATTGTCAGTAACAGGATTAATAATAATTAAATCAATGAGTTATTGGCTGATCCGGCAAGCCGATGGATCAGTCGCGCCGGAAAAGGCTGCAGATTGCGAATCGATTTGCGAAAGTGCAATGGCTTTTACTCATTCACAAGGTGGGGCGGATCATCCTAAAAACCGCAGTTGGACGGGGTGAAGTGTGCGCTTGCGGGGTGCAGGGCAAGGGTCGCTCCTGCACATCCCTGTGCTTGTGACACTGGTGCATCCCTGCACGGCGCGCAACGACGCGGAATCATCATGCTGTTCCAAGGCGTTGCAACGCAGCCAATCCAATAAACATGCTGAAGGGTCGCTATTTATACCAGTAAACAATGAATGCGTGTGAGCAATTCACTGGGGGGCGTTTCCTTTGGATCGTTTAAATATTCCTCAAATGCCGGGAAATCTGCAGCCTCATAACCGCTCTGGGGCAGCCAGTGTCCGAAAAGCCAGTCATAAGGTTTTTCCAGTTCGGCGTATGAGCCTTTAAATAATAGCGTTGCGCATTTTCCTGCCGGAATCCGTGTCTCTTCCGGTGTGTCATCACCGGGCATCTGCGTATCCACAGCGGTTGTAATACAAGCCATCGAGCGCAGTTCGTCTTTCGCCATTGTCTTGGGGTCATCGTAATACAAACCGATAGAGCGGGTATTTTCATTTAACAAATTATTGCTCGCGCCATAGATAAACAGCTTTTCAAAGGTTGCACCTATTTCCATATAGTCGCCTTGATGCTTGTAGCCAAACAACTGGATGGGTTGTGAATCGATGATGTCTACTTGATACATTTCTTTATACACCTGTGTTTCATTGGGTAACATTGCAATAAAAGGCTCGGTATCAAGGTTTTCCTGCGCCTTTCCGGCTTCCCGGTACTCACTCGGCGTTTCACCGAACTGTTGGGTAAACGCCCGGCTAAAGGCTTCCTGACTACCATAGGAAACGCTCTTTGCAATGCGGGAAATCGGCTGCGTCGAGCGAATCAACTCAACCGCCGCGCGTTGGAGGCGCAAACGTCTAATCGTGGCATTCAGCGTCTCCCGGGCAAGTTCACGATAGATGCGATGGAAATGATAGGGGGACATGACCGCAATATCGGCCAATACATTGACACTCAAATCACCGCCAATATTATTGTGAATATAATCAATAACTTTGGTTATTCGGTGTCGGTAATTTTGCCTTGTTGTCTGTTTCATATCACTGCCTCCTGAACAGATGATAATGAAAGTGCTTTGATAATGTTTGCTGTTTTCGCATGGGAAACTCGTGATTATTCATGGCGCATGTGCGTGTCCTGTCGGGAAAAGGCGCATGGAAAAACGGTTAACCACTGGAAAGATGAGGCTGACTACAAATGCGTTATGCCTTTTTTCTATCCACTCGATCAGTGGTTAGTTCATGAAAACGGCTATGGCGAAGGCCCCGACGCTGAGAATAAAGAACATCGCGGATGAGGACTTCCACATCGTGTAATTCAAGGTCAGGGCATTTTTGTCGTGCAGCACGATTGCAAGGATGCCGGAAATAAGGAAGATGCCCCCGGCCACATAGGCAATGATCTGCAGATATTCGATCTTGATCTTTGTCGAACCCTGAACGCCCCCGCCGATGGTTTCAAACTTATTGGCCAGGAGGGGTTCGGCAAAGAAAATCGTGATCAACAGGAGCCATGCCAAACATGACGAATAACGAATGGTTCTCGGTTTCATAACCTCCCGCCTGTACGTCTGTCTCTGTGCCCAGGAAGCCAAAGCCGGCAGTGACATACCTTACAACCAAGCTTAGACATGGGCGATTCTCTCGTGGATGCAGCCTATCTGCACTCCCCGATGGAGCCCTTTGCGCAGACCCGACCATCGGTCCAGGTGGCGTTGTCGAGCTTGGCCTTTATCAGAATGGCCCCCAACAGATTGGCGCCACGCAGATTCGCGCCGCTGAGATCGGCGTCAAACAGACTGGCGCCGGTCAGATTAGCCAGCATCAGGTTGGCGTTCTGAAGATTGACGCCATGCATATGGGCGTACTCCAGATTGCTCAGCATCAGGTTGGTATCTTTGAGATTGGCCAGTTGAAAGATCGAGCGGGAGAAGTTAGCCCGTGCAAAATTCGATCTGTCGAGTCGGGCGGAGGCCAGTGAGGATTCGTGCATGTCAACACCAGGCGCCTTCATATCGATCAGGATCGCCCATGAACACTGTGCTTCGGGCTGTAGTTTACAGACGGTATTCACATAAGCGCCTTCGGTGATGTGATCGGTCCAGGCCATAGCCTGTATGAAAAACCCGCTGCTCAAAGTGAAGGCGGCGCCCAGGAAAATACTCGTGTATTTTGATTTACTCATCTCTTCGCTCCCTGTTGTAAAATCAGATATCGCGTATCTACTGCAGGGCCGCGATAGTTGTGGTCTGCATCAAGTATTGTTGATGATAGGCTGGAATTCCATGTTACAAGAAATTCAGTCAGTTTCGTTGATCTATAACAATTCATGAGGGAGAAGGTTGTTCTTTGCTTTTTTCCACCGGCTCGATCAGGGGAAGAGCCCGCTGTAATTCCCGTGCCGTTGTTTGACTTTGACCTTAGTCAAGGATAGCGAAGCGGAGCAAATTACAGTAGCTTTTAGAATGGAACAACAGTCGAGATGGAATTTCGGGCTATTTGATATTTGCTTTCTATCAGGGGTTCGGAGCCGGGCCTGCCATCTTTCGGCCGGCCGGCGTGTTTCGTCCCACCCAATGGCGGACCACAGCTATGAAAACGAAAGGGGTTGTCTATCTGGTGGGCTCGGGACCCGGAGATCCCGATCTACTGACCGTTAAGGCGCTGAGGCTGATGCAGTCCGCCGATGTAGTGGTCTATGATCGCTTGGTCTCGGCGGAGATCATGGCCATGGTGCCTCCCGGCGTTTCCCGAATTGCCGTGGGCAAGGCGCCCGGCATGCACTGCGTGCCGCAGCATGAGATCAATTCGCTGCTGACCAGCCTGGCAAAGAAGGCGCGCACGATTGTACGCCTCAAAGGCGGAGATCCCTTTGTCTTCGGGCGCGGTAGCGAAGAGGCGCTCCATCTGCGGCGGCATGCCATCCACTTCGAAGTCGTTCCCGGCATCACTGCCGCTTCAGCGGTCAGCGCCTATGCGGGGATTCCGCTGACCCATCGTTCCATGAGCCGGGGAGTCCGGCTGGTTACCGGCCATTTTCGTGAAGGCGAGGCGCTGGAGCTTGATTGGGAAAAACTCGCTGACCCCACGATTACCCTGGTGGTCTATATGGGACTGTCCAATCTGGGCTGCATCGTGCGGCAGTTGATCGATGCCGGCCGTTCGCCGGAGACGCCGGCTGCGGTTATTCAGGAGGGCACCACGCCACGCCAGCGTATGGTGCGGGCCAGGCTCTCATCGCTGGATCAGCGGGTGGAGGCGGCCGCGCTCCGTTCGCCGGTGATGATCATCGTGGGCGAGACGGTGGCCCTGGCCGACCGACTCGCCTGGTTCGAGCCTGAGGAGGCCTGCGATGAAATCCCCTGTGCTGATCGCCGTTAGTCTTGCCCTGTTGACGCAAAGCGGCTGGGCTGCGGAGATCGCCGCGCCGCGCCGGGCCGAACTCTTTAATCTGCTCAAGCACGACTGCGGCTCCTGTCACGGACTCTCACTGAAAGGCGGCCTGGGACCGGCGCTGACACCCGACGCCTTGATGGGCAAGCCCGTCGATTTTCTTGCCGCGACCATTCTCTACGGCCGCGCGGGCACCCCGATGCCGCCCTGGCGACCTTTTCTCAGCGACCTGGAAGCGACTTGGCTGGCGGAGCGGATCAAAGAGGGTGTCCGATGAAGTCGCTGTTCCTCGGTTTCCTCCTCATGGCCTGTTACGCACCCTTATCGGCCGACGAAAACAGGGGTACCGGCGATCTCGGCATCGTGGTGGAGCGGGCCAACGGCAGTCTGCAAGTGATCGAGAGCAGCGGCAACACCTTGCTGGGACGCATCGAAGGATTGGGCGACCTCTCCCACGCCTCCGCCGTCTTCTCCCGCGATGAGCGATTCGCCTATCTGTTCGGGCGTGACGGTGGTCTGACCAAGGTGGATATTCTGCAACGCAAGGTCGTTGCCCGCACCATCCAGTCCGGCAACAGCATCGGCGGCGCCATCTCCCAGGACGGCACGCTGGTGGCGGTATCCAACTACCAACCGGGCGGGGTACGTATTTTCAACGCCGCAACACTGGCCCCGGTCGCCGAAATCCCTGCCGAATACGGTGGTGGCAAGCCGTCGAAAGTGGTCGGCCTGGTGGATGCTCCCGGCAACCGTTTCGTCTTCAGTCTGTGGGATGCGGGTGAGATCTGGGTGGCGGAGATGAACGATCCCGCCAAACCGGTGATCCACAAGTATAAGGGGGTGGGTATGCAGCCCTACGACGCCCTGATCACACCGGATGGCCGTTACTATATTGCCGGTCTCTATGGCGAGGATGGTTTGGCCCTCCTCGATTTATGGAACCTGGATAAGGGACCCAGACGTATCCTCGGGGACTACGGCAAGGGCCAGCAGAAGTTGCCGGTCTACAAGATGCCTCACCTGGAGGGCTGGGCGGTCGCCGGCAGGCAGCTGTTCATCCCCGCCGTGGGAAGGCATCAGGTACTGGTGGTCGATACCGAGACTTGGCGTGAGGTGGGCCGGTTGGATATGCACGGTCAACCGGTTTTTGTCATGTCACGTCCCGACGGGCGCCAGGTTTGGGTCAACTTCGCCTTTCCCGATAACGACACGATTCAGGTCATCGATACCCAGAGCCGGAAACTGATAAAGACGTTGCAGCCGGGCAAAGGAGTATTGCACATGGAGTTCGAACCCAGGGGTGAAGAGGTGTGGGTCTCGGTGCGTGACATCGACCGCCTGCAGGTCTACGACACTGACAGCTTCGAGCGGGTGGCCGAATGGCCGGCCATGAAACCCTCCGGGATCTTTCTGACTTCCCGGGCGCATCGCATAGGACTCTGAAATGACCGCACAAAAGGCGCCGATCATCAAACGGCCGTTGAACGACCTGGAGCGGCGGTTACTGAATGATTTTCAGCACGGCTTTCCGCTGACATCGCGTCCGTTCCGCACCATTGCCGAGCAACTGGGCAGCAGTGAGGAGGCGGTGATGGATACCCTGCAACGGCTTCAAAACCATGGATTGATCAGCCGGGTGGGGCCGGTATTTCGTCCCAACCGGGTCGGCGTCAGCACCCTGGCTGCGATGGCGGTGCCGACGGAGCGATTGGAGTCGGTGGCTGAGTGGGTAAGCGGCTTCGCCGAGGTCAACCACAACTATCAGCGCGAGCATGAACTGAACCTCTGGTTCGTCGCCACGGCGGTGGATCGGGAGCTGCTGAATCACCTGCTCAGGGAGATTGAATCACACACCGGGTTGGAGATCATCGACCTGCCCATGATTGAGGATTTCCACATCAACCTGGCTTTTCCACTGCAATGGAGCTAAATACGCCCAGCGGCACACTCAACCGAGATGCAATCGATCTCAGGTTGATTCGTGCGATACCGGGCGGCCTGCACCTTACGCCTCGCCCCTATGCCGTCATCGCGGCGGCTCTGGGCATGACTGAAAGTAGGGTGATAGCGCGACTCAAGCATCTATTGGAACGTGGGGATATTCGTCGGTTCGGTGTGGTTGTGCGCCATCGGGAACTCGGATACCGGGCCAATGCCATGGTGGTCTGGGATGTGCCTGATGAGCGGATCGGCGAGATAGGGCGTCTGATCGGACGACAGACTTGCGTCACCCTCTGCTACCGGCGCCCGCGCCGTCCGGATCGCTGGCGCTACAATCTCTTCTGCATGATTCACGGCCGCAGTCGGGAGGGGGTGCTGCGCAACCTTGAAAAGATGGTCGAGGCATGCGGCCTAGCGTGGATCGAGCGCGAGGTTTTATTCAGCCTGCGGCGCTTCAAACAGTGCGGCGCCCGTTATGATGTTGACCGGGAGCCACCCCGCAGAACGGTAGACCGAGTCCTTCAGGATGCGGGGTAACCCAATGCGCCTCTCATCTCTCGAACGTCATCTGATCAACCGTTTCCAGGGTGGAGTGCCGGTGGCGCAGCGCCCCTTCCGCCAGATGGCAGAGGAACTGGATGCCGATGAAGAGCAGGTGATGGCGGCCATCCGACGTCTCCTGGATAAGGGCTGGCTGTCGCGCTTTGGTCCGCTCTATAACGCTGAACGTCTGGGCGGCGAGCTGGTTTTGGCCGCCATGGCGGTGCCGGAAGATCGCTTTCGACAAGTGACCGAATCGGTCAATGCCCTGCCGGAGGTGGCCCACAACTACCGGCGTGACCATTGGTTGAACATGTGGTTTGTGCTGGCTACCGACGCACCGACCGCCACCGCAGCGGCCATTGACCGGATTGAGGATGAGACAGGTCTCCAGGTTCTTGCTTTTCCCAAGGAGCAGGAGTTCTACTTGGGGCTTTGGTTTGAGATCAAGGACGATGGCAGTTGCGACACCCGCTCACTCCCCGCCGCCGAAGTTTCCCAAAGTGCGCCATTGGATGGGTTGGATCGCCGTATCATCGCTGAGACCCAGCGTGGTTTGCCCTTGACTCATGAGCCTTGTGAGGCGGTGGCGGAGCAAATCGGTTGTTGGCCCAGTGATGTTGTCAGGCGTATGGATGCGATGCATGCTAGCGGTGTCATCAGGCGTTTGGGCGTGGTGCCCAATCACTACCGACTGGGATTCAAAGGTAACGGCATGACCGTATGGAACATCCCTGACGAGCGGTTGCAGAAGGCCGGTTCCCGCCTCGGGGCTATGGACTACGTCAGCCACTGCTACGCCAGGCCCCGCCGTTTGCCGGACTGGCCCTACAATCTATTTGCCATGGTGCATCGGCGTAACCGGAACGAAGTGATGGAGAAGGTCAGCGAGATGGGCCGTTTGTTACAACCGTTCAGCGAGGGCCACGAGGTACTGTTCAGTACGGCTGTGCTGAAAAAGACCGGCATGCGGCTTGCCGTATAGGTAGGCAATTATGTTTAGAATCAGCCGTTATCTAAATACATTGAATAAACCGGTCACCGGCATTTCCCGACCGACCAAGCCTACAGGTCCGGTGGTGATCTGGAATCTGCTGAGGCGCTGTAACCTGACCTGCCGCCACTGCTACGCTACTTCGGCGGACAAGGATTTCTCCGGCGAACTGGATACTCGGCAGATCTATACCGTGATGGATGATTTAAAGGCATTTGCCGTGCCGGTGTTGATTCTCTCAGGGGGCGAACCGCTGCTGCACGCGGATATCTTCGACATCTCCCGTCGCGCCAAGGCAGCGGGCTTCTATGTGGGGCTCTCCAGTAACGGCACCCTGATCACCCGGGAGACGATTGCCGATATCGCGGCGGTGGGTTACGACTATGTGGGGATCAGTATCGATGGTATGCGCGAGACCCATGATCGATTTCGTCGTAAGCAAGGCGCCTTTGAGGCGTCGCTACGCGGTATCCGCCTCTGCCGTGATGCCGGTCTCAAGGTGGGATTGCGATTCACCCTGACCCAGGAGAACGCGCCGGAACTGCCCGACCTGCTGCGGCTGATGGATGAAGAGGGAGTGGACAAGTTCTATCTCTCACATCTGAACTATGCCGGTCGAGGCTACAAGAATCGTAGCGACGATGTGCACCACCGCCTCACTCGGGAAGCGATGGATCTACTCTTTTCCACCTGTTGGGACGATGTACAACAGGGACGCCATCGGGAGTTCGTTACCGGCAATAACGATGCTGACGGCGCCTACATGCTGCATTGGGTGGAGCGGCATCTGCCGCAGCACTACGCGCCGCTGCAACAAATGCTGAAACGCTGGAGTGGTAATGCCAGTGGAGTGAATATCGCCAATATCGATAACGAGGGTCGCGTGCATCCCGATACCATGTGGTGGGACTACACCTTGGGCAGCGTGAAAGAACGTCCCTTTTCTGAGATATGGCGGGACACATCCGACCCGCTGATGGCGGGTCTGAAGCTGACACATCGACCGCTGGAAGGACGCTGCGCAGATTGTTGCCACCGCTCCATTTGCGGCGGTAACAGTCGCACCCGAGCCTGGCGCCTGACCGGCAATCCCTGGGCGGAAGATCCGGGTTGCTATCTGACGGATGAGGAGATTGCATCAGCAGCCTCGGAACGACTGACGGCGACAGGGTGATAGTGCGTTTCATTCGTTGATTTGATGCTACGCGCGTTGGTGGGTAATGCGGACTAAACCAGAGGGAATATGACTTATGCGATCGAAGTTCTGTTGTATCGCCACGATGCTGTTGCTACTGCTCTCTCTTGCCATGGCCTACAAGTTTCTTTGGCAGGGTGAGGTGGCGCCGGCCGGCGACGGTCGTATCGCTATTTTGATGCCGGCGAGTGAACGGGATCTGGTGCTTAAAGAGATGCGGGGTTTCCTGCAGGCGGCACAGTCAATCCTCACGGCAACTCATGAGGAGGCGATGCAGCAGGTCGTCGAATCCGCTCGTCAGGCGGGGATGGTGGCGCGAGAGGGGATGCCGGGCAGCCTGGTCGGGCGATTGCCCGCCGGTTTCAAGAAGCTGGGTTTCGATACCCATAGGCGCTTCGACAATTTGGCCCTGGATGCCGAACAGCTCGGCGATCCACAACATAGTCAGCAACAATTGGCTGAGCTGATGGCGAATTGTGTTGCCTGTCATGCGGCCTACAGGATCGATCTACTAGAAGAGTGACGGCAGTGTGCAGAAATGAACGCAAATTAGCCGCGAATGGCTTCATACCGTGGCCGTGGCGCCGCTAACCCGGTGCTTGCCCGGATGAACTACAGGGTGTCCGGACAGAACAGCGGCCGGCGGGATAAGTATGCCGGCAGGTTTCGATCTGGCGGCATGCTGCTGCTGTTTCACTCTCTCATATTCAGTGGCGTGGTACCGGCTGATATCTCCGGGATTAATACCCTCTATCTGAAGCACTGCGCCGAATGCCATGGGCAGGATCGGCTAGGAGGGCAAGGGCCGGCCTTACTGCCGCAAAACCTGCATCGGCTTAGACCCAAAAGTGCGCTAACAACCATTGCAGAGGGACGACCCGCCACCCAGATGCCGCCATTCAAAGATGTGTTGAGCAGCGGCCGGATTCAATCACTGGCTGACTATATCTATACGCCGTTGGAGAAGATGCCTGAGTGGGGATTCGAACAGATTCAAGCTAGCCGTATCGAAATCCATAAACCGGGCAGTCTGGCGGATAAGCCCGGATTTGATGCCGATATCGACAATCTCTTCGTGGTGGTGGAACTGGGCGACCATCACGCGACCCTGTTGAATGGTGACAGTTTTGAACCCATTCATCGCTTTCCCACCCGCTTTGCGCTGCATGGCGGCCCTAAATACGCCCAGGGTGGACGCTATGTCTACTTTGCCTCAAGAGACGGCTGGATCAGTAAGTTCGACATCTACAACCTGACCTATACGGCCGAGGTGAGGGCGGGTATCAATACCCGCAACCTCGCGGTCTCCCACGATGGGCGCTTCGTCATGGTAGCCAACTATCTGCCGCACTCTCTAGTGGTATTGGATGCTGAGGATCTCAAGCCGCTGAAAGTGATTCCCGTGGTGGATGATAAGGGCAAGAGTTCGCGTGTCAGCGCTGTCTACACGGCCGATCCTCGTTCTAGCTTCGTGGTTGCTTTGAAGGATATTCCCGAGGTGTGGGAAGTCAGTTATCAGATTCCGCCGCCCATCGGTTTCGGTAGCTGGATACATGACTACCGGGAAGACTCGGGGGAAGGTGGTGTCACAGATCCGTTTCCGGTGCGTCGTATCAAGGTCAGGGATTATCTCGACGATTTCTTTATCAGCCAGGACTACACGCAGATTGCCGGTACAGCACGTGACGGCAAGGGTCAAGTAGTCGATCTGGACCTGGGCAGGGCGGTAGGCGTGTTGGAGCTTCCCGGCATGCCCCATCTCAGTTCCGGCATCACCTGGCAAGCCGGTGACAGGACAGTGTTGGCGACGCCGAACATCAAAGCCGGCAAGGTCAGCGTGATCGACACCGACAGTTGGAAAGTGATCAAGGAGATACCGACCCTTGGTCCCGGTTTCTTTATGCGCAGTCATGAAAACACACCCTATGCCTGGGTGGATGTCTTTTTCGGTAAGGATAGCGACGCCATGCACGTGATTGATAAACAGCGTCTGGAAGTGGTGAAGACCCTGCGACCGGCGCCCGGCAAGACATCGGCCCATGTGGAGTTTACCAAAGACGGACGTTATGCTCTGGTCAGCATCTGGGATAAAGAGGGTGCGCTGGTGATCTACGACGCCCGGAGTCTTGAGGAGATCAAGCGATTGCCGATGAAAAAACCCTCAGGCAAATACAATGTCTACAATAAATTGACACGTTCGTCAGGTACAAGTCATTAGCCCGGGTGAAACATCCGGGCTGGATCGGAATAAGAGATAACCGTGGTGTCATCAAGCTTGAACCTAGAATCCTCAGTTGATCACTATGCACACGACTCATCATTTTGAAAACATGGGTTTTCTCCGTATTAGGAATACTCACCTGGTGGGTGAGCAGCGTTACGCCGTGAATAGCACGCTTGTGGCGGCGCATGGTTGCGTTACAACGCCTTGGAATAGAACAACTATTCCGCGTCGTTGCGCGCCGTGCAGGGATGCACAAGTGTCGCAAGCACAGGGATGTGCAGGAGCGACCCTTGCCCTGCACCACCACAAACGCACTCTTCACGGCGTTCAACTGAGGATTCCAGGTTGAAATACTTACTATTCATTCTTCTCATACCACAACTCGTTCGGAGTGAAACGTTACAGATTCAGCCGGGTGAGCTGAAGGTTGAGGATGGCGACACCTTGTTGGTGACCATGCATGGTGAGACAAAACGGGTTCAACTGCTCGGTATCGATGCGCCGGAGGATGTGGAGAATCCCAAGTTCAAGATGGATCTGAAACGCACGGCTCTTGACCAGGAGATCCTGCTCTTATTGGGGATCATGGCGTCCAACCACCTGCGTGACCTGGTCAAGCAGGAAGAGATGTTGGATCTGCATTTTCAGCCGGGCGCTGTTGATCGTTACGGCAGACTTCAGGGAGAGCTGTATGGACTGAGTGACACATCGCTCAATCGAGCCATGATTGCCGATGGTTTTGCTGTCGTGACCCTGGACGGGAGCGATAAAAAAAGCCCTCTATGGAGGGAACTGCAACAGCAATCCGTAAAGCAAAAGAGAGGGCTATGGGGATTGCCGGCGATGCCTGCGCGACGCTGGGCGGGCGGACTCCTTCAGCACTAGAGGGGTGTTCTCAATCATCGTTCGCGGCGTGATTCCGACCCTTTTCCGCGCTGGCGGCGTTACGGTTCGTTGCAATAGAATGACTATTATGCCTCATCGCGCCTTGCCGGCACGAACAGGTAATTGAGAACACCCCCTAATCCCAAAGCGCCAGAATCGTGGCCATCGCACGGGTGAACTCGTCGAAGGAGTGAGGTTTTACGATGTAATCATCAACCTCGTACTCAAACGCGGCGGCCCGGTCTTTCGGTTCGTTTGACGAGGTCAGTACGATGATGCGCAATGCTTGGAGCTTGGGATCCTTGCGCAGTTCCTGCAAAAATTCGATACCGCTCATCTTCGGCAGGTTGAGATCCAGAAGGATGAGCGCCGGCGGTGGCGAGAGCTTTTCCTGTCCGGCCTTGCCGCGCAGTATGTTGAGCGCCTCCAGGCCGGTCCTGGCAATACGCAGCGGATTGCTGATTTTGTTCTTCTTCAGGGCGCGCTGGACGGTCATGATATCGACTCTGTCGTCCTCGACCAGCAGTATTGTCTCGTCTCTGTTCAGCATAACCGATAGTTCCTGTCTTAATTTAACCCGGCGACCTAATATTATTCGGATGAGCGCTTTTTCGGCCAGGTGAAGAAGAAACACGCGCCTTCCCCGACCGCAGACTTCAATCTTATTGTGCCGCCATGCTCTTCCACAATCTTTTTCACCAGCGCCAGACCGATACCGGTGCTGTTTTCAAAATCACCCGGCTCCAGGGTCTGAAACATCATGAAGACTTTATTGTGATATTCCGGGGCTATTCCCTGGCCGTCGTCACAGACGGAAAATTGGTAGATCTCGCCGAAACTTTCGCCCTTGATACGTATCTTTCCCTTGTCTCCGCCATGGTGCTTCAGGCTGTTACTGATCAGGTTGGAGAACACCTGACCGAGTTGTAGCCGATCAACATACAAGGCTGGCAGTTTACCCTTGATTTTAATCGTGAATCCTTCGGGAGGGGAGAGCGAATCGATGATTTCATTAATCAGTTCTTGGGTGTCGACCTGAATTTCGGAGTCGCCGGTTCTCCCGACCCGAGAATATTCCAGCAGCCCTTCGATCAGATCGTGCATCCGCCGGACACGGTCCCGGAGCAGGGCGAGCTGCTCGCGTGAAGTATCATCCAGTTTGTTAGAGAGGTCTTCCTCGATCCACTGGGCGAGGTTGGCCACCGCCCGTAAGGGGGCCTTCAGGTCGTGAGAGGTCACGTAGGCGAATTGTTCCAAGTACTGGGCCCTTCGTTCCGCTTCGGCGGTACGGTAGGCGATATGATGCTCCAAGGTCTCATTCAATCGTTGCAATTCCTGTTCGGCCGATTTTCGCTCAACCACCTCCAGGTTCAGGGCCTGTACGACCTCCCACAGTTGTGAGGTTCTCTCTTCGACCTCCAGACGCACCTGTCGTGCCCGACCGACGAGCGTCGCCACGTAGACGGTGAGTAGTATGGTAAAAGCGATGCCTACGAAGAAGCTGATCCAGCTATTGCGGGTCTCGGTTTCAAATTTTTCTGAGGCCGGATGGCAAACTATCTCCCACAGTTGGGTTCCGAGTGCAATCCGTTGACTGTAGGTTATCGCTGAAGCACGATCTTCGGTGTAGGGCGCCTGACCCGCTTTCAGCCTGGTGTGGTGAGTATAAAGCAACCGCTCGCCTTCGCTCGGATAAGCTTGGTGGAAGTCGATATTGATCCCTCCGGGTCGCAGGTTCTCTAGGGCTCGCTCGATGATATCGCCGACATAGAAGATGCCGATTGCAAACCCCCTGATCTTCGGGGCCGGCTGAGCTGAATTCTGTTCCGGCTCGGGGTGTTTGAAGAAGACGGGAACAGCCACCAGTATCGCTGTTTTCTCATCGGTTTCGTCGATGATGGAGATCCCGGGAGAGACCTGCAGATTTTGGGTGAGTTGCGCCTCTTTCAACAG
This sequence comes from Candidatus Thiodiazotropha sp. (ex Epidulcina cf. delphinae), assembly GCA_025656505.1. Classification (GTDB taxonomy): domain Bacteria; phylum Pseudomonadota; class Gammaproteobacteria; order Chromatiales; family Chromatiaceae; genus Thiodiazotropha. The sequence continues at coordinate 7,951 of JAHXHR010000029.1, read as the reverse complement.
GGTCAAGACGATCGGGTTGGCGCCCATGTTGAGGCCCAGCGCCGCTTTATTTCTCTGATAGGGCTGGATATAGAGGACAGGATAGTAGACAGGTCGGGCAGGGCTCTCGATCAGTTCCCCGGAAGGGTCGATCTCGGTAATTCGGAAAGGCGGGAAACTCTGCCGGGCCTGTTCGAGAAAGGCTGAACGATCATCGGTGGACACCACCGGCACCCACTCCAGGGCCTTGATGCCGGCCTGATTTTTCAGCGCCGGGCCGACGAATTTTCGAAACTCCCGGCGGCCCACGATCTCAGATGCCTCAAAAAAGCTGGCGATATCCTGGACTATCCCGAGGAAGTGCTTGATCTCTCGTTGGATGGCCGATATCCGGTCCTGGGATGCCTCTTGGAAGGCGATTTCAATCTGGCGTTTCTCCCAGTTCAGCGATTGTACGAAGATGGCGATCGATATCGAAGCGCCTATCAAGGCGACCAACGCAACAGGAAAGTACCCCCACCAGAGTGACCTGAAAGTGTCTGTATTCTCTGCTGATTGTCGATTACGGAACCTTGCCGGGTATTTTTCCTTGATATCTCTGCCTAGACGGAGAACAGTCGCGGGCAAACCGTTTAAGAGGCGCCTTATGTCATGATTGGTGGGCATATTCCCTCGAACTCAGTGTTTCGCTGAAATCGGCAGTCAATATGATACACCACGCCAGTCGGCATCAAATCTCTTTCCTGACAGGACGAAGATGGGAGGTGGGGGTCGCGGCATGAGTGGCCATGCCGTGAATGACTGCTTCAAGGCGCAAGCAGGTGGCGCACGTCATTCAGGGTACGATGCACGCCATGACAGCGGGCACAGATATTAACAGCGGCTTCGCCAAGCTTTCTCCCGCTGAGTCCGGCCTGTTGCTTTTGTAATGCTTCATCCAGTTCGTCGAGGATGCCCCGGCTGGCAGCGCCGAGGATCCTCTCACGGGGTGGCTCGTCCTTGTGGCATTCGATACAGCCCTCTCCCAGTCGCTGCAACAACATTCTCAGTCTTGCGGATGCCTGTTTCGCACGCTCCCAACGCTTATCCTCGCTGGCTATCTTGATGCGGTTGATCGTGAGGGAAAGATCGCTCATCTGTTGCGAATAACTGATCTCTCCCCCCGGGCCGTCTGAACGAGACATTTGAGAAAAATCGGGTGAACGGAATCGCATCGCCGCGAGTGCGCGGTATTCCCGATGACAGCCTCGACAGTTACGGGAGATCCTTGCTATTGCGCTGGAAACGGTTTCCAGATCGCCGCTCATCGCCGCTCTCTCCAGTCGTGACGCCTCGGTCAATTCCACCTCATCCTCCCATTCGGGGGCCATTTCGGGAAGCCGGCGGAAGTGTTTGACGAATTTTTCGCTCCATTTCCGAACCCGTACCTTATCCTTCAGGTCGACATACTCTTCGATGGCTTGCCGTTCGCGGCGAAGTGCAAACATGGTATGCAGCCACACTTGTCGTTTATTTACCGGTTTGTACCATTGCGCCAGTGAATCGGGAAGCTGAGCGATGACCTTTCCCTCAGCTACAACGACCGGCGTAACGATGCTTGTCAAGAGTGTAAACAGGGTGAATAGCAGCCATCCGCCGGAATGACGAGGTTGTAACGGTGATGGCGGTAGTTCATACAAATGACGGTCTCCGGTGTGGGTAATAGTCAGCCCTCCGGGAGAGGGGAGCGAAAAATAAACCAGGGCTCACTCCACAACGTGAATAACCCCTTTCATATTATGGCTCTGGTGATGAGGCTCACAGATATAGTGATAGGTGCCCGGTTTGGTGAAAGTGCGCTCCCTGATATCCCCAGGGAAAAAGTAGTCCCCCTGTTCATCTCCGAGGATTTCAAACCAGGCGCTGTGATACTGACGTTTTTCCCGATTCTCCCAGCGTACCGTTGTGCCCACCTTGACGGTAATCTCGTGTGGTTGAAATTCATAGTCTTTGGCAATGATGGTTACGGGTTCCTCACCCGCCATAGCCGGGGCAATGAACAGATAAGCTAGGATAGCGACGATGAGGGAATGGCGGGACATATCGATATTCCTCCTAGTGCTCTTTCAAGGTGATATTGCCGGGTTCAGCGAGTCGATGTCTGTTTAGAAACCCCTAGGTCACGTTGCGCAGCTACGTTACATCACACTAGTGTAGAACACGAGGTGTATTATTCCGTTGCCGGGTTATTTTTGTCCCATGGCATTGATTTCAGCATCGGCGTTGTCGAGCGCCAGCTTGTAACCCAGGGATACATGGTGGAAGCGGGCGCTGGTGTAGTCATCATGAATAGCGAAACCGAAGTTGTAAAGGATGCCGGGTTCGATCGACACATCGCCTGCCGTATCGGATTTCAGCGAGCGCTTGATCTCAACGGTCCATAGCCCGGCCTCCAGCCGTCCCTGCGCCTCGATGTTGTCGCCGTCACTCATGATGCGCTGTTCCAGCACATGCCCGTTCTCGGCCTTGCCGCTGCTGCTCCAACGCAGTAGATCCATATAGCGGTGGGCACTGCGTTCCGCCTGTATGCCTGCATCATCCTTGAGTTTATCCCAGCCACCCAGTTTCTTGCCGCGTCTTCCCTTCTCCTCAACCTTGGTGCGCGATTCCTTGATGTATTTGGTGACGCCGTTGGATAAGTTGAGTTTCAGGCCCGAGGCCGCCGGGTCTTCAGGATGGCCGGGCATGGTGCGCAGGTCTTCGTGACAGGTTCCCCAGCAACCGGCTTGTGAAGCGTACTCGACCTCATCGGTGGCCAACATCAGCGCCAGCTTGACCTGATTATCCGGGTCCATCTTTCCACCGTCGACGAATGGCACCGGGACATGTTCGGTATCCTCCCACTGGAAGCGGAAATAGAGACTATCGCCGTCGTGGGCGGCCTGCACCGTCACCGGTATGGAGGCGCGCTTGCCTTCCGGCGGGGTTGGTTCGGCCTTCTGTCCGGTCACCATTTTTTGCCCCATATCGGCGGTCTCATTATCGTGGCATATGGTGCATCGATCACCGGCGCGGAAGGGACGGGCGCCGCCATGATATTTGCCCACCAGGGTCCACTCCATGGAGGTCTGGCCAGGGTAGAAGAGCGTGACTTGGCGCTCCGGCGAACGGCTCCAATCCACATCAAAGCCTTGCTTGGCGGTGACGGTATCGCCGGCAGGGAGCGGTTTTTTTCCAGCCGCCGCCAGGGCCTGAGCAACGGCGGCATCGATCTTTTGCTGTTGAGCAAGGGCCTGTGCCCGGCGTCGTTCGCGTTCCTTCCTGCTCTCTTCCCGGCGGGCTGCTTCGGCCTCGGCCTCAGTGGCCGCAGCTTTAGCGAGCCCAAGCTTAAAGGAGGCCGGCATTTCGGTCTTGTAGGCTTCAAAGGGGGTCGCCAACGCTTCCAATTCCTCTTCACTGATATCAGTGTGAACCGGTTTATGAGCGATGCCTTTATGACAGTCGATACAGGTATTGCCATGCTCCATGGCGAAGACGTGTTGGTTGCGCGCCCGCGGCTTCTGTCTCTCTGGGTTCATGGTGCTCCAGTCGTGACAGTTACGGCATTCTCGGGAATCGGTCTCTTTCATGGCCTGCCAAACCCGGCGGGCCATGGTGAGTCTGTGTTGTTCGAATTTTTCCGGGGTGTCAACGGTGCCCATGATCTTGTGCCAGATTTCGTTGCTGGCTCTGATCTTGCGCACGATCTTATGCACCCAAGGGCGGGGCACATGGCAGTCAGGGCATCCCGCGCCCACGCCGCTTCGGTTGCCGTCGTGGACCGTGCCTTCGAACTCCTGATAGACGTTCTCCTCCATCTCATGGCAGGAGATGCAGAACTCCACGGTATTGGTGGCTTCCATCAGCGTATTAAAGCCACCCCAGAGTAAGACGCCGATGACCATGAACAGGACAGCGCCACCCAGGGTCGCACCGAAGGCGACTTTGCGTGAAAGTAGGCTTTTGAATGAAGACTGCTGATGCATCGCTTTCCCCGTCAGGTCACAACGGTCAGGTGCTACGCCGCCGTGGAATTGCGGATGGTGTGAACGTTGATCAACAAGGCGGATAGGGGGCTAGCCCCCTATCGCCCTGTCATCAACTAGCTGCGTATGCCTGAAACACCATCAGGTAACGTGATTGACGCGATTATGCACGTTGAACTTACCGGTCGGTGCGTAGAGACCTTTGATGCGCGCCTTCTCTTTCAGGGTCTTGGCGTCGAAGATGATGATTTCACCGTTGGGCTCCTTACTGTCCTTACGATTCCAGACAGAGGTCCACACCTCAGAACCATCGTTGTTGAACTCGATGTGTACGGCGGCATAGCCGGTTTTCTCGGTCAGACGGATAGTCTTGACGATCTCGCGGGTCTGCTTGGAAATGACCTGAAGAGACTGCTGGATTTCCGGCTCAGGATGCTTGGTCTGATCCGCCCAAATGTAGTCGCTCTTCGGATGGGTGCGAATGAACACGCCAGGGCCGTCGGTTTCGACTTCGTAGCAGATCTTCCAGGCCTGCCCCTTATGACCCTTGGGATCGTTGCCCCAGACAGTCACCTTGCCGACACCCAGATGGGTGGTGCCGCCGACAGGTCCACACTTGGAATCGATCCAGTTTGCACCGGGACCGGGATGTGGTTTCTTGTCGGTGTCGATCATCGCTTCCAGTTTTTGGGTCTTGCTGTCTATCACAACCATCTTGTCTGAGGCGTTGGCGGCAATCTGGAAGTAACGCCCGGTCGGATCGTAGAAACCGTCATGCAGGTACTTGGCTGAATCGATTTTGGTGACCTTCAGATTGTCGAGATCACTGTAGTCCACCTGCCACATCTGCCCCAGCTCCTTCATGGAGACCAGCCAGCTCGTCGCCATGGGAGTGTCATACACAGCGGCTACTCGGGACTCGTTGACGTACTCGCCATCAATATTGACGCCACGCGCGGAAACCACTTTCAGCGGCTCCATCGTCTCGGCGTCCGCAATGACAAAGTGAGGTGGCCAGTAACCGCCGCCAATGACGTATTTGCCGTCGCCGGATACCGCAACGTCACGCGCATCATAAGCGACCTGAACCTGGGCTACCTTCATCTTATCCGGGTTCTGCCACAGATCAACCTTGGTCATCATGCCGTCGCGGCCCATGATGTACCAGAAACGCCCTGGATCTTTAGCGCGCAGGGTGTCGTGGTGCTCTACCGCCTTCAGCACGTGTACTGCATAGCCGGTTGGAACGTGAGCCACTATCTCCTTCGTGTCGCCGTCGATGATGGCCACCTTGCCTACATCGCGTTCGATAACCAGGAAGAAGTTCTCCCAGTTACGGCCGTGCAGGGGTTTAGTGGGGTAATCTTTCGGCGCTACAAAGACCTTGTGACGCTCTTTCATCAGGGCCAGAGACATCTCAGGCGGAATCGGCGGCTCCATCTGAATGTACTTGGCGATCATCTTGATTTCATCCTTGCTCATGATATCGTCGAAGTTGTTCATGCCGCCTTCAGTACCGAAACTGATGATTTTCTCGAGGCGCTGTTGCCCCAGTTTCCGGGTATTCTTCGGTTCCAGGTTCTTTCCGGTTGCGCCTTTCCGCAGGGTGCCGTGGCAACCAGCGCAACGTTGGAAGTAAATGGTCTTGGATGCCTCGAAGTCTGCTTCACTGAGAGTGGGTGTAGCGGCTTGGGCGGAAAACCCCAGGCCACTGATGGATATACCGATTGTCATTGAAAGCGCACTTGCGTGTAGAATAGAATGCGCGCTTGGCCGGGAACGTTTGATCATGGTGAGAACTCCTCCCTACTTGTCGATTTCGCACGATGGAATTAGGCTCCCGGTCGGACGCACTGACCTTGACAAATGTCAAATCAAAAAACAGGCGGTTCTTCGATAGTCTGAAATCGGGGCGCATGCCATGTCGATTCGAACTTGATGCGGATCAAGGTCTACCGTGATTTACATGAGAGATGATTCAGTTCGGCATGTGCATCCGCCGGAACGCCGTGCAGTGCTTTTTTGTTCGACAAGCCTCTGGGAATATCAGCCATGCGCAAGAGCTTACAGACATTCGGTCTCTCGCTGTTTATCGTGCTGGCCTTTTTGGTCATCGGGATCGGCTTTTTGTTTGGCATGGACAATCCGGTTCCCTGGATAATGATTGCCGTTCTGGCTGTCTTGCCCATCATTCATAAGAAGATAACGTCACGCCGATTCGTCTCCTGGGATGACAGCCTGGGTGTCGGTATTCAGGCGATCGATGACGATCATCAGAAGTTGCTGTCGTTGATCAACAATCTACAGACCGCGGTGCTCTATCCGACAGGCGAGTCATTCGAGCGCCAGGCACTGAATGAACTGGTGGAATACACCAAGCACCATTTTCAGCGTGAAGAGCAACTGATGCAGGAGAACGGCTATCCTGAGTATGAACTGCACAAGCGCGAACATAAAGAGATGATCGAGAAGGTTTCCGTTTTTTTGGCTTCCTACGAAAAAGATCGTGAAGGCGCTATCGATGACTTGACGGCTTTTCTCAAGACCTGGCTGACCGACCATATTGCAGACACTGACCGGAAATACAGTAAGTTCCTCCGGGATAAGGGAGTTCGTTGAGAGGCGGTATTTAACGATTTCGCAATGACCGAGAGGCGCCCTGAATGGGAATGGTGAACTGTCTCTATTGTGGCGAATCCATAGCGGACGACATGCAACGCTGCCCCAAGTGCGGCGCCCCATCCCACTATCAGAAACGCGGATTCAGGTTGGGCGCCAGGGCAAGGTTGATGCTTTTATTTATGATTGTATCCGTTGCATCCTTGATCATCGCGATCTGGTTGCCACGATGATTCAAGCGAGTTCGCGCGCTTCGTCATAGATGCTGTAACATGCAGCGGGCCGGAAAAGGGGTTATCCGCAAGGCATGCTTCGCCGGGAATGGCGGGACGTATTCGGATCAGGAAAATCGCTGGAAAATGACCCGTGCCGGGTACGCCCGGGAGATAGGTGGAGCAATTGAACACAGCCAAACTGGATCCCCGTAAAATCGGCATCTCAGACCTATTCGCCGCCATAGGCGCGGGTTGGAATCTGTTTCGACTGATTCCAATGTCGGGGGTTGCCTATGCCTCCGTTGCAGCCTTGATAGGGTCGGTGTTGCTATTCGGTGTCGGCAAGCTTGGCATCTCACCCATGTCACCACCCTTAGTCGGCGGCTTCATGCTGATTGCTCCGGCCATGCTAAGCGGTTTTTTTCAGCTATCTCTCTTTACGCCGACAGGGATAAAACCCACCCTGGCGACCCCATTCCTCGCCTTTTTCCGCACTCCTACCCAGACTTGGGTGATTGCGGTTTTCTGCGCTTTTATATTTCTTATCTGGATTACCGACGCCGGGGTGGTGTATGGCTTCGTCGTCGGAGAGCGTCATCTGCCCTATCAACCCCCTTGGATGTTGAGGGTGGATGAAAAGATCGTCAGTTTCTGGTTTTGGACCGGGCTGATGGGATCGGTACTGGCCTTTGCTGTTTTCTGCGTCTCGGCGTTTTCAGTTCCCCTACTCTTCGAGGGAAGAGCGACCCTCGTGCAAGCGGTTCACGCCAGTGTTCGGGCGGTATTCAAAAATTTTTTCGTTGCCGTGTTGTGGGGATCGGCGCTCACCCTCTCGATTTCGATTGCCGTTCTGCTTATGCCTTTGCTGCTGCTGGTGTTGCCCGTTATGGCGTATGCAAGTTTTGCCCTCTACCGCTGCGTTTTTCCACAGCTTCTCCCAAATCCGGCCGGGGGCGCATCAGCAGAAATTCGGCCGATTTGATCAATGTCAAGGTTCCGATGGCGGAGTCCTTTCTAATCATTTCGAACAACCATGGTTGATCCGGGAGGAGAGTGATGGCACAGGCGTTCACAAAGGAGATGTCGCGCAACATATTCTACGGCGGCACAGCGTTTTTCTTTTTACTGTTTCTG
>JAHXHR010000028.1 GCA_025656505.1 Candidatus Thiodiazotropha sp. (ex Epidulcina cf. delphinae) | reverse complement strand
AATGGCATAAACCAAAACCTGGGCACCGAATACATGCATCATGTAGCCCATGAAATCGGGATAGAGTACAAACAGCGCCAATGCCAGCGAACCACCGAAAATCGCAGTAATGGAAAACCCGGTGAGGCTGATTTTCATGAACTCATAGGCCATGTTGTCATAGCGTTCATCGCCGGTATAGACACCCAGCAGTTCAATCGTCAATACAAACAGGGGGACTGCCAGCACCAAGGCGGCAAAAAACAGGTGTAGCTGGGCGAGTATCCAGACTACAGCGCGACTGCTGACCCCAATATCAGGGTAGTCACTAGGGGATGGATTCGGGGCGACAATGGGTTCCGCCGTTTCCACTTTCATCGTAGCTACGAGGCTTTTTTCAATAGCCGGCTCACCTTCTATCTGCACGATCCCCACGGGTGAAATACGGCTAAGTGCATCGGTGTCTTCCGCCGCTTGAATCAGTCCGGTTGACAGCAGCAGGGTAGCCGTTACAACCCATATAAAGTGATGCCAATGTTTTAATATGGATGATTGAGCCGGGTGATTCGAAAGACTTCTCTCATTCATAAACGTATTCCTTGTTCACCGGTCAGCCGGCGGGTGACAAGTTGAGACTCAATGGCAGCCCCTGGATGCTCATGACAAAGTGGTCAAGGCCGTAAAAGAAGGCCAGTGCTGTCACGAATGAGACGATTAACGAAACCAGCATGGATAGGATGCTGCTGCTTTTTGTTTGCATAGTGGATGGCCTGTGCTAGCCGTGATGTACTGAGATACCGCCTGAGTAGATCAACAGCCAATAGAAAAAGCCCAGCATTGCCGACAATACCGCTATAAACAGCTTGGGTCCCCAGGAGTGGTTTTGAGATTCAGGCTGCTTGGCTTCATCATGATCAGGTGTTGTATTCATGCCTTTCTCCTGTTCGCCTCATATTATTACAGGTGCATTGTTTTTGAAGCGCCTAATCCAGCATGAAAGGCAAAAAGCGGGCCAGGTTTCGGGGAATGGAGATGCCAGGTGGTTTGCGGCTCAAGCGGTGCTTATCTCAAAGCAATAAAAACTGTAACAGAGATCTGTGGTTAACGGAGTCATCATCAATTAACACTTAAAAATTGTTAAGGGTTACGGTAATCCCTCACATCTCGGTATAGCACAGAGATTTTGAACAATCCGTTCCTTAACCATAGGCGGGCATCTTGATATTGAATGATTCATTCAATGCTATCCGGGTACAACCGGAGTAAAGCCTTGGATCTAGGGCAAAACCTCTTTTTCTTAAACTGGTACAGATTCTGCTTACAGTGATTGACCCGGTCGAATTAAGAGATGTCAAAAGAAGATGAGCCTTCAAAAAGAAATCGTCGATGTTTTGTGTGAGTTGCTTCAGTCAGGGGATGAGGCGGATCGCTGTTATGCAGCGCGTACTCTGGGCGTTCTACGCAACCATCGTGCCGTGCCATATCTTATAGGCAGGCTCAAGGATGATGATGTTGACGTCTGCATTGACGCTGCAGAAGCCCTCGGGAAGATCGGTGATGAGTACGCGGTGCCTGCACTGACTGATTCATTGAAAAACGATACCAGTGGAGAAGTCTGTTCCATGGTCACGGAAGCGCTCGGTAAGATTACCAGTGCCGATTCCGTGGGGGTGCTCGTGAAGGTGCTGACTGAACGTCCACAAGGTCTTGAGTGGGATGAGGATTGGGATACCTGGTGGGATATCCAGTTGGAAGCCGTGAAAGCATTGGGTGCTGCAGGCGCGGAAGAGGCCGTCGACACGCTTGTCGATTTCATCAATGACGATGCTCAGCAAGATATTGAAAATGAGGTATTAGGCGCCTTGGTTGCTATTTCAGGCGTTGGCCTGGACCGGGTGATCGAGCGATTGCAGGATCAATCAAGCAAGGCCCTGCACCGCCGGCGCGCCGTACGCGCCTTGGCAGGTTCAAGATCATCTAAAGCCGTCAAGGTGCTGGGGCGCTCGTTACGGGATTCAGATCCCGAAGTGAGAGCGGAAGCGGCACAGGCTCTGGCGAATCAAAAAGCAGGGCGCTATCTCGGTGCGCTGGTGTTGCTGTTACGTGATTCAAGTGAAGAGGTTCGTAATATCGCTATCAAGGCGGTGGTCCAACTGGCGGGCCGGGTTGCTGACTCCGGCGGCCTGCAGAAAACGCTGCTGCCGATGTTGACTGATCCCAGTAGTCAGGTAAGGGCTACCCTGCTAAACACGCTTGTTCCGGTTGTTAGCAGCTATCCGCTCTCGGATGAGAATTTGAAGATGGTGGTTGCCTGCACCCATGATGCGCGTGCTGAAACGGCTACGGCAGCCTGTCGGTTACTCGGTGAAAATAACAATCCTGATGCAATGCCCGTTCTGCTTGAGCATGTTAACAACAGCGAAGGTCACCCCATGGTTCGCCGTGAAGCGATTCTGGCGATCGGCCGGTTCGGCCGGATAACCGATGAGATTATTGATTCGCTGATCAATGCCGTCAGTGATTCACAGCAGCCGGTCAGGTTGGCTGCGCTAACGACTTTGATGGCATTGGATGCACAGTTTGTCGAGGTAAATTCAGCGGAAGCGAAAGAGGTGTCTCGCAGGCCGCTATCCATCGTCATTGATGCGGTGAACGGCAATATACGAGTGCCGGAAAAAACCGCATCTGAGATTGTATCCGGAGATGCCGGAATGGCTCAGCAGCAAGATGCAGGGTCGGAAAGCAGGGTTAAAAATGGTGTTGTGGTTGAATTTGATACGGACACGGAGAGACATGCTACTGAATCGACAGCCGATCCTGAAATAGATGAAATCCCCGTTCCTCAGCGGATGGCAGAGACTGTTAAGCTGCCTGATGCGCCGGCACAGATTGTCGAAGTCGGCGAAGTATCGCCTGCCGTTTCGACGCTCGATGCTATCGCCATGGAGAATGTCGAGGCCATGCTTGATAAGGACAAGTCAGCGCAACAGATGCCTGAGATAGATGAAGCGACACAAGAGTATCTCGATGTAGTGGAAGCCAATAAGGCGGAGATGAGACGCATCCGCGCCGGTAAGCGCTTCACACCGGATCAGGATGTGCGCCGGTTGGGCGCAAGAGTGTTGGCGGCAGCCAATGATGACACTGCAATTGGGGCTTTGATTCAGGCATTGAACGATGAGGATGACCTGATACGTCGGGAAGCGGCTGAAGCGATTGGTGAAATTGCACAGCGCAATAGAGGAAATCCAAAATTGATGGATGCGGTGGGAATGCTCATTACCCAACTGTCAGTAGGTGACTTTGAGCAGAAGATTGCCTGTGCCCGAAGTTTGAGTTTTCTCGGAAACCGCTCGGCGCTGGCGCCGCTGATGGAGGCGCTGAAGGACAGACAAGCCAATGTGCGAATAGAAGCCATCCATAGCCTTGCCAGGCTCACCTGTGACAGTCTTGATCCCGCAGAGGCCGGACATATGGTTGTACGGGACGTTCCTTCCGTCAGCGTGGCGAGAAAACTTCTGGAGTGCCTGAATGATGACAATATCGGGGTTCGGGTTGCAGCGACCAAAGCACTCTCGAAAGTAATGCCGGAGATCCAAGATGAAACGCTGACCCAGCGCGCCGTTGAAAAGATTGTAGCCAGTGTCAGTGAATTCACCGGTGAAGAAGCACGTTTGATCGGCCGGGCGCTACGTGGATTCGGTCCTGCTTTGAGCCACCGTACGTTGCTGGCGCATTTGAAGATGGCGGAAGACAGCGTGAAACGCAGTGTGTATATCGAAATGATTGAAGAGATACTCAACCCGGATCAGGCGCAGTCTGGACAGGCAGCCTGATATCAGGATCGAAACCAGGAGAAAAAAGCATGAAGAAATTACTTATTTACCTCAGTCTGGCAAGCCTTTGCGCGCTGTCGTCCGTGGGTCACGCAGCCGCCTATAAAGAGGGAGCTGTCAGCAATGGAGGTACGATTACCGGTAGTGTGAAATTTTCCGGCAAGGACAAGAACCCAAAAGTCTACAGCATTACGAAAGACAACGATGTCTGTGGTACGGGTAAGAGGGAAATCGACTATGTCCGCGTCAGCAACGGTCATCTGATGGATACGGTTGTCTACCTTGATAAAGTGAAGGAGGGTAAACCCTTCCAGGCGGATGTGGGCGATGCCAGCATCGATCAGAAGGGATGTGAGTTCAAGCCGTTTCTTCAAGTCATGAAAAACAAGAGTAAACTTTCAGCCGTCAACGCTGATCCTGTGTTGCACAATATCCACACCTATGAGCTGATTCGCGGTGATGCCAAGGGTCCGAAAAAGACCCTGACAAATATCAGTCAGCCTGATCCAGGTACTGTCACGAATACCATCAAAATGAAAAAAGGGCCGGCCATCAAAGTGGAGTGCGACGCCCATGATTTCATGCATGGTTTTGTTTTTGTGGCGAAGAATCCCTATTTCGCCATGGTGGCTGAGGACGGCACCTTCACCATTAGCGATGTGCCTCCCGGTTCATACACCATCAAGGCGTGGCATGGCATGCTGAAGAATCAGAAGGCGAAGGTGAAAGTCGATGCGGGCGGAACTGCAACGGTCGACTTTACATTCAAATAAGCCATGCTATCGAATTCTGCCATAACGGATAAACGGGAGCGACGACTAGGCCTGATGGACTATATGGCCATCGTCGCCGGCATCATCAATATGTTGGTGATCGGCCTTATCGTTGGCTACTGGTTTATGCAGTAATCCACCCCGACCGATCGAGAGAGGCATCAACCTTGAGCGCACAGGTTCGTACAGAGAAACAGGCGTCTGACTCACTACCGGGCTATGAATCGATCTTATTGGCGGTAGACTCTTCGGATTATGCAAACCGTGGTGTTATTGAAGCCGTGGACCTGGCCGGCTTGTTCAAAAGCCGTCTTACAGCCGCTCATGTTTATGCGGCAAAATTACATGATCTGCGTTTCCGTCAAATGGAGGGAGGACTGCCGGAGCCGTTTCGAGAAGAGCAGGAGCTTGAGCGTCAACGGGATGTGCATGACGATCTGATCACCCGAGGACTCTCCATTATTACAGACTCCTATCTCGATCAAGTGGATCATACTGCCGGAGATGCCTCTATCCCCGTCGCAAGACGGTCGTTGGAAGGTAAAAACTACCGTGAGTTGGTACATGAGACCAACAGCGGTCACTACGATCTCCTGGTAATGGGCGCCTTGGGACTGGGGGCTGTAAAAGGCAGTCGTCTTGGCACTGTCTGCCAACGGGTTTCGCGCCGTTCCCGCATCGATACGCTAATTATCAAGAGTCCCACCCAATCACTTAAAAACGGACCAATCGTTGTAGGTATTGATGGTTCAGCCAAGTCTTACGGTGGGCTGTTGACTGCGCTTTCAATGGCTAAGGCCTGGGGTGTTGAGCTGAAGGTGGTCTCCGCCTTCGATCCCTATTACCATTATGTTGCCTTCAATCGGATTGCCGGCGTCCTTTCGGATGAAGCAGGCGAGGTGTTCAAATTCAAGGAACAGGAAAAACTCCATGAAGAGATCATTGATTCCGGATTAGCGAAAATCTATCAGGGACACTTAGCCGTAGCGCAGTCGATTGCCAATGATTGGGGAATGGAGATTGAAACAGTGCTCCTTGATGGCAAGCCCCACGAAGTGATCAATCGCTATCTGTTGGATGTCAAACCATCACTGCTGGTGTTGGGCACCACGGGTATCCATGCAGACAGTGCGTTGGATATTGGCGGCAATAGTGAGTATCTGCTGAATGACGCGGCATGTGCCGTATTGCTGAGTCAACGTGAGCATAAGCCTCAGGTTGATCGCCTCGCATCAGTATCCACCTCCTGGACCCATGAAGCAGAAGCTCGTATGGAGCGGGTTCCCTCATTCGTTCGCAGTATGGCGCGGATGGCGATTCTTCGGTATGCCCAGGAAAAAGGTCATACCGTGATCACTGAAAGTATCGTTGAAGAGGCCACCGCGCAACTCATGCCCGGGCATGCCGAACAGGCGATGTCAGAGATCGTCGAAGCCTATGATCGTGGTGAATTAAAGCGCAAACCGGATGCCGAGGCGGCGATACGCTGGAGTGAGGCAGCAACAAAATTGCTGCTGGGCATCGATGATCTTAGTTTACGGGGCAATCTCAGCATGCGGGCTGAGAAAAAAGCGCGCGCTGCCGGTAGCCGTCAGGTCGAAGCGGCGCATATTCAAAGTTTTTTGGACGATGATAGACCGGTACAAGGGAAAGCGTCTGTTGTAACGACCCAACCATCCCTGTCACCTCAGGATGAAAAGGTCGTCTCCCCCCCCCATTTCCATTGGCATGCTTCCGCGCTTGCATGCCTGATGCGTGTACCAGAGGGCTTTATGCGTGATAGTTGCAGGCAGCGCATCGAGACTTATGCGCAACAGCAGGGTGTTTCCGAGATCAGTCTCGATACGGCTGAGGCCGGCCTGGAAGAGGCCCGTAAAGCGATGCTGCACATGCAGAGTGACCAACAGCCGGAATCGTCCAGGGAGGAGAGTGCCTGTCCCTTTGCCGGTCTGGGTAAAGCGTCAAACGGTAGCGACAAAACAACGTCATCAGAGCTGGAAACGGAGGGTGCGGTCAAGACTCAGTGGCAGCAGCGAGGGGTGTTCCACCTCGACCCTTCCGATCCCGGAAGCCAAGTGCATGGTGCTGAAAAGGCCACACAGGCACAACCCATAACCGATGATTTCAACTGGCAGGCGGCTGCCTTGGCCCGTCTTATGCGTGTACCTGAAGGATTCATGCGCGACCTTACGCGTCAGCGCATTGAGACCTATGCCGGTAAAAAGGGCCTGAAGGATATCTCTTTGGCGCTGGTGGAAGAGAAATATGCCGAGTGGTCTGCCGGATCATCGAAACAGACCCCCAGTATGGCATGGGATGAGGAAGCGAAGGCCCGCATGCAGCGAATTCCAGAAGTTGTGCGTGGTATGGTCATGCTGGAGGTGGAACGCTGTGCCCGGAAACTCGGTCTGGAAGTCGTCAATAGGGAAGCGGTGGAAAAGGCCGGCGAGAGCTGGCGGCTGGGTAGTGGTTTTCACTCCGAATCCAATCCGGATCAGTATCGATGAGTGCCGGCGATCTTTTTCTGCTGGCCGTTAACCTAACACGTCGATGCAACCTGGCCTGCGCACACTGTTATATGGATGCCGATACACGCCGGGCTGGAGGAAATGACGAGCTGAGTACGAAGGAGGTCAAGCAGTTACTCAATGAGATCGCTTCACGTAATAATGAAACCATGGTGGTTTTAACCGGTGGTGAACCGCTGTTGCGTAGAGACCTGGAACAACTGGTTGCTCATGGCAGTGGATTGGAACTCTCGATGGTCATTGGCACCAATGGTGTGCTGCTCAATGAAGATCGGGTCGGGATGCTGAAGCAGGCCGGCGCCATGGGAGTGGGGATCAGCCTCGATTCCCTGGATCCCCAAAGTCACGATAGGTTTCGCGGCTGTCCGGGGAGTTGGAAAAAAACTCTGGCCGGCATGGACCACTGCCGCAAGCATGATCTCCCTTTTCAAGTCCATTTCTCGGTTACGGAAAAGAATGCCCATGAAGTAGGGTCGATGATCGACTTTGCCAAAGCGGTGGGCGCCCATGTGTTGAATATCTTTTTCCTGGTCTGCACCGGTCGGGGGGAATCCATGTCGGATATCACCCCCGCCCGCTATGAGCAGGTGCTTTCACAATTGGTGCAGGTCCAGGAAGAGACAACGGATCTGATTGTGCGTGCTCGCTGCGCACCCCATTTTAAACGGGTGGCCTACCAGGCGAATCCAGAATCCACAATGACCCGGGCTCAGGGGTATGAGGGTGGTGGTTGTCTGGCGGGTATCCACTATTGCCGGATCACACCGGAAGGTGGTGTGACGGCCTGTCCCTATATCCCGGATGAAGAAGGCTCGATTCGAGAACGAGCCTTTTGGGACATATGGGAGCAAACGTCAACTTTTGAACTGCTGCGCAATCCTAAGCTTGAGGGTAAGTGCGGCAAGTGCGAATTTCAGAAGCTGTGCGGCGGCTGTCGGGCACGCCCGCTCGCAATGGGCGGCACGCTGATGGATACCGATCTCTGGTGCGGTCATTATCCCTCCGGTCAGCCGCTTATCGAACCGATGAGCGACAACCCCGATACGTTGCTGACCTGGAGTCCTGAGGCCGAACAGCGTTTGTCTCGTGTACCGGGTTTTCTGCGTAAAATGGTGCGTAAACGTGCCGAGTCCTATGTCAGCGAACTGGGTGAGCCTATAGTCACCACTGGGCACATGGCCACCTTGGCTGCAAAACGTTTTGGCGACAAATTTCCTGGTAAGCGGCCCGCCACTGCCGAGGGCGATCAAACAAAGACATTCGTAAAGTTTTCCACCAGCGGTCTTGCCTGGACCCAGGAGGCCAGAGCCTATCTCGATGAACTACCGGGATTTCTGCGTGAAGGTGTGTTCGCAGTCGCTGAGGATGTCGCACGCAATGAGGGTCACCTGGAAGTGAATATTAAACTCATGCATCGTTTGGAGGAAGAAGATACACCGGGTCGTAAACTCCCTTGGGAGTCCGCTGCCGAAATCCTTTTGACAGAGGGTCTGGCTGATCGACCACCTCAGGTTCAACTGTTTGTTAAACCCACTATGGAAGCAGCCGCCGAGCGAGAGGCTAATCGTCGAGGCGCCATTGTCGTTTCCATTGATGATGTTGGAAAAATTGTACAGACCGGACTCGCCGGTGTGGCGTGGGAGAGAGATGCACTCGAACGTGTGGAATCGGCGCCTGAATTTATCCGTGGGGGTGTCAAAAAGGCCGCTGAATTCAGCGCCCGTAGCGAGGGACTGGCACGTATCACCTCAGAGGATCTGACCCGGTTTCGCAACCGGGCGATGATGAAGGCGGTTCGCCGTATGAAGGGTTTCGGCATGCAGGAACTGAATTTCGATGCCTTCGCCATTGCCAGAGAGCGTGTGCCACGTTTGAAAGAGAACCTTCAGGCAGAGAAACGTTTCGCAGAGATTCGACACTATGTGGAATCCAAACAGGATCCGGATGGTGGTGGACTCGGTCTGTTAGACCGGGAAATGCTTGCAAAGATGAAGGCGGAGTTGCAGCGAAAATGACAGAGACTGCCGTACTGATTATCGGCGGAGGCATTTCCGGCCTGTCAACGGCCTGGTGGCTGGCGCAGCAGGGTGTCTCAGTAGAGGTCTGGGAGGCGGATGAACGGCCTGGTGGAAAAATCCGCACTACCACTGAAGCAGGCTATACCACGGAGCGGGGGGCCGGATTACTGGTGAATTTCAGAAATGAGGTTGATCAGATGATTCAGCAGACAGGTCTGTCACACAGCAAACGACTGCGTGACGAGACGCTCAACCGCTATGTGGTGCATAACGGCGAATTGATTCAGGCGCCTATGCTGATGCCGGCACTGCTCGCTTCGCCACTCTGGAGTCTCTTCACAAAACTGCGCTTGATTACGGAGATTATGATTCCGAGGAGCCGTCAGGAGGATGAGACGGTCTCCACTTTCATAGAACGCCGCCTGGGACGGGAAATTCTCGATACCGCCATGGATCCCTTCGTTGCAGGCACCCTGGCATCTGATCCGGACCTGGCTGAGGCTCGTTCGGTGCTGCCTAGGCTCAAGGCGCTTGAACAGCGCTATGGCAGCCTTACCGTGGGCATGCTGATCAATCGTGTCCTGAAGCGTCGCAGGGTGAATAAGGCGGATACCTTCTCATTTACCGGGGGCATGTCTGATCTCGTCAATGCCCTGGCGGATACATCAGGTGTGACGCTGCGATGTGGCATGCGAGTCGGGTCGGTAAGGAAATATCAGGACTATTGGCAGGTAACGGCCGGAAAAGAGGGGGTTCAGCATCAGATATCCATACCTCATCTGGTGGTGAGTACGCCGGCGGATATCGCTGCCGATCTGCTAAGACCTGTCGATGAATCCCTGAGTCAATTACTGGCGGAAATTGCGTATGCGCCCATTGCCGTCTTGCACATCGGCATCGAAAGCGGCAGCATCAACCATCCGTTGGATGGCACGGGTTTCCTCGTTTCCGGTCAAAACCGTCTTTCTTTCAACGGCAACCTGTGGATGAGCCGCCTATTCCCGGAAAGAGCGCCGAGTGAGAATACGCTGTTGACTACCTATCTGGGCGGAGCGCGTCATCCGGAACAGGTCGATCAAAGTGATGAAATATTAGCGGATCTGGTCTTGTCTGACTTGAAACCACTGCTTGGAATAAAAGGGTCAGAGAACTACATCCGGGTTGATAGGCATTACCAAGGACTTCCTCTCTATCATGGTCGGTATCAAGCGCGCTTAGAGAAAATTGAGAACATGATAAGAACGCTCCCTGGTCTTTATCTTAATGCTAATTATCAAAACGGTGTGTCGGTAAGAGAACGTATATTTCAAGGTCGGCAACTGGCTCAAAAGATAGCTGTTAAACTGAAATCAAGCGCGCAATTCTCACCACGGGAACTGTCATTTGTGTTGGCAAGATGACAGACGGTGAAGGATGGTTAATACAGACAGCCCACAGGCAGGGAGGAAAACCCCGTTTCGACCGTTAAGATTGATTCTGGTTATCCTATTGATATTATTATTAATTTCCATAGCGGCGCAGTGGTATGGCGAGTATGTCACTATGCCAAGATATTGTCAGTATCCAGACGGTGTCATTGGGCGTGTTAAACGGATATTGAATGAGAAACAGCCCGCAGGTGATGGAGATCGTAAACCCTATATCATTGCCGCCAGACTGATGTTTCTGGCGCCTCGCCAAAACGATGAGAGCCAGGATGGCTATATCGAGAGATTACAGCAACATATAGATAAACAATGCCGATAATGCACCCACCATCGGTCACCCGTCTAGGAATGCTGAAGGGCTTCACGGCTATTTTTATACCCATGTGTCTGGTGTTGATGATTATCGGTGCGATGCATTATTACACCTTCTATACCACTGAGCGCTCTTCGGTTGAGTCGAGGGAACTGCTCAATGTCGATCTAGCCAGGCGGATGATTGAGAAGGATATCGCCGATGTGGTCAGCGATTTGCTATTTCTCGCAGAACATATAGAACGTAGAGGTCTGCCTGAAGCACTGCCATGGGCCAAAGAACAAAGAATCTCGGAAGAATTCAAGGTCTTTGCGAAAAACAAAGGGTTCTATGATCAGATTCGATATATCGATAGTACGGGCATGGAAGTTGTGCGAGTCAACTGCTCGCATGGAGAGAGCAAGGTCGTATCCGAATCGGAACTGCAGAATAAAGGGAACCGTTACTATTTTCAAGAAGCGCTGTTATTGGGCAGGGGGCATATATATCTCTCTCCATTCGATTTGAACATGGAAGAGGGGGAAATCGAGTATCCGTTAAAGCCTGTAATCCGTTTCGGCACACCGGTATTTGACAGTCAGGGGGGAAAGCGCGGGATTGTTTTGTTGAACTACTTGGGTGATCGCCTGATTCAAAACTTCACCAGGGCCGCAGCCAACATCGCTGATCACATAGAACTGGTGAACGATGACGGCTATTGGCTGAGCAGTCCAAGGCAGCAAGATGAATGGGGGTTCATGCTGGGTCATGACGCCCGATTTCAGACGGACAACTCCTATGAGTGGATGAAAATCACAGAGAAAGACCAAGGCCGGATACAGACGGATAGTGGTCTTTATACCTTTACCACCATTCGTCCATTGATTGCGGCAATGGGAACCTTGCCATTCCATGGGGATAGTGTAGGCAGTGATGACGGGACGGGATATTATTGGAAAATCATATCCCGCGTCTCGTCACGTGAACTCTCTGCTACGTTATCCTTCTTTATACAGAATCACTATGCGCTCTATTTCGCAATGTTTGTATTGGTTGCCGGGGTTGCATGGCTATTGACCTATTCACAACAACATCGCCGGGCGGTGATGGCCCAGAGAGACTATGAACAACGCTTCAGATATACCCTTGAGCATATAGAACTGGCGGCAGTGACGATCAATCTCAATGGAGAAGTGACATTCTGTAACAACTATTTCCTCAAGATATCAGGATGGGATAAAAACGAAGTCATCGGCCGAAACTGGTTACAGCAGTTTGTTCCCGATGAACTGGCTGATGAGATCGGTGAGATAATTAAACAAATCGGAAATCCTGATAGATTTCCACGGCGCTATGAAAATAAGGTAAAGATAAAGAGTGGTGGGCGGCGTTTAATAGCATGGAATAACACACTTTCCTATGATACTGACGGCAATGTGATTGGTGTTACCGGTATTGGTGAAGATATTACAGACAAGCGTAAGGCCGAAACGGATTTACTGAAGCTCTATCAAGCAGTGGAGCAGAGTCCAAGTGTAGTTATCATTACCAATGATCATGGCCTTATCGAATACGTAAACCCAAAATTCACCGAAGTCTCCGGTTATGAATCGCAAGAAGTGCTTGGTCAAAACCCGCGTTTTCTGAAATCCGGTGAAACCAGTCAGAAAGAGTATAAAAGTTTATGGAATACGGTATTAGAGGGAGGTGAGTGGCGTGGCGAATTCCATAACCGGAGAAAAAACGGAGAACTCTACTGGGAAGGGGCGGTTATTTCGGCAATAAGAAATACAGCGGGAAAAATAACCCACTTTCTGGCAGTTAAGGAGGATATTACTGTGCGTAAGCGACTTGAATCAGAGGTGGAGCAACAAAACAGGGATCTGGCGCGCTCTGAAACCCTGGCTGCCATGGGCAGGATGGCGAGCATGATCGCCCATGATCTTCGCAATCCCCTCTCATCGGTAAAAATGACTCTTCAGATTCTGGGTAAGCAGTTGGATATGGATGTCGATGCTGAAGTGAAAGGACTATGCAATGCCTCACTTGAGCAGATCCGCTATATGGAAGAGATTCTCTCGGATATGCTCACCTATTCCCGGCCGGATGCACTGAAACTGGAATGGCTTACCATCGATAAGATCATCGATATGTCAATCAGTCTGTCTCAGCGAAGAATCGATGAATACAAGATTAAGTTGATCACCAATTATCATCCGGGTTTGCCTACCTTGCATGCCGACGCAACAAAACTGAGACAAGTATTCTCCAATCTGATATCGAATGCGGCCCAGGCCACTGAATCCAGCAGTGACCCGATGGTGGTTATCGATGTGATGTTGGAATTGGGCATGGAGGGTACGGCGATCCGGGTTGAAATCAGTGATAACGGTTGTGGCGTCATCGAAGAGGAGAGGGATAAGATTTTTGAGCCGTTTTTTACTACATGGGCAAAGGGGACAGGACTCGGCCTGGCGATCGTCAAACGTATTCTTGACCAGCATCAGGCAAACATATCTGTAACACAAAACATACCTTCAGGGAGTTGTGTCACCGTTGTAATACCTGTCAGGCATCAAATTGATATGGATAATAATGCTACGATCATTCAGGAGATGGTCTCATGAGCAAGATATTGATTGTTGATGACGATAAGGCTAGCTGCCTGACACTTCAGTTTCATTTACGAAGCCAGGATCATGATGTGGAAATTGCCGGTAGTGTGGATGAAGGCCTGGCAATTACAGGCACACAGCATCCCGATTTGATTATTCTCGATATACGCATGCCGGGACGTTCCGGGCTTGAGGGCCTTCAGGACTTCAAGAAATTATTACCGAATGTACATGTGATTATGATCACCGCATTCCATGATATGGACAGCACGATTGAAGCCATGCAACAGGGTGCGGAAGATTATATTCACAAACCGATCGATATCGATGAATTGGATACTTCCATTACCCGGTTATTGACCACGACAAAGGATACGGAAAACCTGTTTATCCCCACCAATCCGGAAAATATTGGTGACATCTTGAGCATGGTCGGCCGCAGCCGAGCCATGAAGGAGATATTCAAGACCATCGGCTTGGTGGCAAAAAGTCCTGCTACGGTTTTGATTACCGGCGAATCCGGTACAGGTAAGGAATTGGTTGCGAGAGCCATCCACCGCTCGGGGCAAAACCCCAGTGGTCCATTCGTGGCCGTCAACTGTGCGGCTTTGGTGGAGACATTGCTTGAATCGGACATGTTCGGCCATGAAAAAGGCGCATTCACAGGTGCGGTGGTTCGTCAAGAGGGTAAGTTTTCCTTGGCCCGGGGTGGAACAATCTTCCTGGATGAGGTTGGAGAACTATCGTTAGGTATGCAGGCCAAGTTGCTGAGGGTTTTACAGTATAAAGAGTTCACCGCGCTGGGAGCCGAAAAGTCTCAAACCACCGATGCCAGGGTAATTACAGCGACCAACGTTGATCTGGCGGAAAAGGTTAGCGAAAAAGCCTTTCGTGAAGATCTTTATTACCGGCTGCAGGTGGTCAATATCCATCTGCCGCCCTTGCGTGAACGTAAAGAGGATCTAATGGATCTCATTCAGACCCTTTTGGGGCGGATCAATAAGGAATTGCATCGTAATGTTACGCATATTACCAAGGAGGTGTTGGAAGCATTTGAACACTATGAGTGGCCGGGTAACGTTCGAGAACTTGAGAATATACTGATGAAGAGTATTGCCCTGTCTCAAGGCGACTCTTTGACCAGGGATCAGCTACCGGAGCCCTTGAGAGCAGAAAAATTGCGCAATATATGCCACCATAGGGATTACAAACCGCTGACTGAACAAAGCCTTGAAGATATCGAGCGCGTGCATGTCAAACGTGTTCTGGAGGCAACGGGTTGGCACAAAGGCCAAGCTTGCGAAATACTTGGGGTTTCGAGGCCGAGGTTGCGTCGATTGATTCGTCAGTATGGATTAATTCCTCATCATGACATAGATATCGACAGCGAAATGAATGAATATTAGTGACGGTAGGAGTCCATTGATGATCCGAGTTAAATCTTTAACCCGAATCTACGGCGATCTGACGGCAGTCGACCAGGTCTCATTCTAGCCCGGGTGAAATATCCGGGCTAGATCGGTCAAAGGGAGATCGTTGGCCTGCTCGACCACAACGGCGCGGGTAAAACCACCATCATGAAAATGCTCAAACGAATTCCCGTTAATTTTTAGGAACTTTGTAATTATCAAGAGGTTCAGGTTTGGAGAAGAGGAATCCCTGTGCGAAATCAACATTCAGTTTTCTTAGGGATTCCGCAATTTCATCATTTTCCACGGACCCTGCAATGGTTAACTGATTAACCGCTTTTGATATTTCTACTATCGATTTTACCGTTGCATAGTCGACTGAGTTATTAGTCATCTCTTTTACCAAAGCGCCGTCAATTTTGATGATATCGGTCGGTAACTGCTTTAAGTAGGCATAGGATGAGTGCCCACTGCCGAAGTTATCCAGTGCGAATTTGCAGCCGTGATAACCTAGTTCTTGCATAAATCGTTTTGCATCATCAATATTGGACATTGCCTCAGCTTCCTTTATTTCAAAATAGAGTCTGTCAGCGGGAAAGTCATCGTGTTTTAATTTTTCAATAATGAATTTCTTCAGGTCATTGTCCGATAAAGACTGGACTGAAAGATTTATAGAAATAGACTCGGTATTTTCCAGTTCGATCGGATGCCTGTGGAACCAGTCGATGGTCTGATTGATCACCCAACGATCAATGCGATTCGACAACTGGTAACGCTCAGCCACCGGAAGGAAATTATCAGGCGCTATAATGCCGCCGTTCGGTTGTTGCATTCTAAGCAATATTTCCATTCTGACGTTAGCATTAGCCTGTAAATCAAAGGGTACGATATCCTGTTTGAATAATTTAAAATTGTTATGAGTGACGGCATCCTTGATCTGTTCGACAGATATCATCTGTTTGCGATGTAGGACGGATAATTCACTGCCGTGATCGAAAGCATGAACTTTGTTTCTGCCCGACTCTTTTGCAATGCTGCAGGCAATATCCGCTGAATTCAGGATTTCCGTTATTATCCGTTTACTACCCACGATTTCGGTTACGCCAATACTTGCTCCTACCTGAAAATATTTATTGCCACAACTATGCTGTATATCGTTAATGCCGGTTCTGATGCCCTCACTGATGCGTAAAGCCTCTTCCAGTTCGCAGCCGATAAACAGGATAGCGAATTCGTCTCCGCCTATACGGGCAATAATATCGCTGGCGCGAACTTTACTGGTGAGGACATGAGCCACACTGGCGAGTAATTTATCACCTTCCGCATGTCCGCATGCATCATTGATCGTTTTGAAATAGTCGAGATCGATGAAGCATAGCGCGTTGGTTTGGATGTGACTTTCACCTTCATCCGGTTTCTTTTTTAGAAAACGTTCAAATGCCCTGCGATTATAGAGGCCGGTTAATTGATCGTGAGAAGCCTGATAGAAAAGTGTTGCTGTCAGATCCTCCAGGTGATTGCTCAAATCAATAATCTCTTTTGGTCCTGAAGCGATGGCTTCAAAGCTATTTCCGGTGAGCGCGTTGGCGGATAATGCTTTCAAGTTTCTTAGCGGTATGCTGATTTGCTTACTTGCCCAATACCAGAGTATGGCGATGAGTAGTGAGAATAGACCCCTGGAGATATGCCTTATCATAGCCGCATGGTCTTTTTTATCATTAAGAGCCAACGCATCCTGGTGCAGTTTTTCCCTTATATCATACATGGCGGCCCGAATGTTTTTTTCCAGTAGACGACCCAGTTGGTCATGCTGAATAAGAAGTTCAGATAATTTTTTCTCTAAATAGTTATCGTTCGTAAGATTGTCGGCCTTGGCTAATAGCTCATTGATGGATCTGATCTGTTTTGCGGATTCCGCCAATATGTTTGAGTTCACTAGCAATGAAGTGTTTTTTGATAACTCGGTAAAAGAATCATGTAAGAGAACGCCTTTTTTGAATGTACCGTCCAGAAGATATGTATTTCCTGAGCCAAGTATTAAATCGACTGAGATTAGGAATTGTGCGGTATTCTCGCCCGTGCGTTGAAGATCTTTTTCCCATAGTAAATCGGTATTATATCTATCAGACAGTTCATGGATATTGTCGAATTGCCTGGAAAGAGCGGCTTCCAGAGCATACCCTCCTGCCAGACAGGTGAGGATCAAGATAGCCAAGTACGTTTTAATACTCATTGTCAGATGCTTCGTAATACATCAATACCGCTGAACCGATGTACTCATTAGTGTACTGATGCGGATCATTTGAGTTCAGTAATCTCTTTTTTCCAGGCAATTTCGGTAATGGCTATGGTTTTCAGGGCCGACCTAATGGCTAATAAGGCCAGATCCCCGGATTTTGCGAAGTCAGATGCTATATGCGCAGTGGTTTCAGCGCCGTTTTTCGTCAGCATTTTGCGGATTTCACTAAATGATCTGCTTTTTAATAGTACGTTAAGCCTGTCAGTGAGTTCCCGGCTGCATTTCGGGCTTCGGCAACGTTGAAAAAACAATCCGTTGATTGTCATGTCGAAATTCATGCCCCATGCAATCTCTATGAGACCCCACTCAGCCAATTCTGATCTGGCATGGACAAAACCATGGGGCTTATTGTTTTCAAGCACCAAATATAGGGTATGTTTTCCGATTTCACTCCGGTGCAAGGTAAAGGGAAGACGCTCTTTTACACTATTCTTGTTTTCATCAGTAATAGCTGCGACAATCGAGCGATATTGATTCGAACCCTGATAGAGCGTCTTAATGGCGGCAATCGGATCACGCAAAGAACAATAGGCGCCAAACGCCATGTTGTTGCTTGCAAGCATAACGATGATTACCCTGCATATTAGGTAAGTAGCTTTGTTCATGTTACAGCTCCCGGCATTTTATATACGCAGGCGAAATTGAAGCGTTAACCGTGTAGGGTTCTGCTGTTGTTTTATCAAGTCAACTTGCTTTTCATATTGCGTGCTGATTTCTAAGTATGGCATAGGCAACCAGCGGACGCCTGCGGCAATATCATCACCTGCCTCCCAACGGCTTTCCGGTTTGAGTTGCAAATGCCTCCACTGGATGTAGAGGTGAAGATCCTCTAAGGCATTTCTCCATGAAACCTCAATCAATGAGTTAAGGGTGTCTGTATGTTCGTTTTTTCCTCCGGAGAGTTCCATCAGGAACTCCCAGTTGTGGTAATAATACGCAACGTCGACAGCGGCTCTTTTTAGCCGAGTCACACCGACGGCGCCTAGAACATCGCCATACAACCAGGAAAACCCGCTAACCAGATTTTTATATGAAGGTGATCCGATACGGCCGGAAATGATATATGGATTTTCCTGGTTTTCGATTTCGTTTCCGGACCCTCGTGTCAGGGCGATTTCATAATCCAACGCGGGTAACACGCCATTTACCGAAATGCCCCAGTCCGCCTTTATGCCGCGATCGCTGAAAGTGTACTGGCGGAGCGCGCCATTCGTGTCAATATTCTGTTCAAGTCCGAACGGTATTTCAAAATGGCCTGCGCGGATATTGAACTCTCCCTCAGAAAGGGCTGTGTAATTGAAATTGGCGATACGCCAGGTCAGTTCCGTGTCGTTGCCATCATCAAAAAAGAATGGGGGATTGGGGACATTATTTAAAGAAACAAGGTATGGTTGGAAAACCAACGTGCCGATATCGCCTGATTCACTGGAGAACACCTTGTGAAAGTCCAGGCCGAATGCGTGCGCCATGGCTGAGTGGTGAGTATCAGGATCCCATGACGCTTTACTCGAAATATCAATGGCCCATCGGCTATTGAGCCCCAGGCCCCAATCCAACGCTGCATATGTGGTTTTGGTATAAAAGACGAGAGGCGCTGTTGACAGCAGTATCAGAGCACTGAAAGGGCTTTTCGCAGGTTTACACCTTGTTGCAAGTAAGGTTGCGTATCCTATGTACAAAATTAGAATTCGCTTGAGCATAGAGCGATAAACAGTTGAATTAACATATATTTAAGTATATTCTTTAATATGAAAGTGGTTCCTTTGCCGCTATATGGTGAACAAAATCATCTACGCTACTGCTATATCGGCATCTCCAAGGTTTTCTACAGGTCTGACCTGATGGGGAAGAAGGGTCTTCCCTTGGCCGATCTGACAATTTTCCCAATCGAGGCGTACGAATCGGCACGGAATAGGAATAATAATTCTATTTGAGGTGAATTCGCTGAATACCAGGTATACGCCCTTTACCCCCATTGTTTATCATCTTAACTCAAGTTTCGGCGTTCAAATTCAACTCGTTTCCATGTTCTATGTGGGAGCGCATGATGTAAACAGGACGAACTCCGAAACTTGAGATCTTAAAAACCGCAGTTGATCGCTCCATTCTGATACTAAACTACTGATAGGCAAACTATTAACTTCGATTTGCCTATTCACCGACTGGGGGAACCGGGCTAACCCTGCCCATTACCCATAAGTCTGAAATATGGGAACAGACATGACATAACCTGTTGTTTTCGTTAGGTTCATATTTTTGTTGGCTGTTAGGGGTATGGTTTGTAACTCGTTGTTTTTAAAGGGTGGAAATATTTGTGGGTAATGGGCAGGGCTAACCCGGATATTTCACCCGGACTAACGGGGCGAATTGCACGCTTATGATTGAATGAGCCGGTTACGACCCTCCTTCTTCGCCTTATAAAGATTCTGATCTGCAATTTTCAGTAGTTCTTCCGGATTTCGCCCGGAATCCGGGACCATTGTGGCGCCACCGAGACTCAGGGTGACATGATCTGCAACCTTGGAATTTCGGTGTGGTATTTTCAGGGCGGAAACAGCGTGACGAAGCTTTTCACCGATAAGGTACAGGCCCTTATGATCCGTATTCGGCAACAGGCAGACGAACTCTTCTCCTCCGTATCGAGCGACCATGTCCGTTGCACGAACCAGATTTTCTGACAGTGTCTTGGTGAGGCGTTTCAGGCATTTATCGCCTACCAAATGTCCGTAGCTGTCATTGAATGCCTTGAAAAAGTCGATATCAGCAATTAGCAGAGAGAGGAAGGATTGCGTTCGCAGGGCTCGATACCATTCCTGAATCATGCGCTGATCGAAATAGCGGCGATTTGGGATATCGGTAAGACCGTCGGTGTCAGCCAGTCTCTCCAACTGGTCCCTGGCCTGTTTCAGTTGAAGATGGTTTCGCACCCGGAGTTTGGCTATCCCCGGATTGATCGGTTTGGTGAGATAGTCTACGGCTCCCGACTCCAGACCGGTCATCTCGTATTGCGTCTGCTCCAACGCCGTGACGAAGATCACGGGAATCGATTGTGTAAAGTCGTCTTTGCGCAGCTTTTCGCAGACCTTGTATCCATCCATGCTCGGCATCATAATGTCGAGAAGAATCAGATCAGGTATTTTACTGCGTGCGATCTGCAGCGCTTTCTCACCTGAGGTGGCCCAAAGAATCCGGTAGTCGTTCTGAAAAATCTCTCCCAACACTTGGATGTTGGTGGGTTCATCATCGACGATCAGCAGTGTGGCCTTGGTGTCGATGCTTTGTCACTCCTCGGCAATATCCAAGTCCCGAGCGACCTCCCTGAGGTGCCTCAGCGCTTTGTCAGCGTCCAGATGTTTCATCGCCGCCGCCAGACGCTTCTGAGATACGCTGCTTCCCCATCTCGGCAAACGGGCCGTCAGCGCCTCGAATGCCCGTTGAGCGCGGAAGTCATTCTCGTTCAGGAACTGATCCAGTTCGGCCACAAGCGTACGTAGCTCGACCAGATTATCTTCGGTGAACGCCTCCTCCGGTTGCTTGAGATCCGCCCTGGGCGGGTCAATTGTCGCCGTTGAATCCAGCACGATGTTCGACGCCTTTTCTAAAACATCCAACAGGGCGTCAGGTTTTTCCTCATCCCACACGCCGGCAAGGCTCGACTCCAAGCGCTGGGCGGCATCCTGCAAGGCCGTGGCGCCGATGTTACCCGCCACGCCTTTCAGCCCATGAGCAAGTTTCCCGGCAGTGTCACGCTTCCCTTGCTCAACGGCAACTCGAATTCGTTTTAAGATCTCCGCATGGTTGCGCACGAAATCCCGCAGGAGTTTGCCATAGCGTGTTCGGTTTCCCCCTAAACGCGCTAACCCGGCTTCAAGATCCACACCTTCCAGTTGTGCGGGCAGTGATGAGTCATCTTCCACTTGTGACGCCTTCACCATGGCAACGTCCATCTTCCTCTCCATCGGTTTAATCCAGCGCAGCAGGGACTGACAAAGCTTATTGATATCGATGGGCTTTGCGATATGGTCGTTCATTCCCGAGGCCAGGCACATCTTCACATCCCCCGCCATGGCGCCGGCTGTCATGGCGATAATGGGTAGATCCCTGAATTTCGGGTTCTCACGGATTATTTTAGTCGCCTCATGTCCGTCCATAACCGGCATTTGAATATCCATAAGAACCATGTCGAAAGGTTTGTCACTATTCTCGATGGCGTCAATGGCTTCCTCGCCGTTATTCGCCAGGGTTACCTCCATTCCGCGTTGTATCAGGATTTCCTCCGCCACCTCTTGATTGGACTTGAAATCCTCCACCACCAACACCCGGGCTCCATGAATCTTATGTAAAACCTCCTCTGATACCGCTTCGTCCGGATGAGGATATTTCAATCTCTCCGTTTTCTCACCGAATACCGTCAAGATGCTGTCGAACAGATCTGAAGCGGTTACAGGCTTTTGAAGATAAGCCCCCAAACCGGACTCTTCTGCCTGAAGCATCACTTCATCACGATGGAAGGCGGACACCATGATAATGATGGGAATGTCTGTAACAAACCGATGCTTCCGTATTCTTTGACTGGTCTCCACACCATCCATCCCAGGCATTTTCCAATCCATGAGGACCAGCCTGTAAGGGGGCTCATCGGCGTTAGACGCTCTTTCCAGCTCTTCCAGCGCTTTCGGTCCTGACGATGCAGCGGAATTCTCGAAAGATAATGAGGTCAACAAAGTTTGCAGGATCTCACAGGCATCCCTATTGTCATCAACCACGAGGATACGTAAGCCCATAAGATTCTGCGGTATAATCAGGCTATCCTCCTTGTCTTTTTCCCGCAGACCGAATGTTGCGGTGAAGGTGAACTCGGCGCCTTCTCCCTGCTTGCCTATAGCTGTCATGCCTCCACCCATCAGTTCCACCAGATCCAGGGAAATACTGAGACCTAAACCGGTGCCTCCATATTTCCGGGTGGTGGAGCTGTCGGCCTGTTGAAAGGGACCGAAAAGTTTTCTGATCTGCTCCTCGCTCATACCGATACCGGTGTCGCGTATCGAGAACTGCAGCGTAATCCATTTTGTATGTGAGGCTACCTCTTTGATGCTGATGACAATTGCCCCGCGATCCGTGAATTTGACCGCGTTGTCGCACAGGTTGGTGAGTATCTGGCCCAGGCGGATCGGATCACCGACCAGGGTGCGGGGAATGGCCGGGGGAACGGAGTAAAGCACTTCGATCTCCTTGCTCCCAACCTTGGCCAGGGTGGTGTCTCTCAGTAACTTCAGCACCTCATCCAGATCAAAGGGGGACAAATCCAATTCAAGTTTCCCTGCCTCGATTTTGGAGAAATCCAGGATATCGTTGATGATACAGAGGAGATTGTTGGCCGATGCATTGATCTTTTCGATGTAATGACGCTGTTTTTCTGAGAGGTCGGTTTGAAGCGCGAGATAGCCCATGCCGATGATGGTGTTCATCGGGGTGCGGATCTCATGGCTCATATTGGCCAGAAAACTGCCCTTGGCCTGGTTGGCCATCTCGGCGCTCTCCTTGGCCTCACGCAGACCCTGTTCGGCTTGCCGCTGGATAAAGATCTTCAGAACATCCTGGGCGACCAATTCCAGTTGCTGGATATTATTGTCATCGTAGGGCTCTTCCTTGTTCCCTACACCGATGATCATTTGCACCTTGTCGCGGTCGATAGCGGGCGTGCTCATGTGGCGCAGCAGGGGCAAGTGTCCTTGGGGAAACCCCTTGCGCTTTTCCTGATCGGTAAAATCGTTGTGTACAACCGTTTTCCTAAAGCGAACGGTATCCGCCCAAATACCGGCATCGGATATGGAATAGTGTTTTTCATGCTCCGTACGGCACTGTTTTATTGCCTCTTGGTTCCAACTGGACAAGTGGAGTGTTTCCTGGTCATCGTCGATTAGGTGGAGGTAGCCGACCTTGCTGTATGTCGCCTCAACGGCCACATCAACCGCACGCTCCAGCATTTCCTTCTCCTCCAGCAGCCGGGCATCTTTATTCAGATCCATGAGCATCTTCAGACGCCTCTCGTTATCATGACGGTATCTCTCCGCCTGCTGGTGCTCCACCCGGTCCAGGCGGGCAACTATAATCTGTCCGCAGGCATCAAGGATGGGTTGCAGTTCAGTCTTTATGGCCTGTTCATAACCTCCGCTCCGATTGGCCAGGCCGATCTCCCCAACCATCCTATCGCCGTAATAGATGGGAATGCCCATAAATGCTCGGAGTGCCGGGTGTCCTGGAGGGATGCCGGCGGCGCGGGGATCATGCTTCGGATCATTGGAGATTACCACTTTTTCCGAAGTGATGACCCGGCCGAAAAGGTTATCCAACTTTTTAAAAATGAAGCCGGTCTCTTTGTTTTTCTCATAGAAATTCCGGCTCTCTTCATCCCAGGCTATATTGGTGAAAGCATAGGCTTTCAGGTATGGATCGCCTTCTTTATCATGAAGGATGTCACCGATAAATCCGAACTCGCTAGCGGTGAGGTCAAGTATTTCCCGAAGCAGATTATCGAACATGATGAAAGGATCGGCATCCTGTATGAACTGGTCGCGTAAGCGTTCTATACCATGAATAAGCGCATGATTGTGTTTGAGTTGCTCGGAGGTTTTTTCCAGATTCCGTTGTATCTGTTTGCGGAACTTCACCTCATGGCTCAGTTCTTCACGGGAGGCGGTAACCTGTTGCAGGTTGTCGGTCATGGCGTCAAAGGCGCGAGACAGCTCACCGATTTCATCTTTCGCGCCGCTACCCACCTTATACGAGAGGTCGCCCTTGCCGACAATCTCCGCACCCAGGCGCAGCCTTGCCACGGGATTCAGGATGCCCATGCTGATAAACCATGAGGACAGGGCGCTCAAAGCGGCAATCAATCCTGCCGAAATGA
This sequence comes from Candidatus Thiodiazotropha sp. (ex Epidulcina cf. delphinae), assembly GCA_025656505.1. Classification (GTDB taxonomy): domain Bacteria; phylum Pseudomonadota; class Gammaproteobacteria; order Chromatiales; family Chromatiaceae; genus Thiodiazotropha. Next base: position 9,152 of record JAHXHR010000028.1, on the reverse strand, counting down.
GCGCATACAGGCGTGTCTGGCGGTTAAGCTCCTTTTCCTTCTGAGCAATAGAATGAACGAGACGATCCGTATATGCCAACATCTCATGCAGTTTCGACCGCATCTGACCCGACAGCATAGTGACCAACTCCCTGTTTGCTTCTCCCCGCACATCCGGGTTATCACGCGCCTGCTTCAATCTGGAAAAAAGATAGCCAAGGTTTTGATGAGTAAGCATCAGCCTCGCTAGGTATTGAATGTTGTCTTGATACTGGAATCGGGTTTCTTGAAACAGCAGCGGCAAGGATTGATAGCGTTTCAGCCATTGAGTCTTGGTGCGAAGGATGCTGTTTTCCGTGTGGTATTCGTGCCCAACCAAAGTGAGTTCGAAAACCGCCTTGGCAATCTGTCCGACAACCAGCCGCTGCCGGGAGAATTCATTGGATTTATCGGATTCCCAGAAAAATAGCCCAACCACCGCCACTCCCATCAACAGGGGAAGAATAGCAGTAATGACCAGTCGGCTTTTAATGCGCACGGTTGTGTTTCACGCCGATGCAATGACAGGTCACAGCCATGTATTCGAAATCGGTGTTCATGGTCCGTCCTCAGTGGATCACGGTCACTGCATCAGGCTTTACCGCATTCATCCCGTCAAGATAGATAACGCCGAGGAAGTCAGGAAGCGTTTTTCTGTTACTCATACCATGGCGGATGGCCCACTTTGCCTGGCTTTCCATGGTGGTGATCAGGGTCTGATCGAGGGTGACTTCGTAGTTATATATCTCCCATAGTTCGTCGAGCATGGGTTTATTCAACCTGATATGTTTGGCAAGCATGGAGCGCGCCTGCTGCGGCTCTTTTTTAACGAAATTCTCCGCGCTCATCAAGGCGCGTAGCGCCTTCTCAATCACCAGCGGGTTGTCTTTGATGTACCCGGCTAACGCCACAAGATTAAACGTCGCCGTATAGATCTCGCTGCCATAGAAGGTGATATGATTGTCCCGTAGTTTTTTTTGCGCCTTCAGGATATGGGGATTCCAGGATGAAATGGCGTCGACCTCGCCATTGACGACGGCATCCGTGATCTGCGTGGGTGGAATAGGCACTTTTTCGATTTCCTCACCACTCACCCCGTTCAGGGTCAGCATCGCCTCAAGAAGAAACTCACTGTTCGTACCCGCTGTAACGCCGACCTTTTTTCCTTTTAAATCACTCACGGACGATATATCCCGGTCCTTCCTGCCCAGCACCACATAGTTCCTGCCGGTGGATAAAATGGTTGCGAGCAGGCGCACCGGTTCATCCTGAAGGACCGCATGCATGATAGGGTTCTCTGAAGTCGCGCCCATATCGGCGCGTTTTTCCAGGACCATCGCTAGCGCCGCCTTGCCCGAATCCACTTTCTGCAATGTCACATCCAGGCCTTGATCCGTAAAATAGCCTTTTTCGTGGGCTATATAGATCAGTCCTGACGGTGGCGTGGTAGACAGTGCGATAACGATTTCGTGCATGATTTGCGGTGCTGTAGTTGTCGGTCTGCTGAGTGACAAGACCAGGACTCCAGCGATAATCACACCCACTATAGCAAACCACCAAGCCTGTTTTTTCATAACATTGCTCGTTATATCCGCACTGTGATGGAAGGTACTCTTCTACCTTCAAGTAAAGCACAGGGACTCATAGGTTTCCTAATAATCAGCTTCTTAGATTTAACGCATAATTAGCTTCCTAGATTCAACCTAAAAACCGCAGTTGGCCACTGTAGAAGGGCCTCGAAACGGCCGCTATGCGGTGGAGGAGGGATTGGTCCTATTAAAATCATCAATGCAACGATAATTCCAACTAATCAAGCCTCGATGGAGGTTGAAGGAAAAATACTAGCCCGCATTTCTCACCAGGATTTTGGTTTTTGGTGCAACCAGGCCGAAGCAGGTTGGACGATCGGGTGCAGAAGCATAGCCGGGCCTATGGTTCAAGCCCGATCGTTCAAGAGGCTCGGCCTGGTTGTTCCAAAAACCAAATAGGGCAGATGGTCCGATGAATGCCATACGGTGAGAGATGCTAACCTGTTCAACTTTCATAAGTTTTCCTGTTAGTACGGTCCGTCTGGTGAGAAATGCGGGCTAGATTGCGAATGGCAGGAGCCGGAGGGACTCAAAATAAGCTATTTCATGGCCTTCTCGGCGTACTTTGCGGTCTTGGCGGGAGGAATTCTGCATGCTCATTTCACAGACATAGCCAACAATGATCATGGCTTACCCATACCGTCCTTCAATATAATCCGCGGTCTCCTTTTCTTCGGGCGTGACAAACAGATCTTCCGTCGCTTGGTGTTCGACCACTTTCCCCATCAGCATGAAAATACACGCTTCGCTGGCCCGTCTTGCCTGCGCCATGTTGTGGGTGACGATAAGGATGGTGTATTCACCTCGTAGCTCCCATATCAACTCTTCGACCGCGGCCGTACCTTTCGGATCGAGTGCGGAACAGGGCTCGTCCATTAACAGTACGCTGGGTTTGACCGGGAGGAGGCGGGCGATACAGAGCTTTTGCTGCTCTTCAAGTGACAACTCCGTTCCCTTTTGATTGAGACGATCCTTGATTTTGTCCCATAGCAGAACCTGTTTCAATGAAGACTCGACTATCTCTTCCCGATCCGCCCGAGAGGCATTCTTACCTTTGTTATGGAGACTGTGGCCGAATAGGATATTGTCGCGGATGGAGATGGGCAATGGATTGGGACGCTGGAACACCATGCCGACCTGCTTGCGCACCTGCATCAGCTCCACATCCGGGTCATAGATATTCTTATCCATCACATCGATGGCGCCTTCGATACGCACATAATCCAGTCTTTCATTGATGCGGTTTACACTGCGTAGGAAAGTGGACTTACCGCATCCTGAGGGACCGATGAGGGATGTGATCCTGCCGTTATCGATATTGAGATCGACATCGAACAGGGCCTGAAACGCACCATACCAGAGATTGAGTCTGCTGGTTCGGATGGCATATTTCGGCGCGGTGTCATTCATGGTGTCGGTGGTGGCGATTTTCATAGGATCTCCTGCAAAGGTCCAGGTTTCCGGCTCAGCCGAATTTTCCTTCAACATAGTCCCGTGTCCTTTGGTCTTTTACATCACCGCTGAACAGGTCTTCCGTTTCGCCGATCTCGACGCATTCACCGGCAAGAAAAAAGGCAGTGCGATCAGCAAGACGCCGAGCCTGCTGGACCAGGTTGGTCACCAGGATGATGGTCATGTCCTGCTTGAGTTCTTTGAGTACATGCTCTATGCGCATGGTGGTGACCGGGTCCACGGCGATGGAGAATTCATCCAGCATTAACAGATCAGGCTCTTGCGACAGTGCGCGGGCGATGGTCAGCCTTTGCTGCTGTCCGCCGGAAAGCAGGCTCCCCAGCGAGCCCAGCCGGTCTTTGACTTCATCCCATAACGCGGCCCTGGTGAGGCAGCGTTCGACGATCACATCCAGGTCGCCGGTTCGGTTAATCCCGCGCAGACGCGGGGATAGGGCGACATTTTCATAGATGGTCAGGGGCAGGCCTACGGGCAAGGGGAAGACCACGCCGATGCGACTGCGTAAGGCATAGATGTTTTTCAGGTTTCGCACATTCAGCCCGTTGAACAGGATCTCACCCTTGACCCGCATATTCGGGTTGAAGGTATCCATCCGGTTCAACGCCTTGAGAAATGAGGTCTTCCCGGCATTGGCGGGTCCGATAATACCGAAGATCTCATGTTCCTTCACTGTCAGGCCGACGATGCTCAGGGCCGGAGCGCCTCCATAACTGATGTGCAGATCACTGACGCCGAGTTTGACCGGGTCTTGCGCAATGGCCGCTATCAACGTGTCAGCGGTCGCTGGATTGATACTCATATCTACCATTTCTTTTTGCCTCGCAGATACATGCGGAATGCGATGGAGATACTGTTCATCAGCAGCACCATGGCGATAAGAACCAATGCGACACCGAAGGGCAGGTTCTCGGGGACACCGGGCACCTGGGTGGCGATGACGAACAGGTGCAGGGAGAGGGCCATGGTTTGGTCGAACACGCCCTGTGGCAAAAAGGGCAGGAAAAAGACGGCGCCGGTGAACATGATCGGCGCCGTCTCGCCAGCAGTGCGCGAAACCTCCAGGATGACACCGGTCAGGATACCGCTCACGGCATTGGGGAGGACCACCCGGCGGATGGTCTGCCAGCGGGTGGCGCCCATATTCCAGCAGGCCTCTCTGAAGGCTTGCGGAACGGCCCGCAGGGATTCACGGGTGGAAACGATCACCACCGGCAGGGTCATGATGGCCAGGGTCAGACCGGCCGCGAGGATGCTGGTGCCGAATCCGAAAAAGATGACGAAGGCGCCTACACCGAACAGGGCATGCACAATGGAGGGGACGCCGGCCAGGTTGATGATGGCGAGCTGGATGATGCGGGTGAACCAGTTGTCGCCGGCATATTCATTCAGATAGATGGCCGCCGCCACGCCCAGGGGGACAGAGGCCAACAAGGCGACCGCCACGATCCACACCGTACCCAGCAGGGCAGGGAAGATGCCGCCGGCCGTCATGCCGTTTGTGGGATGGGTGAACAGGAAATCGATGGAGATGATGCTCCCCCCCTTGGCGATCAGGGTGGCCAGAATGGCGACCACCGGAATGATCAGCAGGATAGTCATTATCAGGAACAGGATGCGGAATAGGTTTTGGATGCGCTTGTTCCGGACATTGAGTGATGATTCGGCGAACATCTCGATTTATCCTTTACGGATGCCGCGAACGATGAGATCCGCAGTCAGGTTGATCAAAAAAGTGATGATGAAAAGAAAGATCCCTATCGTAAACAACGCCTGATAATGGGGCGAACCGACCGCGGTTTCGCCCAATTCTGCGGCGATGGTGGCGGTCAACGCCCGTACCGGATCGAACAGACTGCCTGGGATATTGACCGCGTGGCCGGTAGCCATCAGCACCGCCATGGTTTCACCGAAGCCACGGCCCACGCCCAACAGCACTGCACCGAGGAGACCGTTTTTCGCTGCCGGCAGAACGGTTTTATAAATCACTTGCCAGCGAGTTGCGCCCAGTGCTTCGGCCGCTTCACGGTAACGATCCGGCACCGCCTTGAGGGCGTCCTCGGCGATGGAGGTCATGATCGGCGCCGCCATCAATCCCAGAATGACGCCGGCATTGAGCACATTCAGGCCAACGGGTACGTCGAACAGATCGATAATCAGTGGATTCATGATGGAAAGACCGATGAAACCCCAGACCACCGACGGGATGGCTGCCAGGAGCTCCACCAAAACCTTGAGTGACTCTCTGAGCTTACCCGTGGCGAACTCGCCGATGAATATGGCGGCGCCGAGAGAGAAGGGGATGGCCACGATCATCGCCAGTCCGGTAACGCTTGCCGTACCCGCGACAAGTGCGAGGATACCGTATTCAGGCACATCCTCGTCCGATGGCTCCCAGAAAGGAGAGAGGAAAAATTCTCGGAAACTGAAATCCTCAAGCAGAAAGCCGAAGCCCTCGAAGGTGATGAAGACAAAGATGCCGATGATGAAAACAATGGCGGAAATACCTGCGACAAAGACCAGGAACTGGACAATTTTATCGATGTACCAGTCCATGTCGCGGCTGTCGAAGTCTGTGGTCATCGGTCTTTGCAGCGGGTTGACTTCCAGCATTTCAGTTCGCCCCTTCCCCGCGAAGCAATTCCATCAGATCCTTTATTAAGATGGCGATTTCACGGTATAGCAACTCAAATTCATGGGAATCTTCATCCCTGGGGATCTCACCCAGACCCCATTCAATCCCTGAGGTATGAAAGGGAATCTGTGGAAGATAGGAGGATATGCTGCCTTGAAGACTGACAATGACATGCTGATCTGAAATCTCTTTAGCCGTCAGTTGATCGAGTGCCGTCAATTGAGCCTGACTGAAATCAATGCCTCGATTTTCCATGAACGATACCAGATTCGGGTTTATGGCCTCTGCCGGTATGCGTCCCGCACTCCGATAATTGCCGGTCTGAGGGTGGTTCTTTCGGGCAATGGCCTCAGCTAGCTGACTAAAACAACTGTTGTCTTCGTCGATAAAGATAATATTGAGGCTCTTGCGCGCCTTCTGCTCCCCTATAACGGCAAACACAGTATCCTCACACAGGTTCTTTGCCTGGTCGGCAATGCGCTTTAATTGGTTGAAGACCACGAAGGTCGCCAGTATTTCCCTGACCCTGGCTTGTTCATCATTGGCCATCATCCTGGTGTAGACACCATCCAGATTGTGCTCAAATTCATCAGCCATGACCATGGTGATTTTTGCAATGTCTGCATCGAGCTCGGTAAATGCCTTGATGGCCTGTTGCAACATGCGCATGGTTTCACCGGCGATGCGATCCAGTTCTCTGCCGAGGTTACCGCTCGGCGGCTGAGAGAGTTGCGCTGCTTCACGGGCGATGGTCACCGCATAGTCACCGATACGCTCCAGTTCGATATTCGCGCGGATAACCGAAGAGAGCAGACGCAGGTGACCACCACTGGGGATATGTATGGCGAAGAAGCGATGGCAGGTCTTATCGATTTCGCGCATCGAACGGTTGATCGGGTTATCGTTCAGCACCGTAGCGTAGGCGAGTTTGGCATTACCGGTCTGGAGGGCGTTGACGGCATTTTTTACCGCTTGCTGGACCTGAGTCCCCATTTTTACCACCCGGTCGTGGATATTGTTGAGGTCGTGCTCCAAACGTTCATCGAGGTGGGACATGGCTTGATGCTCCGCTTTGATTATCCTGTCGTGATTCAGCCGCAACTTACATCACGACTTGGCGCATAACCCTTTTTCATCAGGATGCACTGGCCGGCATCGCTCTTGATCCAATCGAGATAGGTCTTGACGGCGCCCTTGGGCTCGCCATTGGTGTACATGAACAAGGGCCGGGCAATGGGGTAGCTGTGATCACTGGCGGTCTCGACGCTCGGATTGACGCACTCACCACCGTTCTGTTTGGCGATGCAGGTCATCTTGATATGGTCGGTCGCATAGGCAAGGCCGCTGTAACCGATGGCGCAGGGGGTCTTTTCCACAAGATCCACAACATCCTTGGAGCCGTGCATGTCCAGCGTGCCTTGGCGGAATTTTCCTTTCTTACCGAGTGCCGCCTTTTTAAAATAGGCATAGGTTCCGGAGTTGTTCTGACGGCTGACCACGACGATCTTGTCGCTCTTGCAGCCGGGGACATTGATGCCGATATCGGACCATTTCGTAGCCTTGCCGCCACGGCCGAAAATCGATTTTAATTGTTCGAAAGAGAGGGATTTTATGGGATTGTCGTTATGGATGAATACCGCCAGGGCATCGTAGCCTACCACATGCTCAAACGGGTGCTGGCCTTTGCCTTTCGCCATTTTCACCTCTTTCGACTTCATTTTTCGGCTGGTGTTGGCGATATCCACAGTGCCGTTGATCATTGCCGCGATGCCTGTCCCAGAACCACCGCCGGAGACGGCGACCGCGATATCGGCATCGACATCCCGATAGGCTTCCGCCCATGCCTGGGCGACATTGACCAGGGTGTCGGAGCCTTTGTTCTGGATAATGGTGCGATCAGCGGCATTGGCCGGCAGGGAATAAAATAGGGTTGTAGTCGCCAACGATACGGCAATAAAAAAATTCCTTTTCATGATTACCCCTCGGATGGTGTTTTTGTGTGTAAAAACCCCCCACAATGAACGTTTCGATTTTTTACAACTTTATGCCTGTATTGTTACAGTTGTATGACAGCGGGGGATAAATGGTGTGTTGTAGGGAAATCTTCAGCAGCTTGAATAATCCTAAAAACTGCAGTTGGACGGGGTGAAGTGTGCGCTTGCGGGGGTGCGGGGCAAGGCGCAACAACGCGGAATAGTCATGCTATGCCAATGAGAGACAACGGAATGAAATTACAGACACAAAAAAGCACTGTAAAAACAGTGCCTTTCATGATTTTTGGTAATCTGTGATTGTTTTTGAATTTGGTGCCGAGGAGAGGACTTGAACCTCATAAAGAACCCATGGAAATACTATTTAAAACAATGGGATACGAATTTTGTACTTTTCTGCGCTCCACTCACGCTCCAATAAGTAAATGCTTATAGATTGAATCAGCGCGGAGTTCCACCGGTTTTTTCCAGTGTGTCTTGAAGCCGCTTGCTATCCTGTCTGGCTTCTTCCAATAGAGTTTTCCAATCATCTGGTGGATGGCCACTCTCGATCATACGACGAAAAACGCGATAGGCATCTGTACTGCTTCCATAAGCTCGCTTTGTATTGTCATCATTGACCCATGCATAGATGATGATTTTGCTCTCATGGTGATACCGGAAAAACAGTCGGTACTGCTGAAAGAACTTGGCACGGAACCAGTGCTTGTGCTCGCCACCCAATGTGGAGCCCTGGCGATAATCCGTTCGGGCTGGATCTTGAGGGATGATCTCAAACGCTAGTTTGGCAATGGCGGCAAGTTGTTTAGTGGTGTTCTTCTTATTGTAACCTTTCGGGTTCTTTTGGCGCAGGCGCTCTACCTTCTGCAGGAGAGCTTCCAGCTGCTCGAGAAAGAGCGAGTGAGCAAAGATGGTCCAGCCATTGATGACCAGGGGTTTACCGGCAGCCAATCTCAGTTTTCCTCGTCCTGGTCGTCATCAGGGAGTGGTGATTCGAGGTCAATTTCAACATCACCAACCAATGATTGCACTCTCTCGGCCAGGTCGGCACTCAGAGCATGTACATGCTGAGGGTGCTTTGCGATATCTTTGGCAAGAAACCCCAGAAACTGTCCGAGAAGTGGGTCAGCCTCAGAGTCGTTGGCGCGGGTCAGCACGACCCTTCCATCGGGTTGAAGAGAGAAGCGGATTTTGTCACGTTTTCCGAGGTGCAGGGCGCGGCGCACGGATTCAGGCACCGTTGTCTGATAGCGGTCGGTGAGAGTTGATTCCACAGTCAGTGTTGCGGTCATTGTGATCTCCAAAACAATATCAATTACCTATATTGAATGGTAATGCAAATGCATTACCATGTCAAGAGTAGTGGACCCCAATTTTCAGACAGCCCTATAAGTGCATTCCGCCCTTATTGATCATCACCTGATCATGCTGGTTGTGGCCATTCCAGAT
>JAHXHR010000027.1 GCA_025656505.1 Candidatus Thiodiazotropha sp. (ex Epidulcina cf. delphinae) | reverse complement strand
TCGGTTACTGATCGAGGAGCGGTATACCTGGCCGGTACGTACCGTTCTGTAGGGAGGGGGTAGCCTTCGGGCTACCTCCTACCAGATTTATTTGCTGTTCAATCGGAGTGAGGCGGCGCGTTGCGAAAGGTAGTCGGTATAGGCCCGCAGTGTCAGGTTGAAGGTCTTTTCGATTTCGTCAAACAGCTCAGCGCCCTGGTATTCGAATTCATGAGCATGAATCTTTATCGCTTGCTGATTGAGTTCGTAGAGTGAGAAAGCGCCTAGTTGTCCTGCGCTGTCCAAGAGGATTTGCGCCTGATCGAGAAATAGTCCCAACTGTTTTCGCTCCACCGCTTGATGCATATAGCGCAGGATCACTTGACCTTCCGCCTCGAAGATTTTAAACAAGTCGTTGATGAACGCTATTCCGTTATCCAGTTTTTCCAGACGCAACAGGGTCAGATGATCGAGCAATCCGGTGTGTTGGAATCTGGTTTCGCCATGCGCAATAGCGTGTCGGCGATAGTTGTCGCCGGCAAGCCCCCATGATTGAGATTGAGACAACACTGAAGTGATGGTCTCCAACAACTCATTTAGCGTGAAAGGCCTGAACAGGCATGCATGCACGCCGATACTTTGACAGAGCTTCAGGGTGTCGGGGGTGTTCTCGTCAGATACGAAGATGAAAGGAATCCACCGTTTGTACGGTGTGGTGAAGCGATGTAGCTTTACCACTTGGGTGCCGCTCATGATAGGCAATCTTGCGTTTACGATGGCCAGTTCGAAGAGCTGTTCTTCAAGGGCGTCAAGCGCTTGGTCGCCATTGTCGACAATGCGAACCCGGTGTCCCGCCCGGATCAGCGCCTTGCCGAGTAGGGCTCTCTCCGGTGACGGTGTATCCGCCAGCAATATCTCCCGCTGTCCGGGATCTGCATTTTTGTCCGTTCTGTGTTGTGAGAGAGAGATGACATTGGTCGATTCGGGATAGAGTTGCGGTTCACTTCTGATGGCATTGAATAGTTGGGCCTTACTCAAGGGGGTATCCAACAGTGCGCTGAATCCGGCGCGCAGCAATCTTTGTGAATTACCGTCAATTTCCACGGGGTTTTTCAAGCAAATCAGACGCAACTCGGCAAGCGTGGGTTCGTGATTGATCAGGCGCGCCAATGAAAGGAGATCGATATCCAACCCTTGCTCGTCAACGATCAGAATATCGTATGGGACGAATAGGCCGCCCTGACTGCGTGACAGCATGTGTTTGAAGGCCTGCACGCAATTTCTGCTGGAGGTGAATTCGTGACCCCAATCAATCAGGTGGTTGGATGCCGATTCGATGGTATTCTCGTTGTTCGAGAGTATAAGAATGCGCTGGATGCTTTTGTCGATCCAGGGCGGGGCCTCATGAGGCGTTCCCTGCAATTCGGTATTTGCCGTCAACGCGCCAGGCCGGCTTTTCTCCGCGCCGGTGTCAATGCCGTCCCCGCTCTCTGCCGTCAAACCCCGACTGAATGGAAATAGACCGGGTAACAGTACCGCCATCAGGCTGAGGGGGATGGCATGCAAGAGTTCCAACTGGAGGGTGGGTCCCCGGCACAGGGTGAACAGTATAATTGAGAAGGCGGTCGGCAAGGCAAGCTGGAGATAGCCGATGCCGAACGGTCGTGTGGCATAGAGCAGCAGGCTGCTGAGGGGAATTATCAGCATCACCGGACCGCCGGAAAATGCGATCAGCCCCAGGTAGATATGATCGAGAATGATCCATGTTCTACGCATCAGGGGGGGGGGTGCATGCCTTGTGTAAAACCGAGACAACTGCACGAGCCGGATCAGCGTGTAGTAGACGGCGAGGGTAAGCGTCGAGTGACCGACGGCCTGCCGGTCCGGCAAGAGATATTGCACGATAAGGCCGGCAAGCAGGATACAGCTGATCGAAAAGGTCAGGCTGTAATAGTTCCGGTCCCGCGATATCAGGCGGTCATCGGCCGGTAAATCGGTTGAAAAAAGCTGTTTCAAGCGTCTGTCCCTTCGGGGGCGCCTCTCAGCGAGTGGTGTATCGATTCCACTTCCTGCATCTCGCTAAGAAACGCATTGGCGCAATCGGGATCAAAATGGCTGCCGCACTCATTACTAATATAGTCGATCGCTTTTTCGATGGGCCAACTCTTCTTGTAGGGCCTGTCGGTAACCAGGGCATCGAAAACATCGGCAACGGTGACGATTCTTGCTTCCAGGGGTATTCCTTCACCGCTGAGGTTGCTCGGATAGCCCTCGCCATTGAACTTTTCATGGTGGTTGAGGGCGATGACGGCGCCGGTCTGGATATATTTGGACGGGCTGTTTTTGAGTATCTCGTATCCTAGCACAGTGTGGCGTTGCATGATGGTAAACTCATCCGTTGTAAGTCGTCCGGATTTCAGCAGAATCGCGTCAGGAATACCTATTTTCCCTATATCATGCATCGGAGCGGACTGGGCGATCAAGTCACATCGTTCATGAGATAATCCCAGGTGGTGGGCGATCAGCTTGGAATATCGGGAGATCCGCAGGATGTGGTTTCCGGTATCTTCATCACGATACTCTCCCGCTTTTGCCAGTCGCATCAAGGTCTCTTGCTCCCGGTCGTGCAGTTCCTGGGTGGTTTTGCGTATCTCCTGTTCCAGTAATAAGGCGCGATCCTTGATCAGCTTGCGCTGTAGACTCATGGTCAGCATGTTGTGGCATCGAGCCCGGCATTCGGTGTGATCGATGGGCTTGGTGATAAAATCGTTGGCGCCTGACTCCAAGGCGAGATAACGCACCGATTGATCCTCTACGCAGGTGACTATCATCACCGGGACATCGTTGCATCTGGGGATTCGTCTGAGCCACTTGATGAATTCGATGCCGTCCATCTGCGGCATCTTGTAATCGGTGATCACCAGGTCGATTTCGTGCGATTTCGCCCACTCGAGCGCCTGGAGCGGGTCGGCAAAGCAGGTCGAGGAGACACCTTTATCGATCATACCGACCAATTCCTGCAGAATCATCCGAGTTATTGATTGATCGTCAATAATGAGTACATGAGACATAGTGATAAGGTTTCGCTTTTTCCTTGGGTATGATTCTGATGCTGTCTATCTTACTCTTTAGTCAATAACGGCAAAAAGATTCAATCCTTGATCACCATCAGAGAGAATATGCAGTTAAACGCAATCCCTATCGTAACTATCTGTTGATTCAACTCGTCAGGGTCCCCAGCGCTGGTAGAGCTTGATCCAAAGCCTGGTAAATGGCTTGCTTCCCCGATAATGACGCATGTCACAGGCAGCAAGCCAATGCCGGACGATCCGCCGGGATTCTGTGGTCGCCCGACAATGCGCGGATGGCGCCGTCTCTAGGGTTGAATTCGATAAGATAACGATATTCTCTTCAATATGCTCCTAAACAGGAGAACTAAAGTTTCACGGTTTTGTGAGCACCGAGGTGCGTAGTGGATATGGGCTAAGGTTATTTTTGATGGGGTTTGCCCGGTTTATAGCAAACCCCCATAAAACTAATCCTGGGCGCAGCCGCTGCTTGCTAAAAAAACACTCTCTTTTTCAATGAGATAGTTCATGCACTTGATATTACCACAAAATCAATAGCGTGAAACTTCAGCAGGAGAATTAACCTCCTGAAATGTTAACTGATAAGTCGGTTTGATGCGACTGATCGAGCGCCGTCACTGCTCCTGAAGTATCTGCTGCAGTAGATGCCGGATGGTTTCCGAGGTGAAGGGCTTGTCGCAGATGGCCGATACCCCGGATTTCTGTACCGCCGCCAAACGGTTCTCATTTGATTCGCTGGTGACCATGAGAATGGGAAGGCCCGGCTGCCCACTCTCATGGCGAATGAAGTCCACCAATTCCTGGCCGTTCATCTCCGGCATATTGTAATCGGAGATGACCAGATCGAAGTAGTGTTGATTGACTAACTCAGCCCCTTCAGCCCCGTTTCGGGCCTCGGAGATGTTGTCTATGCCCATGGCTTCGAGAATCCGGCGAATCTGATTTCGGGACATGTTGCTGTCATCGACGATCAATATCCTCAGCAGTTCGGTGTCGATTTGGTGTAGCGCCAGAGCCGGGGTCTCCACGTAGTCGAGGGTTGCTCTCAGGGCGACCTGCAGATCCTCTTTTTTGAAGGGTTTGGGTAGCATGGCGATCGCTCCCGCCTGACGTATCGGATCTAGGTAGGAGAGGCTGGTTTCGCTGGATATCAGCATGAATGCCGACTGCAACAGATCCTCATCGTCACGCATGTGATAGACTAGATCCGTGCCCGTCATATCCGGTAAGTAGAGACTGCTGATCACCAAGTCCGGTCGACTGTTGGGTAGTGCTTGCAGGGCATCGGCGCCGTTGGCATAGGTTTCGATGAAATGAATACCGAGCTCGCCGAGTTGCTGCGAGATGATCTGCCGCTGCGTCTGTGAGGGCTCGACAAGGATGACTGAGAGGTCTTTGATGTCCATCCGGTTGCGATTACTATTTAATGCATGCACCACCGACCATACCGATGCATTCCATCATAGCAAGATGCTATGGGTTGTTGTAGGGCGGGATAGCCGTTTCCGCAGGAGGCGCAGCTTGGAAAGGGCGCGCCCTTTCCCTGCGCCACGCGCCAAGCACCCCAAGGGCACTTCCTGTGGGGTGCGGCCAATGGTCCGGCGTCACGCTGATATCACGTATTAGTATGAGACAGCACACTATAGCCTGGGTGAAATATTCGGGCTAGGCGCCCTCTTGCATCGACCGCAGTATGCCGGGTGTGACTTTCCTCTCTCACCTCGACACCGTAAAATTGACGCCTCGTACGACTGGAGATAGCCTGCTGTGAGACTGAGTGTTGAAAAATTCCGTGCCTGGGAGCGTAAGTGCGTGACCTTGCTGGGTATGTCCGGCGTGGGTAAGACTCGTCTGTCGAATATTCTGCGACAGAGTGACTGGTTCCACTATTCGGGGGACTACCGTATCGGCACTCGCTATCTGGACGAGCCGATCCTGGACAGCATCAAGGAGCATGCTATGCGCGTGCCCATGCTGCGCGACCTGCTGCGTTCGGATTCAATCTTTATCCGCAACAACATTTCCTTCAACAACCTGAAACCGGTCTCCACATTCCTTGGCATGCTGGGCAACCCGGAACTGAACGGCATGTCGCTGACCGAGTTCAAGCGCCGTCAGAACCTGCACCGTCAGGCCGAGATCGCCGCGATGTACGATGTGCCCGGTTTCATGCGCAAGGCCCGGTTGATCTATGGCTACTCCCACTTTATCAATGATGTGGGCGGCAGCCTGTGCGAGTTGGATGAGCCGGGACTGATGGAGTTCCTTGCCAAGCACTCGCTGATTCTCTATATCCGCGCCAGCCGGGTGGATGAGGCTTCGTTGATCGCCCGCTCTGTTTCCGATCCCAAGCCGCTATACTACCGCGAGGCTTTTCTGGATGATCAGTTGGCTGCATATATGCGTCTCAAAGGGATCGACTATGTCTCGCTCATTGATCCTTTCGATTTTACCCGATGGGTCTTTCCCCATCTGTTTCGCGCCAGAATACCACGCTACGAGGCCATCGCCGCCGAGCATGGCTATACTGTGACCACCGACGAGTTATCCAAGGTGCAAGACGAAGCGGATTTTCTGCAGTTGCTGGAACAGGTGATCGAGCGGGACGTTTAGTGGGCCTTTTCCGTTTCGCCGATAGGTCAAACGGTATTCCAAGGATGCTTTCTGTGGAGTGCCTTGAACTGTTGCCGGGCCTCTGAGATTATCTAACGACATAGGACACTGTACGAGTTATGCCACTGGTCGCACATACCAATCTACCAACCTTTACACGTTTGCGTCAGGAGGGACAGAGCGTACTCTCCCCCAATCGCGCCACTCACCAGCATATCCGTGAGTTGCACATCGGCCTGCTCAATATGATGCCCGATGCAGCCGTTGAGGCGACGGAGCGGCAATTCTTCCGCTTGGTGGGCGAGGCCAATCCGATCGCTCAGTTCTATGTCCATCCCTTCACCCTCGATGCCCTGCCCAGAGGGGAGAAGGCGAAGGTTCACATCGATGCCTATTACGAGCCTTTCGAACAGATCAAACAGGACGGGCTGGATGCGCTGATCATCACCGGCGCCAATGTCAGCCATACCGATCTGGCCCAGGAGGCATTCTGGCAACCCCTGACCGAGGTGGTCGATTGGGCTTACGCCAATGTCACCTCTGTACTCTGTTCCTGTCTCGCCACCCATGCCGTCGTTCAGTCTCATCATGGACAGAAACGCACCCACATGGGGGATAAACGCTGGGGAGTCTTTAGTCACCGGGTTGTGGATACCCGTCATCCCCTGGTCAACGATGTCAATACCCGTTTCGATGTGCCCCATTCCCGTTACAATCAGGTCACCCGTGAGCAATTCCATCAGGCCGGCCTCAAGGTGTTGGTGGAGAGCGAGGAGGTCGGCGTACACCTGGCGGTGAGTCGGGACGGATTGCGGGTGGTCTATTTCCAGGGACACCCTGAGTACGACACCATCAGTCTGCTAAAGGAGTACAAGCGTGAGGTCAATCTCTATATCACAGGGAAGCGTCCTGACTATCCGGTCTTTCCGGATAACTATTTCACCTTGCGAAACCAGGCGGTTTTCAACGAGTACAGGGAGCGTCTGGAGGCGGCAGGGGCCAAGGGAGAGGCGTTGCCGGAGTTCCCTGAGTCTCTGGTGATCGACACCCTTGACAATACCTGGCATGACACCGCAGAAGCGGTTATCGGCAACTGGATCGGTTTGGTCTACCAAGTTACCCACCACCTACGCAATACTCCCTTCATGGAAGGCGTAGACCCCGAGAACCCTCTGGGGCTTGTTGGATAGGGTTTCTAAACAGACATCCGGTCCGCCGGAAACCGGGCCTGATTCGGTCAGGCGCCCCCCCCCGCCACCCAGGGCATCCGTTCCACCCGGATGCCGCAGGTTGAGCTTTCTCCACGGGAAGCGAACTGACGGTCAACCGGGTTAACTTATTTCGCCATGGCTTTTTCCGACATCCGCCCACAACGTTCATTACAAGCTTCAGCGGCATCGTTGGCGGCATTGGCGGCCTTCAAAGCGGCGTCGGCGGTGCCCTGAGCGGTAGCGGCATCCAACTGAGCCTCTTTTGCGGCCTTCATGGCGGCGTCAGCGGCTGCCTGTGCATTTGCGATATCGCCTGCCAGGTTACCGCCATTGCCGGCGCAACCCGACAGCAGCCCGATACTGAGAATTAAAGCGGCAGTTTTTTTGATGGTGGTTTTCATAGTTACTCTCGATTCTCTCTGCGAATTTTTTACATTATGTGACAGATGCTGCGTACTCCTTCCACCCGATCATTGCTGATACGGAATTTCCCGAATAGGCCACAGCGGGACATCATCTGCGATGCCGCTCCTGATCGAGGACTTTAACTCAGCGATGACCTATTCGGGACGTGCCCCAGGATCAAGCAGAGCAGGGGCGGCTGCGTCTTGTGCCCCATCCCGGACGACGGAACGGTGGTTCACTACGTACACGCTTGCAGCCACCCGCCCATCGCCTTGCCGCATCCACAAGCATACAGGCCGAAGGAGTAACAACGTCTGGCACGGAAGCTTGGGCTAAAACCCAAACAAATTCAATGGCGAGTTTCCAACTTTAAGCGCTTTTTTGCAATTATTTCCAACCTGTTCCCAGGGCATTCAATCGATTTGCGCCAATCCTCCCCCTCTCGGATCACTCGCTGCCTCCACCTCGCCGGTCTGCTTGTTCCACAGAACGGCCTGCATGTTTCCATAGGTCCGGTCGAGGGGCTTGAGGCTATGACCCATGGAAAGCAATTGTTTCTTCAGGCTTTCGCTCAAGGCGCCGCTTTCGAACTGAATCAGGTCGGGAAGATATTGATGATGCAATCGGGGTCTCTCCACCCAGCGCTTAGGTCCCCTGCCTTCGGCCATATCCAATATGCCGAGCAATACCATAGTGATGATCCGACTGCCGCCCGGGCTACCGAGTATCGCCACCCGTTGGCCGTCCTCGACAAAGGTGGGTGTCATGCTCGACAGCATGCGCTTGCCTCCGCCAATGGCATTCGCCTCACCGCCCACCAGCCCGTAGACATTGGGCACACCGGGACTGGCGGAAAAGTCATCCATCTCGTCATTCAGCAACACGCCCGTACCGGGTGCGACGAAACCGGAACCGAACGGGTAGTTGATGCTCAAGGTAGCCGCCACTCGATTCCCCGCAGCATCGAGGATGGAAAAGTGGCTGGTATCCCGTCCCTCCGAACCCTGATCAGCGCTACCCTGGCTCGGAGAGGCGCGGTCGACCCGGATATCCCGCGCCAGGCCGGCGGCATACCAAGGGTGCAGCAAGGTCTCCACAGGGATGTCGATGAAATCCGGATCGCCCAGGTAGTCCGCGCGATCCCGGTAGGCTCGACGCATCGCCTCGACCATCAAGTGGGTGCGCCGGGGCTCTTCCAGGGTTGGAAAGTTGAAGCTCTCGAGGATGTTCAACATGGTCATCAACGCAATCCCCCCTGATGACGGCGGCGCCGCGCTGGTGATATTCAGACCCTGGTACTGTCCTTTTATGGGTTGCCGCTCCACCACCCGATAGTCCGCAAGGTCCTTGAGGCTCCAGATGCCGCCGGCCGCTTTCACCCCGTCCACCAAACGCCTGGCCGTTTCACCTCGGTAGAAACCCTCTGCGCCGTATTCGGCCAACCGTTCAAGCGTATTCGCCAGTTCCGGCTGTTTGATCAGATAGCCTGCTTCCGGCACATCACCCTGTTGCAAAAATTGCGTTGCCGAAGAGGGGTGGGCGCGCAATGCCTGTAGACGCCGGGTAGCCATTCTCCGGTAGTGGTTATCGACGGGAAAGCCCTCTCGCGCCAAGCGGATCGCCGGTTGCAGCGCCGCTTCGAGCGGCAAGCGTCCGTAGTTTCGCGCCAGATGGACCAGGGCCGCAGGTTCGCCGGGAATCCCCGCTGCCAGCGCCCCGTCAATGGAGAGGGATGGAACCACTTTACCGGACTGATCCAGATAGAGATCCCTATGGGCCGCGAGAGGTGCTCGTTCGCGGCCGTCGAGCATGGTCTCGAAGCCGTCGCCGGCGCGATGCAACAACCAAAAACCGCCGCCGCCAATCCCCGAACTGTAGGGCTCGACCACGGCCAGCACCGCACTGATCCCGACGGCGGCATCGAAGGCATTGCCTCCTGAACGAAGCAGTTGATGACCGGCCTCGGTGGCCAGAGGATGGGCGCTGGCGATGGCCGCAACACCCGGTTTTTCACCGGCCCAGACCTGGCTGCAACAGAACAGGAGAAAAACAAGGCTCCACCGGGGAGCCTTGGTCAATCCGATCAGTACTACCCGACTATGCGTTTTCACCGGTAATCTTCAGGTACTTGGCGTAAAGTGCTTCATAACTCTCTTCGCGTTTCGGATCCTTCGGAATGCAATCCACCGGACAGACCTCGACACATTGCGAGGTCTCATAATGCCCCACGCATTCGGTGCAGAGAGTCGCATCTATTTCATAGATTTCATCCCCCTGGGTGATAGCGCCATTGGGACATTCCGGCTCACAGACATCGCAGTTTATGCATTCATCAGTGATTATTAACGCCATATTTTTTTCTCCAGAAAATTCGCATGTTTGAAATTCTACCTGAACCCACTGATTCAGGTTCTAATTAAACCGTTCTCTCAATGCAGCCTGCACGGCAGGATGCACAAACTCTGAGATGTCCCCTCCCAGTGATGCGATCTCGCGCACCAAGCCGGACGAGATGAAAGAGAACTGCTCGGCCGGGGTAAGAAACAAGGTCTCGACTGCGGGAGCCAGCCGGCGGTTCATTCCCGCCAACTGAAACTCATATTCGAAGTCGGATACAGCGCGCAGTCCTCGTAGAATCACGTTGGCCTTACGCTGTTGCACGAAATCAACCAACAGATTGTCGAATGTGCAGATCTCGACATGCTTCACGCCCTTCAATACCGTCTTTACCAGGTCCATGCGATGATCCAGATCAAACGCCGGATTCTTGCCGTTATTCTTGGCAATCGCCAGGATGATGTGATCGAACAGACTGGAAGCGCGTCTCACCAAATCGCTGTGGCCATTGGTGATGGGATCGAACGTTCCTGGATAAACGGCAGTAATCATAGTCTTGATGGGTCGAAAAAAAAGGCGTACATAATATCAGAAACCGACCCGATGAATGACAATTATCACCCTGGAAGCGGTGCATAGGCCAGTCCATAGCGCACTTGACCGGCCGTCATCTCCTTCAATAGTTCCCACCCGCCGGGGAGGACCGGCATAGCCCGCATGACGGCATCTTCCAGATAGATACGGGCGCCATCCGCCAACCAACCCTGGCACAGCCGCCGGCACAACGGACCCAGCAGATTCCCGGCAAAAGGCGGATCGAGAAAGACCACATCGAACGGGGTGGGATCCTGTTCCAGCCACTGCAAGGCATCGGCCCTGACAATGGAGACCTGATCCAATCGGAGCAAACGCCTATTCTCTTCCAGTTGCCTGATCACCGCAGCAGCCGAATCCAGCATCACCACCTTGCGTGCGCCGCGGGAGGCCGCCTCCATGCCCAAAGCACCGCTGCCCGCGAACAGATCCAGACAACGTGCGCCGTCTATGACCGGCTGCAGCCAGTTGAACAGGGTCTCTCTGATCCGGTCACCGGTAGGCCGCAAGCCGGGCAAATCGACGAACGGCAGGCGTCTTCCCCGATGCACGCCACCGATAATCCGCACCTGACGAGTTGTTTGATCTGACTTCATGCTGAAAAAATATAACGCTTAGTGTAATCACTGCTTTGCGCCATCAAGCCCCTCAGCAACCTGCGCGACCGGTGAACGCAGGCGTCCCACCTGCACCCTGACCAAACGATCGGGATCGACGCGACGCTTGAATGCATCACGAATCCCTTCCCGGGTGATGGCACGCACTTTTTCCGTAAAGGTATCCAGATAGTCGAGCGGCAATCCGTAGAAACCGATAACCGCCAAATATTCCACGATCTTGCCGTTCGAGGCGACACGAAGCGGAAATCCACCGGTGATATTCTGCTTCGCGGCTTGCAGTTCCTCATCCGTCGGCCCCGCTTCGATAAAACGCTCGAGGGTACTCCTCGCCACTTGTAACGCCTCATCGGCCTGTTCGTTCTTTGTCTGTAATGCGAGCTGAAACAGGCCGAATCGGCGCATCGGCATGAAGTAACTGTAGACACTGTAACTCAAGCCCCGCTTCTCCCGCACCTCCTCGCTGAGCAGAGAGACAAGACCGCTGCCGCCCAGAATATGATTGCCCACGTAGAGAGGAAAGTAGTCAGGGTCGCCTCGCCGCATCCCGGGCTGTCCGAGATAGAGGTGGGACTGGGTGGATGGGAAGGGAATCCGTTCCTCCACCGCCTGTTGCAATGCTTCGACCGGCGGTATGGCGGGGGCCGGTTCACCGGCGGGAAGCGCACGAGTCACCTGCTCGGCAATACCTTTTGCCCGCTCCTTGTCGACCGCTCCCACAATGGTCACCAGGGCGTTCCGGGCTACATACAGGCGCTGGTGCGCCTCCTGGATATCCCTGCGGGTGAGTGATTTGACCGACTCGGCGGTGCCCGCTGGATCAGCGGCGTAGGGATGGTCGCCGAACACCAGTCTATAGAGCCGTTTCTGACCCACACTGCCCGGCGACTGCTCATCCTGCAGCAGGCCGGCCAGGATCGACTGGCGCTTACGCTCGATGTCCTCCGGGGCGAATCGCGGCTTGGCCAGCACGGCGGCCAGGGTCTCCAGGGAAACGGACAGGGCCTTGTGTTCGGTCAGCGAGCGCACCGACACCCAAGCCATGTCTCGCAATGAACCCACCTCCAGTTGCGCGCCCACATTCTCCATGCGTTCGGCGATCCGGTATGCGTCCCAGCCACCGGCGCCTTCGGACAGCAGGCTGTTGGTGAACGAGGTCACGCCCTGCTTCGCGCCGTCTCTCGCGCTTCCGGCATCGAACACCACCCGCACATCGACCATCGGGATCTCCGGGGCTTCGACAAACAGAACCCCGGCCCCGTTGGCGGTCTGCCAAGTCTCTATCCGGGGGGTTGCCGTTACGACCCCCGCAAACAGCAACCCGCCACACAACAAGATCAAACGGATCACGGCATTATTAATCATCATCTCCTCCCGAAGCGGTCCGCTCGACCACCGTGTCGCCCATCGGCAGCGGCTCAAGGACCGCTACGCTGAGGTTGTCTTCCAGCAGGTACTTTTTTGCCACTTGCCGGATCTGTTGCGCCGTCACCGCTTTCAGATGATCCACGTAATCATCGGCAAGGCGCCAGTCGAGACCCACGGTCTCCAGTTGTCCGATCAACATCGCCTGATAGAAGACGGAGTCCTTCTCATACACCTTGGCGGCAATGATCTGATTGCGAACCCGCTCCATCTCCTCCTCGCTGACCAACTCGTTCTTAAAACGCGCTATCTCTTTGCGCAAGGCCGCTTCCACGATATCGACGGTGGTGCCGGGGGTAGGCACCGCATCCAGCACCAACATCCCCGGCAGGCGCGAGAAGGCGCTGTAACCGGCATCCGCCGAGACAGCCAGTTCATCGCCTCGTATCAAGTTATTGGTGAGACGCGCACTGTTTCCGCCATCGAGAACATAGGTGAGCATCTCCAGGGCATAGGGTTCCCAGGTCTCCGCCGCTTTGCCGATCACCGGGGTCTTAAATCCCAGCACCAGGTAAGGCTGCTTCGCCGGCGCCTTCACCCTGATGCGTTTACTGCCGCGCTGGCCGGGCTCGGTGCGCGGTTTGGGCCGGGCGATCTTTTCCGGTCTCAGCACGCCGAAGTGGCGTTGCGCCAAGCTGACGACCTCCTTAGGCTCCACATCCCCCACTACCACCAGGGTGGCATTGTTCGGGGCATACCATTTGCGATACCAGACCTGCAGATCCTCCACCTCCAGGGCATCCAGATCCGCCATCCGGCCGATCACGGGTATCCGGTAGGGCGAAGCCTCGTAGGCGCCTGCGAGAAACTGCTCATAGGTAAGCGACTGCGGTTTGTCTTCCGTACGCATGCGCCGCTCCTCTTTCACAACCTCGACCTCTTTTTCGAACTCCTCCGGGAGCAGCAGAAGGTTACGCATCCGGTCCGCCTCCAGTTCGAAGGAGACCTCCAGGCGGTCGCTCGCCATGGTTTGAAAATAGGCGGTATAGTCGCGGCCGGTGAAGGCGTTCTCGTTGCCGCCGTTTGCGGCAATGATGCGGGAAAACTCGCCGGGCGGATGCTGTTCGGTTCCCTTGAACATCATATGCTCAAGCACATGCGAGATACCGGTAATGCCGCCGTGTTCATAACTGGACCCGACCTTGTACCAGACCTGTGAAACCGCAATGGGTGCGCGTCGATCCTGCTTGACAATCACCTTCATGCCGTTTTCGAGTCGGTGTTCCACCACCCCCGCCTGAACCTGACTCAGGCCGAGGCCCAGCAGCGCTAGGCCCATCATCAATCTTCGCATCGAGACCATCCTTAATTTAGGAGACAGATTATTGCATCAGCCGGACTTTGCCCTTTAGCCAAGCCGAACGTAGAATAGCGTCTGCAACAGTCCCAGGGCATTGTTTCAGAGGCCATCGGGATTGTCCAAACAACAACTATGAACCTGTGATCATCACAGAGTTCCAGACTCAACACCGGTGGCCCACTGCATGTTCGGATTTGGCAAACGAAAAAAGTCGCCTGAGCAGGTTACCGCAGAAACAGCCGTTGCCGAGGAGAAACGCGGCCTCTTTTCACGGTTGCAGGAGCGTCTCTCCCGTACCCGCCGCAACCTGGCCGACGGTCTGGCCGATCTGGTATTGGGACGCAAAATCATCGACGGCGACATGCTGGAGGAGGTGGAGACCCTGTTGCTCACCGCCGACGTGGGCGTCGATGCCACCTGCCGCATCATCAACGACCTGAGCGAACGGGTGAACCGCAAGGAACTCAGCGACCCGCAGGCGCTGATGCGCCACCTCAAACAACAGCTCCTGGAAATCCTGCGGCGCTGCGACGCCCCGCTGCCTGCAAGAAACCGCGACAAACCCCTGGTTCTGGTAATGGTGGGCATCAACGGCGCCGGCAAGACCACCACCATCGGCAAGCTGGCGCGGAAACTGCAACTCGACGGAGAAAGCGTCATGCTCGCCGCCGGCGATACCTTCAGGGCCGCCGCCGTGGAGCAACTGCAGACCTGGGGTGACCGCAATCAGATCAACGTGATCGCACAACACACCGGCGCCGATGCCGCCTCCGTGGTATTCGATGCACTCCAGGCTGCCACGGCCCGTAACATCGATATCCTGATTGCCGATACCGCCGGGCGTCTGCATACCAAAGTCAATCTCATGGAAGAACTGGCGAAGATCATCCGGGTGATGAAGAAGATCGACCCCGAGGCCCCCCATGAAGTGCTGCTGGTAGTGGATGCCGGCACCGGCCAGAACGCGATCAACCAGGCGTTGCAATTCCATCAAGCGGTAGGATTGAGCGGGCTTGTCATCACCAAGCTGGATGGCACGGCAAAGGGAGGCGTAGTCTTTGCTATTGCCGACAAGGTCAAGGTGCCGATCCGCTTTATCGGCGTGGGCGAGGCCATCGAAGACCTGCGCGAATTCAACCCTGAAGAGTTCGTCGACGCCCTGTTTGAGCGCGACATTGGCAATTAAGCCGCCATTATCACCAGGCTAAAGAGTTGATCCACTTCGATAATGTCAGCAAACGCTATCCAGGCGGCCATACCGGTCTGAGCAACGTCAGCTTTCGCATCGAAGCGGAGGAGATGGTTTTCCTGACCGGTCACTCCGGCGCCGGCAAGAGTACCCTGCTGAAAATGATCGGCCTGCTGGAGCGTTCCAGCGCCGGACAGGCGCATGTCAACGGGCGCAACCTGACCCGTCTGAAAAAGCGTCAGATTCCCTATCACCGCCGCGAGGTGGGAATGATCTTCCAGGACCATCGCCTACTGCACGACCGCACGGTATTCGACAATGTGGCGCTCCCCTTGGTGGTTGCGGGACTTGGCCATAAGGAGATCGGCCGCCGGGTGCGCGCCGCCCTCGACAAGGTCGGCCTGTTGCATCGGGAAAGGGCGGCGCCTATCATTCTCTCCGGCGGTGAACAGCAGCGCGTCGGCATTGCCCGCGCCGTAGTCAGCAAACCCCCTTTGCTGTTGGCCGACGAACCCACCGGAAACCTCGATCCCGAACTCTCCCGGGAAATCATGGAACTCTTCATCCAGTTCAATCAAGTCGGCGTCACCCTCCTCATTGCATCCCACGACATTGCACTGATCAATCGCCTGAACAAACGCATCCTCACCCTGAGCGCGGGAGAACTGGTGGGCGATAATCCGGAGGAGACAAGGAATGCCGGTTAAAAACCGCCTGCTGACCGGGCCGAAGATCTGGTTACAACGGCATGCCCAGGTGGCCCTGGCCAGCCTGGGCCGGCTGGCCGGCAACCACCTCTCTTCCCTGATGACCTGTTCGGTGGTAGGCATCGCTCTCGCCCTGCCGGTCGGACTGCATGTCATGCTCAGCAACTTCCAGAGCATCAGTGGCGCATGGGATAGCGGTGCAAGCATTTCTCTATTTCTTAAACGGAAAGTCACCGATGGGGAGGCGGGCTCCCTGGCGGAAAAACTCCGTTTGCACCAGCGTATCGAGACCATCCAACTGATAACACGGGAATCCGCCCTGAAGGAATTCCAGCGCCTGAGCGGATACGCCGAGGCCCTGGAAGCGCTCGACAACAACCCCTTGCCCGCCTTGCTGATCGTTCAGCCGAAGGCCGACTACACCACGGCGGAGACCGCCCAACGTCTGGTGCGGGAACTTCGTCTGCTGCCGGAAGCGGATATTGTACAGCTCGATCTACAGTGGGTGCGGCGTCTCCAGGCCATCACCGTTATCGCCCAACGGGCCGTGGTGGTGCTCGCGACGCTGCTCGGTATGGCGGTGCTGTTGATCGTCGGCAACACCATTCGCCTGGAGATCCAGAACCGGCGGACGGAGATCGAGATCACCAAGCTGATCGGCGCCACCAACGCCTTCATCCGCCGCCCCTTTCTCTATACCGGTTTCTGGTACGGATTGTTCGGAGGCGTCATCGCCTGGCTGCTGGTGGCTGTCTCCATCACCCTGTTGAGCGGTCCGATCGCCAATCTCGCCACCCTCTATCAGAGTGCGTTCGACCTGTCTTCTCTCGATTTCTCCACCGTGTTCACACTCCTGCTCGGCAGCGCAATGCTGGGACTCGTCGGATCCTGGCTGGCGGTGGGGAGACACCTCAGTTCCATTGAGCCAAGCTAGTGTGGTGTAACGTATAAACTGTACCAATCAGCGAGACGCTAAGCCGTCAGCTGCCAGGCGCGTTGCGCCGGGAATGGCGCGCCCTTTCCAAGCTGCGGGGCGTCTTGGGATCTTGGCGGGCCTCTGATTTCATCAATCTTTAAGTATGAGACACTACACTATTTCAGACTTGGCGATCAAAGTACTCAACACTTACGCTCAAAAAAACACAGGCATTCCCGAAGCGTTGAGGGCGGCAGTAAAACTTGTTGCCGGGATGGGAGGCCATCTGGATCGGCCTAGTGATCAGGAACCCAGGCATCAGATCATGTGACGTGGCTATTATTATATGCAGGCGATGCGTGAAGAGTTCCTGCTTATGGGTAAAGGTCAGCCTTCTAAGACTGGCAGCAAAGCCCCCTTATAGGAGGCTTTGCAATGCTGCGTTCTTAGGCCGCAGATTTTCACTTAGATAATCAGCGATAAGTCGATGATACATGTTGAGTTTGACAACTAGTTGATCCAACCCAAGCCCCAATATAGGCTGGCTCAGCGTCAGCCGGAACCGCCGCAGTAATGGTAGGGGTAAGTGTGATACTACATGCTGCGGGAACACCAGCGCTGAGTTTGACTCCAACGCTAACCACGCCGTCGGTTCCAACTGCAGGCGCATCGCAGTATTGCGTGTCAGTGATGGCGCAACCAGCTTCAGCGGTAGTATCAGGAGGATCACCGTTTTCAGATACGAAGTAATCTGTAACTGATGTTTTACATGCAGATGCTATTCCGGAGCACTCGCTTACTTTCGCACGAATGGTGTAATCCTGATAAGCAGGCAAAGCGATAGCGGCTAGAATGCCGATGATCGCGACTACGATCATGAGTTCGATAAGGGTGAAACCAGTCTGTCTGTTCATAAATACGCTCCATTCAGGTTTTGAGTGCTCACTTTGTCGGCGATATGTTTCGAAGTCTTTAATCGGGTGATTACGCCGGATTGACTAACTGAAATGCAGGATGTGTGCCATAATTGCATTTTATATAACATGAGCTAACAATTTTATCTGTAATCTTATGTTTTTAAAGTATTTTATCTTGAAAGCGGTGCTTGCTGAGTGAGCAAGCAGCCCAGAGTCTGCTATTTTATTCACGTTTTAGGTGGGGAATTCATTGTTAATTTGTGACAAAAACTGTCAGGCTGAGTCATTATTTTACGCCGGTTAGGGCTCTGCTTAACAAAAAAGGTAAGAAACAAATGACACGAGCACGGAATCAGCTTATTTCGCTGGAAACCACCCCATACTACCATGGTATAAGTCGTTGCATCCGGCGGGCTTTTCTCTATGGCGAGGTAAAGTGGACCCCATTGTCAAGACATAAAGCCCACTAGTTTAAGCTGCACGTTCAATTTCATTTACAGCGGGTCGGCGCTGCCCCGTTGTTGCAGTAACCACGGCTCCCTCTTTCCTGGGAAATCTGTCAACGATCAGCGCCCCACCACCTTGTGCACTCGCTGACCGCCATGGAGAGCGAAGCGAAGGCGGTTAGTCCCCGGTAGGCGTAGGCGCGGGCGCGGGCGTATTGCCGGAGTGGCGCAGGGGCCGATAGGACCCAAGCCGGCGGAGGCAATATGCAAGCGCATCCGAAACGCCGTCCAGTCATTTGAGGGAGTGCTGCGAAGCCAGCGCCGAGCGTAGCGATGGTGTGGCGAAGCGGCACGGACGCAGGACGGCCGGGGCATAATAAGCTGTCGTGACAAGCGAGGGCGAAAGGGGGACTGGGATGTCCCGTTTCGCATCCTGAGCGTCACGACACTCTTGTTCGTAGACTCGGTTTGGTGTCCCGTTGGCAAGCGACTGGTGTGGCCGCTCCCGGTTGTAGCAGGAAAAGTACGCTGTTAATCCGGTGGTGAGTCCACAGATGTCGCTGTAGCCCTTGAGATAAATGTCCTCCTACTTGAGCGTTCGCCACAACCGATTGGTAGCGAGCTTTGGCAATGCCAATATTTTTTTTGGCGGTTTGCGGTTTTTAGGCTGAAAGATATGGGTAGTACTGGGTTTATGCCCAAGTCAGAAAGGTGGTAGAGTTGACGATGCGTATACCGTGGAATGGACCGCCGGGATCGGGAAGGTGGCGCTGATGAGAATGTTTGTGTCCGACACCCAGAGCGATGGCTCAGTCATCGGCGAGTAGTTTGGCTGGGGTTGAATAGAACATGTGTCTGGAAATGCAAGCTGAAGACACGGAATTTGATTAGTATAGGGAATGTATAATCGATCAGTATTGACTATTCGGTTTGTTGTACATTAAGGGGACCAATCAATGGGTCTGGTAACCACGACATTGCAGCTCAGCAATGCCAGAAATGATGAAAAACACCCTATCAGTGCCGATGCGCTGGTGGATACTGGAGCTTTGCACCTTTGTATCCCTGAGCATATTGCTATCCAACTTGGTCTGGATGAGGTTGAAAAGCGTGAAGTTACCACTGCTGATGGTAAAAAGCATCTGGTTTCCTATGTCGGGCCGATAGTCATCAAATTCGATGGCCGTACCTGTATCACAGGGGCCTTGGTGCTGGGTGATAGTGTGTTGCTGGGCGCCATTCCGATGGAAGACATGGACTTGGTCGTCAATCCGGCAACACGAACCGTAACCGTCAACCCTTCAAGCCCTAATATACCTACATCTGTGGCTAAGGGAGTGCGACGGCACAAAACCGATTGACGATATTGAGAAGGTCAAGCAAGTGGCAGCGGCCTTTGGGCGCGCGTTTGAATGCAGATGAGCGCTCAATCGTCCGCATGCAGGTCAGTCATCAGTTCATCGATACCGGCAAAGGGCTTACCTTTCCCGGCTTCCAGTTCGGCGATCGCCTTTCGCGTCGTTGCATTTGGGATCTTGACCTCAAACGGCAAACGGCGTTCATCCGCTATGTGCAACATCAGCAGACGAATGGCATCCGAGATGGACAGGCCCATCGCTTCCAGTGCAAATGATTTTTATTCAATACCGAATTTCTCCAACCGGTAACGCAGGGATCTTAGCGTCATGCCGAGCTTTTTAGCCGCGGCGGTTCGATTCCAGCGGGTCTCTTCGAGGGCCTCAATAATCGCTTCGCGCTCCACCTGTTCCATTTTGTCGCCCAGTGGGCGGGTGTTCGATGCGCTTGGTTGTCCGTCTTTCTGCGTTACAGGCAGGTGGAGATCGTCGGCCTCCAGGTCCGACCCTTCGAGGAGCGTGACCGAGCGTTCGAGGATATTCTCCAACTCCCTGATGTTGCCGGGGAAACGGTAACCCTTGAGTTTGTCGAGAGCCTCGGGCGACAACTGGTACTTTTTCTCACCGGATTCGCGTGCTATGCGGGTGAGGAAGTGCTGGGACAGCAAGGGGATATCTTCGACTCTACTTCGCAGAGGGGGGATCGGGAGTTCGATGACATTGATGCGGTAGAAGAGATCCTGTCTGAAATCACCACGCTCGACCAATTGCGCAAGGTCTTTATGGGTGGCGCTGATGATGCGCGCATCCACAGGGATCTCCTGCCGGCCGCCGACAGGGCGAATGTGCTTTTCCTGAATGGCCCGCAACAGTTTGACCTGCATGTGCAGGGGCAGATCGGCGATTTCATCAAGAAACAGGGTGCCGCTGTCCGCGCTCAGGAAGAGGCCTTGATGGTCGCCGGTGGCGCCGGTGAAACTGCCCTTTTTATGGCCGAAGAGCTCGCTCTCCATCAGTTCCTGGGGGATGGCGCCGCAGTTGACGGCGACGAATGGGTGATCGGCGCGTGGGCCTTGCTGGTGAATCAGGCGCGCCGCGACTTCTTTGCCGGTCCCGGATTCGCCGCTGATGTAGACGGGCGCCTGGCTGCGGGCAAGCTTGTCGATGAGCCGCCGGACGCGCTGCATGGGTGGCGAGTTGCCCAGCATGGGGGAGTTTTTGCCTGATGGGGTTTTTTGAGGCGATGTGGGGGAGGTCCTTCTTTTACCCAGTTTAATCGCCTGCTGCACCAGTTTGCGCAGCATTTCCAGGTCGACCGGTTTGGAGACGAAGTCGAAGGCGCCTGCCTTCAATGCCTCGATGGCCGACTCCATGTTGCCGTGGGCGGTGATCATGGCCACCGGCAGTTGGGGATAGGTCTGATTGATATGTCGCACCAGGTCGATGCCGCTGCCGTCGGGCAGGCGCATATCTGATAGGCAGAGATCGAAGGACTGTTCCCTGAGAAGTTTTTGAGCGGTTGTCAGGTCGAATACCGAGTGAGCATCGATCCCCATGCGCATCAAGGTGATCTCCAGCAGCTCACAGATATCCGGTTCGTCGTCAACGATGAGTGCGGTCGGCTGGGTCATGCGGGTAGGTTCTCGTGCTGCCAGTGGTCGAAATGGAGGCGAAAACAGCTTCCGCCGGTGGGTCCGGGTATGTATTCCAGACGGATACGGTTCGTTTCACTCAGCTCCTTGGCAATGTACAGCCCTAGCCCGGTGCCATTGTTCCGGGTGGTGAAAAAGGGTTCGAAGATCTGCTTCGCCACCTTTGGTTCGATGCCGGGGCCGTTGTCGATGACATCCATCACGGGATGATTGTATTCCTGGATCATGCCGCCAACAATCTGCAGTTGTAATCGCTCTTTGTCGCCATGTTCTTTTGCATTGTTACAGAGATTTGTCAGGACCTGCCGCAATTGCTCCGGATCGGCGATGATTTCCGTCTCTGGGGGGTCTATCTGCGCATGCAGGTTCTGTCGCTCGAATCCCTGGTATTTGATCAGGTCGGCGGTGAGTTTATCCAGCCAGGGTTTGAGCCGGATCTTTTCCGGCTTGCCCGGGTCGCGGCGGGAGAGTTGCAGGACGTTTTCGATCACCTGGTTCACCCGCACGGCGTTGGTTGTGATGATCTCGGTCAGACGCCGGTCCGCCGGATCGAGGTCCGGGGATTCTTCGAACAGTTGGCTGGCGTGGCTGATGGCGCCCAAGGGGTTGCGAATTTCGTGGGCGATGCTGGCAGTGAGCCTTCCCAGGGAGGCGAGCTTCATCTGTTGCGCCTCACGGGTGATCTGGGAGGTGTCTTCCAGAAAAATCAGCATGTCGCCCTGTTCCCGGCCGCTCAAGGGATTGAAATGGGCCCTGAGTTCAGGGCCTTGTCGTTGGCTGCGGAAGGTGTTGTTGATCCGCTTCGGGGCGGCGCGGCGTTTTCTCAACATGTGGGTGAGTTCCGGGGATGCCTTGACCAGTTGGCTGCCGGTGGTGGCGGCCGGCATGCCCAGCAGGTGCCATGCCGGATCGTTCATCATCAATATCCTGCCGGAGGCGTCGACCACCAGCACACCGGTGCGCATGTGTTGAATGACGTAGGCGTTGATCTTGGCCATATGGTCCAGTTCGTCCGCCTTCTCCTGCGCTAACTGCTCGCTGGCTCGCACCCGCCCGCTCAACACCAGGGTGAGCATTGCAGTGGCGAAAAATACCGCCCCGAGAAACCCGGCCTGGAAAAACCGGGGGGGTATGACAGCGTCACTCAAGGCGGCGTGGATCTGCTCGGCGATCACGGCCAGTGCGGCCAGGGCGGCAAACAGAAAAGCGGCGCGGCCTCCCATGATCAGCGCACCCGCGATGATGGAAACCGCTATCAACATGCCCATGCCTGTCTCTACGCCGCCACTGGCATGCATCAGCAGGGTGATGGCGGCGATATCCACAAGCAGGGCGAAGTAGGCCTGTTGTTC
The DNA here is from genome assembly GCA_025656505.1 of Candidatus Thiodiazotropha sp. (ex Epidulcina cf. delphinae). Classification (GTDB taxonomy): domain Bacteria; phylum Pseudomonadota; class Gammaproteobacteria; order Chromatiales; family Chromatiaceae; genus Thiodiazotropha. The sequence continues at coordinate 11,184 of JAHXHR010000027.1, read as the reverse complement.
GGGATTGGGCGAACGCCAGAGGAAGAACAGTACGGATGTAATGGCCAATGCGGTGTAGAGGGTGACCACGATCCCGTACAGATCGGGAACGGTGGATCCGAGAAATGTCGGGCCTGCGCCTGAATAGAAAAAGGACAATAGGGTGAGCGAGAGGGTGATCCGATAGAGCAGAAACAGTCTCAGGGAGCGCCAGTGCAGTTTTTCGGTCGCGCTACGTGGTCGCGCAGAGGCGGCGATCTTGTTTTCCAGGATATCCAGCCAGGCTTGCATGGGGCTAGTATAGACACTCCATTAGGGCTTATTAGCGTCAGCCGCTTTGAGATGCGCCTTGTTGCAAAAGTAACGCTCGTTGTCTCTGACGGCCTCGTTTTTCGGCAGATGGAGGCCGCAATAGGCGCACTGCACGCTATCCACTGACTTGACCTGCTGTAATTTATCGTTTCGCATGCGGCGCTGACGCAGGAAATGGCGGGCTATGAGATAGACGCCCCACAACGCCAGCACGAAAAATAGATATCTGAGTCCCATTCGGTTGATTCTTTATGATGTATGGGTTGGAGTCAATTATTAACCCGGTATATTGGGTTGCCGGGTTAATAGCTCAAGTTTCGGAGTTCAAAATTTGCAAAAAAGTGCTGCTTTCTAAGCATTTCGCACGGTAACCCGTTATTTGGAGCCATATGCAAGTGTTCGTAAATGTGCCGGGAAACCAACACACAAGCAAAATACCTGCAAATTCATTGTTAACATAAAAACACAGTGCCTTTAGAGGAGAGATCGTAATTATTCATATTTATCATGCTGTTAGAGGCGATTCGTATGTAAATATGAACTCCGAAACTTGAGTTAATAGGATAAGGTGGGTCTTGCAACATCCGACGCAATGGCCTGGAATGCGGGCTAGTGCGGTGTAACGTTTATACGTTACACCGCACTGGATAGTTATCAGACAGCCGGGAGTCTTCGCTTGAACCTTAAAATCCAGATCGCCCAGCTCAATTTTCTCGTCGGGGACATCGAAGGCAATGCGCAAAGAATCATCGACTCGGCTCAGGCCGTTGCCGGTTCGGCGGATGCCGTTGTGTTTCCGGAGTTGGCCATCACCGGGTATCCGCCGGAAGACCTCCTGTTGCGCAACCATTTCATCCAGCGGGTGGAGAGGGCGGTTGCTCACATCCTTTCGACGGTGCGGGGGATTCATCTGGTTGTGGGCTATCCGCGGCGGCGGGACGGCAGGTTATACAACGTGGCAGGCGTCTGGCGCGATGGCGGGATCCTCGCGGAATATGAGAAATACCACTTACCCAATTACAGCGTCTTCGACGAAAAACGCTACTTTTCGCCAGGCAGGGAGGCGATGACATTCGAACTCAAGGGCCTGCGCATCGGATTGACGGTCTGTGAAGATATCTGGGAGACGGAACCCGCCGCCATGAGTCGCGCCGCCGGGGCCCGACTGCTGCTGAATATCAACGCCTCACCCTTCCATATCGGCAAGGCCCCGGAGCGGGAAGAGTTGGTGCAACGTCGGGCGAGGGAGAATGCCATGCCGATCATCTATGCCAATCTGATCGGGGGGCAGGATGAACTGGTGTTCGACGGCGGGTCTTTCGTTGTGGATGCAGAGGGGCGATTGGCGCAGCGTCTCGTTTTTTTTGCTGAGGCATCAGATTGTGTGGAACTGACGCTGGGTGAGTCTGTGGCGCCCCTGCCCCAGGTGATCGCACCGCTCATGCAGGAGGAGGAGCGGGTCTATCAGGCGTTGGTCACGGGAGTCCGAGACTATGTGCGCAAGAACGGATTCAACGGGGCGATCATAGGACTCTCGGGGGGCGTGGATTCGGCGCTCACCCTGGCGCTGGCGGTTGATGCACTGGGTGCGGAGCAGGTGGAAGTGGTGATGATGCCATCCCGCTACACAGCCGAGATGAGTAATCAGGATGCCGTGGTTGAGGCCGAAGCCTTGGGTGTGTCCTACCGGACCATCTCGATTGAGCCGGCCTTCGATGCTTTTCTCGATATGCTGGCGGATGAATTCGCCGGTAAACCGGTGGATGTGACGGAGGAGAACATCCAGGCGCGTTGCCGCGGCATCATCCTGATGGCGATCAGCAACAAAAAGGGGCGGATACTGCTGACCACGGGCAACAAGAGTGAGATGTCGGTGGGATATGCCACCCTGTACGGCGATATGGCCGGTGGGTTTGCGCCGATCAAGGATGTCCCCAAGACCCTGGTCTATCGGCTATGCCGCTATCGGAACGGCATTTCACAGGTCATCCCCTGGCGGGTGTTGGAGAGGCCGCCATCCGCGGAGTTGGCCCCGGACCAGAAAGACAGCGATTCGCTACCGGATTATGCCGATCTGGACGGGATCCTTGAGCGTTATGTCGAGTCGGACCAAGGGATCCCGGAGATTGTGGCGACGGGTTTCGACCGGTCGATCGTGGAGCGGGTGGTTCGTATGGTGGATTGCAATGAATACAAGCGCCGTCAGGCACCGCCTGGAATAAAAATCACCCGGCGCGCCTATGGACGTGATCGTCGATACCCGTTGACTTGGGGCAAAGAGCGCTCATGACCGGATACGCGGGCATGGACGCGCCTGACTGCGGAGCGGTACAATTCCGCAAAGCCATCGAATTGAATCATCAGGACTTTCCCTGTCGGGAGTAGAGAAACAATGAAAAAAGTTGAAGCAATCATTAAGCCTTTCAAGCTGGAGGACGTGCGTGAGGCTTTGTCGGAGGTGGGTATCACCGGCATGACCGCCACCGAGGTGAAGGGCTTCGGGCGGCAAAAGGGCCATACCGAACTCTATCGCGGCGCTGAGTACGTGGTCGATTTCCTTCCCAAGATCAAGTTGGAACTGGTGGTGGCCGGCGATCAGGTGCAGGCATGTATCGAAGCCATTACGGATGCGGCGCGCACAGGGAAGATCGGTGATGGTAAGATCTTTGTCACACCGGTCGAGCAGGTGATCCGCATCCGCACCGGGGAAGAGGACGAGGCCGCTATCTGAAACGATCGGGCCCAGCGCCGTTTCCGGGACGAACCCTGGGTTTATGGCGGTGAATTTCGTCACTGATTCAATGTAGGTAAACCACCGCCTGAGGCGGTGAGACACGAAGAGGCTCAGGCGTGCAGTGTGGCGGCAGGTTGAGGCAGGGAGGTCGAAACATAAGGCTTGCAGCGATCACATGAGGAAAAAATTCCCGCCAAGCCCGCAAAGGATCCTAAGACAATGTATTGTCGGCGTGCTTTGCGATCTTTGCGAGAGAAATATGGCATCCCAGGCCGGTTGTGGAAAACCGGGCCGGCAGGGTGGAGACGCAGAAAAGTGAGAGGTAGCCCTGACATAGCCCCCTTTGGGGGCTTTCATCTACTACTCGCTCTGCGGGTAGTAGATGATTGATCCGCAAGGCCATATGAAGGCGTTCGGCAATCTAACCCGCTATTTTTTCCCCGCGATTCCACTACCCTGTCCGGATCGCTTCATACGCCCTTAGCTCAGGGATTTTGCCCTGAATCAGGAGCGGACTGTTTCTTTAAGCGGCCGTTCTCAAGGTTGAGCGCCAGCACCCGCTGGGCATCGTCGGCGAGACTGTCCATGCCGAGCCTGTGATAGGCGTCGACCATGATCTCCAGGGCCTCTTGCACCGCGTCGGTTCGTTGAAAATGGGTAACCACCCGGTTGGCCCGATTGGCTGCCGCCAGATAAGCGCCGCGTTTCATATAGTAACGGGCTATGTGGATCTGGTATTTAGCCAGGTTGTTTCTCAGATAGAGCATGCGCTGACGGGCGTCGGCGGAGTATTTACTCTCCGGATAGCGGCGCACAAGCTCAGCGAAGTCGTTGAAGGCGTCGAGCGCTGCGCCTGCGTCCCTTTCTGAAGGGTCGGTCGGCAGGATACTGGTGAGGAAACTCTGATTGCGATTGTAGTTGGCCAATCCCTTCATGTAGTAGGCATAGTCGACAAACGGACTCTGCGGGTTGAGTTTTATGAACCGGTCGGATGCCGCAATTGCCGAATCTGGCTCCCCGTTTTTATAGTGAGCGTAGATGATATCGAGTTGCGCCTGGGTGGCGTAGCGGCCGAAGGGAAAGCGGGCCTGCAATCCGTTGTAGTGTTTAATGGCCTGGTCGTATTCGCCGTCCAACAAGGCGGTTTTGGCCTCGGAATAGAATTGACTGGCGCTCCATTCCTTGGTGACGTCGAGCTGTTCCGGCATGGAGCATCCCGACAGCAGCAGAGTGATGAGAAAGGGGGGTAAGCTTTTCCAGAACATGGCCGGTCGATACCTGTGAATTGAGACGCTGAACTACTATTGACCCGGCGTAAGCAGATTGACTTCGTTATCCCCTCATCCTGTCTGCGCCTGGCGCGGATCAAGGCATGGCTACACCGTGTAGCGCCAGGTTTACCGCAAACGGCGGCAGTCCCGACCGTGGATAGGCACAGGCAAGCTGAATGTCGTCCAGGCCGAGTTCGAGTTAGTATAACCTGAATAACAGTACACTAGGGAGTGTCGGATAAGGCATGATCCTAAAAAGAGCAGTCGATGAAACCCCTCCGCGTGTCATGCGGATACCTGAAAGTCTGGCCGGCAGCCGTCTTGATCGGGTGTTAGCTGAACATTTTCCCGAATTCTCCCGCAGTCGCCTGCAACACTGGATCAAGCAGGGGCAGGTACAGTTGGATGGTCGTCCGTGCAGGGCCAAGGAGAGGGTGCGGGGCGGCGAAGCGGTGAGTTTAAGGCCCTTGCTGTACGAGGAGGTCGCCGATGCGCCCCAGGAGATGGACCTGGATCTTTGCTATGAGGACGATTGTCTGCTGGTCATCAACAAGCCTGCCGGGATAGTCATGCATCCCGCTGCGGGGAACCCGGATGGAACCCTGTTGAACGGGCTGCTCAATCACCATCCGCCGTTGAAGCGGATCCCTCGGGCGGGGATTGTGCATCGGCTCGACAAGGAGACCAGCGGTCTGCTGGTGGTTGCCAAGACCCTGCAGGCGCAGCATTCGTTGGTCCGGCAATTGCTTGAACGGAGTGTCAAACGGGAGTACCGGGCCATCGTGCAGGGAGTGATGATCTCAGGCGGTACGGTCGATGCCCCGATAGGTAGGCATCCTGTCAATCGTCTGCGCATGGCGGTCATCGAGGCAGGGAAATCGGCGCTGACCCACTACCGTGTACTGCAACGGTTTCGCGCCCATACCTATTTGCAGGTCAATCTGGAGACCGGACGCACCCACCAGATTCGTGTGCATATGAGTCACATTCACCATCCGCTCCTTGGGGATCCCCTCTACGGAGGTCGTTTGAAGCTCCCGGCAGGTGCGAATGAGGCGGTTCGGCAGGCGCTCGGGGTTTTCAGGCGTCAGGCGCTACATGCCACGCGGCTTGAACTGGTGCATCCTGTGTCGGGTGAAACCGTGGCTTGGAAGGCGTCGCCCCCAAGTGATATGCAGCGGATGTTGATGCTGTTGGGGGAGGATGCCGGGCAGTGATCGAGCCTTTGAAACCGGATTGGCCAGCCCCCGCCCATGTCAGGGCCTTGATCACCACCCGCCGGGGCGGGGTTAGTCGGGGAGTGTTTGAAGGCCTCAATCTGGCCGACCATGTGGGTGATGACCCGGCGGCAGTGGTGTGGAACAGACGCTATCTGAAAAAACAGTGTCAGTTGCCGGCTGAGCCGTTCTGGATCAAACAGGTGCATGGTTGCACAGTCGCCGATGCCGATCAGGATCGGACGGGTTGTGAAGCCGATGCGGTCTGCACGGCCCGGGCCGGGGTGGTGTGCGCGGTGCTTACCGCAGATTGTCTGCCGCTGTTGATCACGGACAGGCCGGGCCGACAGGTCTGCGCGGTGCATGCGGGATGGCGTGGCCTCGCTGCCGGTGTTATCGAGCGCTCCTTGCAGCGCATGGCATCGCCTGCGCAACAGTTGATGGTCTGGCTGGGGCCGGCAATAGGGCCGTCGGCGTTCGAGGTCGGAGATGAGGTGCGACAAGCCTTTCTCGCCGAGTCGCCGGAGGATGAGGATGCCTTCGCCCCTGCGGGTCCGGGACGTTGGTTGGCCGACATCTATGCCTTGGCCAGGGCACGATTGAAGCGTGCGGGCGTGGGTTTCGTCGGAGGAGGCGATTACTGTACAGTGACCCACCGCGAGCGCTTCTATTCCTATCGCCGTGACGGGGTGACGGGTCGAATGGCTTCGCTGGTCTGGCTTGAACCTGAGGAGGGAGCATGAATTGGCAGATGTTGACGCTGGTGGGTGAAGACCGGCCTGGAATCGTAGCCCGGGTGACGGATGCCCTCTATAAAGGTGGTTGTATCCTTGGTGAGACCTCCATGATTCGATTAGGAGGCAACTTCACCATCATGATGATGGTGAATGGTGGTCAGAGTGAACAGGCATTGGCCTCATACATTGCGCCGGTCGCGGAGCAATTGCGGCTACGGTTTCATCTGGACCCCATGCATGGCGGTCTGCATCAGCATCGAATCCCCAATTTTCAGGTGCGGGTCAACGGGGCTGATCGCGCCGGGATTATCGCCAGTGTGACAGGGGTGCTTGCCGGTTGCGGTTTCAATATTCTCGAGTTGGATTCGGACGTGGTGGGCAGTACGGACAAGCCGGTCTATATCATGACCATAGAGGGTTATGCGGAGGCCGGCCTCGAAGTGCTTGAGTCGGCGCTGAATCAGCTCGAGTCGGAGGAGATCGATGTCCACGTATCGTCCATCGAGACACTGATCGGCTGATGGCGATCCTGGAAATCCTGAAACTGCCCGATCCCAGGCTGAAGGAGGTTGCCGAGGATGTCGTGCATTTTGACCGGGAGCTGCATCGTTTCGTTGCCGACCTGGAGGAGACCCGTCAGGCCGGACCGGCAGCCGTTGGCATTGCCGCGCCTCAGGCAGGGAGGTGGCAGCGTATTATCATTATCGATTGCTCCACGACCGGAAAACCTGTGCCCAATCACGGCCGTCTGATTCTGGTGAATCCGGAAATCACCGACTGGGACGGCTTCGCACTCGGGCGCGAAGGTTGTCTTTCCGTACCCGACTACACCGGTAACGTGATTCGTGCAGCACGCATCAAGCTGCGTGCGCATGATCCCCGGGGCGAGCTTCAGGCGTACGAAATGGAGGGATTCGAGGCCCGCGCACTGCAGCATGAAGTGGATCATCTTGATGGCATATTGTTCATCGACCGACTGGTGAGTCGGCGTACTGACCTGTTTCAACGCAAGGTCTACCAGAAAGGCGGGAACAGGAAAAAGCAGGTGTAGTGTCCGTTATTTCAATGAATTGACTTAATTTATGATGCTTTCCCTGTTTACGGTAGTACTGATTATGGTTGGTTTGGTCTGGCTTAACGGGCGCTGCCGAGAGGCTGCACGGATCGATTGGGGATGGTTCTGGTTGAACCGACTGGATGGCTTCAACCGGCTCTACTGTCATCGCTACCATCGGCTTGCGCAGATTGAATTGCCGATTCCTGAAACGGGGGCCGCGATTGTGGTGGCTAATCACATCTCAGGTCTCGATCCTCTGCTGATGGTAGCATCGAGCCGTAGACCCTTACGCTTTCTCATCGCCCGCGAGCAATATCAGCGCTTTGGCGTGCAGTGGTTGTTTCGCGCCGTCGGGTGTATCCCCGTCGATCGTGAGAACTCTCCGGAAAAGGCCATGCGTCAGGCGTTTAAGGCGCTCCGCGAGGGCGAAGTGGTGGCGCTCTTCCCCCATGGCAAGATCCACCTCGACACGGATTCGCCGAGAAAGATCAAGGCCGGCGCCGCACGCTTGGCCGTTATTGCGAAAGTGCCGCTGATCCCTTTGCGTATCAGCGGCGTGCTAGGCCAGGGCAAGGTGATGTCGCCGGTGTTTCTGAGGGGGCAGGCGAAGATCCGACGCCTGCCGATGATTCGGGTGGAAGAACAGACCTCGGACGAGTTGAACGTGGCGATCCAGCAGGCCTTGGATCCCTAGCCGACACTATGCTGAGCACCCCGACAGCGTGAAAGCCGCTCAGCGCGTACCCTTGGGCCGTCGCAGTAGATAGGGTGTGAGAAATGCGGGCTAGATGATGTGGTTTCCTGATTGCACAACAAGTATGATGGCCGACTGCGCATTTTGAGTTAATTATCGCATCCCGTAAGGATTGACAATGAAAGTGACAGTATTCGGTTCAGGCTATGTCGGTTTGGTAACGGGCGCCTGCCTGGCCGAGGTGGGAAATGACGTGCTCTGCATGGATGTGGACAGCCGTAAAATCGAGTTGCTCGAACAGGGCGGCATCCCGATTTATGAACCGGGTCTCGAGGCCATGGTCGAGCGTAATACACAGGCTGGTCGATTAAGTTTCACCACCGACGCCGAACAGGCAGTCGAACATGGACTGTTCCAGTTCATTGCCGTGGGCACGCCTGCCGATGAAGACGGCTCGGCGGATCTTCAATATGTCCTGGCGGTTGCGCAGTCGATTGCCGAACACATGAACGACTACCGGGTGGTCGTGGATAAGTCCACCGTTCCGGTGGGCACTGCGGATAAGGTCAGGGAGCGTATCAGCGAAAGCCTTCGGGCCAAGGGAAAGCAGTTCGAGTTCGACGTGGTCTCCAACCCCGAGTTCTTAAAGGAAGGCGCTGCGCTGGACGACTTCATGAAGCCGGACCGGATCATTATCGGCAGCGACAATCCGCGCACGACGGAGTTGCTGCGCGCGCTGTACGCCCCTTTCAATCGCAATCACGATCGCCTCATCGCCATGGATATCCGCTCCGCCGAGATGACCAAATATGCCGCCAACGCCATCTTGGCCACCAAGATCAGTTTCATGAATGAGCTCTCCAATCTGGCGGAACGCCTGGGCGCCGATATTGAACAGGTGCGGCACGGTATCGGCGCGGACACCCGCATCGGCTACTCCTTCATCTATCCGGGGTGCGGTTATGGCGGCTCCTGTTTTCCCAAGGATGTCAACGCACTGGAGCGCACCGCCCGGGAGGTGGGGTACGACGCACAATTACTGACTGCGGTTGAGGCGGTCAACTACCGCCAGAAACGGGTGCTCCTCGATAAGATCAACAGACACTATTCGGGTGATTTGCAGCCTAAGACCTTTGCCCTCTGGGGTCTCTCCTTCAAGCCGAACACCGATGACATGCGTGAAGCCTCCAGCCGGGTACTCATGGAAGGGTTATGGGATGCCGGGGCCAAAGTCCGGGCCTTCGACCCTGAGGCAATGGAGGAGTGCCGCCGCCTCTACGGCGATCGTGATGATCTGGTCTACTGCGAAGATCAGGAGAGTACGCTCACGGGTGCGGACGCCTTGGTCGTAGTGACGGAATGGCAGGTCTTCCGCAGTCCCGACTTCGATGGGATCAAACAGGCGCTGAGCGAGCCGGTGATCTTCGATGGCCGCAACATCTACGATCCGCATCGCCTCAAGGAAGCCGGATTCAGCTACTATGCCATCGGACGTGGGGATTGATTCGCAAGGAGGAGGGAATTAGCGTGACAGCAGCGATAGTGAATGGGTTACTGACATGGAGCGGCTTTGCCTTTCCATCACAAGGATGACGACGGCAGTTGAGATGCGGAAAAAAATCTCTCAGAATTCATAGGGAGTGCATGCCGGACGACACAGGACGTTGGTATTTCAGTGGATGATCGGGAAATGCGTAGCGGCATCTTTGATCTCCTTCGCGCTGCTGGTGAATTTTCGATTGGTGTCCGTCGCCTTGAGGTGGGGGATTATGAAGTGGATGGCCGGTTTCTGGTCGAGCGGAAGACATTGCATGATCTCATAACATCCATCAAGGATAGTCGCCTGTTCCGCCAGGCAAACTAGTAACTTCGATTTGTCTATTCACCGAGCGCACACTTCACCCCGTCCAACTGCGGTTTTTAGGTTTAATCAGAGCTTCCTTCGGTGGCGGCCCGTCAGGTTCGTCATTGCTTCAAGAGATTACGCAGTTTTTCTCCTGAGCTGTATTGTTATACATTTCTGTAATCGGAAGGATTGTACTATGCCGCCCCGGATAATGCCGTTTTCTCAAGGATACGTTTATCCAGCTATTCATCGGCATGTAAGGCAATGGCTGTCAGTCTTATTAACGCTGTCGGTTTTATCCGGTTGTGCAAGTGTACGGCAGGTTCAATATCTCCTGAAAAGTACTTCATTGCCGCTTGAACAATTACAGGCCCCGGTTGCTGCTACACCTGCAACCACTATCTATGCCTTCGACTCAGGATCCAATCCAAGTCACGCTATTCTGTTTCTTACGGGTAGTGGCTGCGCCAGCCTGGTAAACTATCTGCGTCCCTATTTAGACGGTTTGAGAGGGCCATTCCGGATCTTTGCTCTTGAAAAGCCGGGAATTCAGTATCGTGACACCGGATTGTTTTGTTCCGATGAGTTTCTGGCTGAAAACTATTTTGCTGCGCGTCGTGATCGCGCCCTTGCCGTCACAGACTGGCTGCTCTCCGGAGGCGCCGGCCTTTTCGAGAAGGTTTCCTTATTCGGCGTCTCCGAGGGCGGTGTCATAGCCGGCGAAATTGCAGCATTGCGATCCGGCATCAGTTCAGTGGCTATTATAGGCTCTGGGGGTATGTCTCAACGCCAGGCATTGCGAATATTATATGCGCGTGGCGAGATTTCTATGGATATTGATGCACTGGAAAAAAAGGTGTCAAGGTCTCCTAACTCATTTGACAAGTCATTCGGGCAAACGTATCGATACTGGTCATCTTATTTTGATGTTTCACCGACAGAGGCTCTGTTACTCGTCAATGCCCCGATCTTAGCCATAATGGGGGTGAAGGATAGCAGTGAGCCGATAGAATCCCTTGATTATCTGGTTCAAGCTTTCGAGAATGCCGGCAAAAAAAATCTTGAGGTGAAACGGTTGGAAGACGCAAATCATGTACTTTCACGTGGCGGTGAAGATCTAAAGCCAGTCATAATGGATGCGATATCAGGATGGATTCTGAAACACTGAGCGCCAGGGTGTAGCTATAGCATGATGTAGTGTATTAGTACCCTACGCCAAATTGGCTAACTTTCCCCCAGAACTGTCCCCAACGATTTGATCGCTCCAAGGTTCTTAAGCTCAATATAATAGATACCCCTCTTTCACGCCATTTCATTCCTGATTGGCATAACCGCTG